>DASRYU010000098.1:0-14959 GCA_035687045.1 Thermoplasmatota archaeon | reverse complement strand
GACACCGTGAGCGTGTTCACCTCCGACGCCGACTCCGTGAGCGTGCGCGGCGCCGGCGCCGAGCGCGTGCCCACCGAATGGGAGAAGAACAGCGCGTGCGCCTCCATCGACGAGCTGCGCCGCCGCACGGGCGTCCGCACGCCGCTCAGCGTGGTCATCGAGAAGGGCGTGCCGCCCGGCTCCGGCCTGGGAAGCAGCGCCTCCTCCAACGCGGCCGCCGTGCGCGCCTTCGCCAAGTGCTTCCGCCTCACGCTCTCCGCCCGCGACGCGCTCATGGCCGCCGGGGCGGGCGAGGCCGTCGCGACGGGGAACGCGCACCTCGACGACGTGGCCGCCGCGCTCTTTGGCGGCCTCACCATCGTCGGCGGCGACACCGAGCCCGTCGTGCGCATGCGTCCGCCGCCCGTGCACCTCGTCGTCGTCCGCCCCGACGTGGAGCTTCCGACGCGCGAGATGCGCCGCCTCATCCCGGACGCGTTCCCGCGCCGCGACGTCGTGCAGAACCTCTCGAACGTCGCGCGCATCATCGCCGCGTGCCACCACCAGGACGGCGCGATGCTCTGCCGCGCGCTCGAGGACAACTTCTCGCGCCCCTACCGCGCGCCGAAGGTGCCGCTCTGGGACGACGCGCGCCGCGCGGCGCTCGACGCCGGCGCCGTCGGCTTCCTCCTCTCGGGCTCCGGTCCCGCGATGATCGCCGCGCTCCCCGAGGGCAAGGACCCCATCCGGGTGCAGCTCGCGCTCCGCGAGCTCTTCGCGAAGAAGGGCGTTCCCGCGGAGATCTTCGTGACGCGCCCCGCCGGCGAGATCCACGGGCCGGAGGTCAAGCTGTGAACGCGCGCTTCGTCTGCATCGAGTGCGGCCACACGCACGGCATCCGCGAGATCGTCTACCGCTGCGGCGCGTGCCGCGGCCTCCTGGAGGTGGAGGCGGACTGGACGTGGAAGCCCACGAGCGCGAAGGGCGTCTGGCGCTACCGCTCGCTTCTCCCCGTCCCCGAGGAGGCGACGCCGGTGACGCTCCAGGAGGGCGCCACCCCGCTCCTGCGCTGCGAGCGCCTCGCCGCGTGGGCGGGCGTGCGCGAGCTCCACGTGAAGGTCGAGGGCGCGAACCCCACGGGCTCGTTCAAGGACCGCGGCATGACCGTCGGCGTGACGCTCGCGCGCAGCCTCGGCGCGACGACGCTCGCGTGCGCGAGCACGGGCAACACGAGCGCCTCGCTCGCCGCCTACGGCGCGCGCGCCGGCATGCGCCCGCTCGTCCTCGTGCCGACGGGCAAGATCGCGCTGGGCAAGATGGCGCAGGCGCTCGCATTCGGGGCGCGCGTCGTGGAGATCGACGGCGACTTCGACGACGGCATGCGCCTCGTCGAGGAGCTCTCGACCGGGGGAAGCGTCTACCTCCTCAACTCGCTCAACCCGCTCCGGCTGGAGGGGCAGAAGACGCTCATGTTCGAGGTCCTCGAGGCGACGAGCCCGGACCGCGTGCTCTACCCCGTCGGCAACGGCGGCAACGTGAGCGCGGGGCACAAGGCGCTCCGCGAGGCGCACGCGACCGGGCTCAGCCGCGCCACGCCGATGCTCTCGGGCGCGCAGGCGGAGGGCGCCTCGCCGCTCGCGCGCGCCTTCCGCGAGAAGCGCCCGTACGAGCCGCACAAGGGCGCCGACACGCTCGCCACCGCCATCCGCATCGGCGCGCCAGTGAACGCGGCGAAGGCGATGCGCGCGGTGAAGGAGACGGGCGGGACCTTCGCGGTCGTCACCGACGACGAGATCCTCGCGGCGCAGAAGCTCCTCGCCGCGAAGGAGGGCATCTTTGTCGAGCCGGCGAGCGCGGCGCCGCTCGCGGCGCTCAAGAAGCTCGTCGACGCCGGCGAGGCGTCGCGGTCGGAGTCGGTCGTCCTCGTCGCCACCGGGAACGGGCTCAAGGACGCCGACATCGTCGCCCGGTTCGCGGAGCCGGCCCTCCGGGTGCCCGCGACGCTCGCCGAGCTCCGCCGCATCCTCGCCGCGTGAGCGCGGGGCCGGTACCGCGCAGTTTATGGGCCTCCGGGCCGCGTGGAGCCTCCATCCGATGAAGCTCGACCTCTCGCTGGAGCTGCGCGACAGCCCCGGCCAACTCTCCGCCGCCCTCGCGACGATCTCGCGCTTCGGCGGCAACGTGCAGAGCGTCCTCCACGAGCACGGCAAGAAGCGCGGCGACTGGATCCCCGTCCGCGTCGTCATCGACGTGCCCAAGGAGAACATCGACGCGCTCCTCGCGGGCCTCAAGGAGGAGCACCGCGTCATCAGCGTCTCCGGCGCGATGGCGACGATGCCGTTCGCGTTCCTTCTCCTGGGGCACGTCTTCGAGTCGCACGTGCACGAGGTGACCGACGCCGTCTTCGCCGCCGGCGCCGAGGTGCGCACGTTCAAGGCGGAGATCGAGTCGCGCGAGCGCCCCAGCGCGGCGCTCCTCGAGATCGCCGCGAGCTCCCCCGAGGCGCTGCGGGACGCGCGCGCCCGCGTGGCCGAGATGGCGCGGGCGAAGGGCCTCACCTACGTCGAAGCGCTCGGCGGGGTGGAACCGTGAGCGCCATGTCGCCGTCGATCCTGCCGCGACGACGCGATGACGCGAGCTTTTCCGGTCTTTCGCGTCTTCGCGTCTTCGCGGCCGCTCGTCTCGACACGGAGGGAATCGCATGAGCGGCGCGCGCATCCTCCTCGCCGGGCACGGCAGCGTCGGCAAGGCGTTCCACGAGCTTGTGCAGGAGAGCGGCGTGGGCAAGGTCGTCGGCGTCGTCCGCCGCGCGGGCGCGTGGCTCGACGAGAACGGCGTCGCCCCCGGCGGCACGCTCCTCGCGAAGCGCCAGCACATGGGCGTGCTCGACGCGCTCGAGAAGCTCCGCCCCGACGTCCTGGTCGAGCTGACGCCCTCCAACCTCCAGACGGGGGAGCCGGGCGCGACGCACATCCGCGCGGCGCTCGAGCGCGGCATCCCCGTGGTCACCGCGAACAAGGGCCCGCTCCTGCGCCACTACCAGGCGCTCACCGCCCTCGCGCGCGAGACGAAGACCCCGTTCCGCTTCGAAGGCACCGTGGGCGGCAGCATCCCCGTGATGAACCTCCACGAGTTCTGCCTCCCCGGGAACCCCGTCACGCGCGTGGACGGCATCCTCAACGGCACGTCGAACTACATCCTCACGCGCATGGCGGAGGAAGGGCTCGGCTTCGAGGAGGCGCTCAAGGAGGCGCAGGAGCTGGGCTATGCCGAGGCGGATCCGACGGCCGACGTGGCAGGGCACGACGCCGCGGCGAAGCTGTGCATCCTCGCGAACGCCGTGCTCGGCGTCCCGGTGCAGTTCGAGGACGTGCGCCGCGAAGGCATCCAGAGCATCAGCGCCGCCGCCATCCGGCTCGCGGAGCGCGAGGGGTACGCCATCCGCCTCATCGCCAGCGTCGACGCGGCCACCAAGAGCGCCGCCGTCGCGCCGCGCCTCGTCCCGCACACCTCCACGCTCAACGTCCGGGGAACCCTCAACGTCGTGCGCTTCACCACGCAGCACGCGGGCGCCTTCACCATCAGCGGCAAGGGCGCCGGCGGAAGGGAGACCGCGACGGCGGTGCTTTCCGACGTGCTCCACGTCCTCGGCAAGAAGTAGCGCGTGGCGGGTGGACGATGGCCACGGGGTTCACGTTCCGCTGCGAGGGGTGCGGCGCGCGACGCGCGTTCAGCGCGGGTCCATGACGCTCGTCTCCGTCGTCGATATGGACTGACGCGGCGCCTGCCCCCTCGGCCTCGTACGTGCCTTGGAACGGCGGAGGCTTTTCAAGGCGCACGGCCGTGCCCGTCCGTGGCGACGACACGCGCGGCTGCCCCGCCTGCGGACAGGCGGACCGCGTTCCTCCTGCGCGCAGGCCAGGTGCTCGCCGCGTCGCTCGACTACGAGCGCACGCTCCAGAACGTCGTCAGCCTCGCGGTGCCCGACCTCGCGGACTGGTGCACCGTCCACCTTCGCCAGCCCGACGGCAGCATCCGCGCCGTCGCCATCGGCGCCGTGGACGCCGAGCACGAGGCGCTGGCGCGGCGATGGCACGCGCGCCTCACGCCGCACGTGGACGACGCCGCCGGCATCGGGCGCGTCGTGCGGGAGGGGGAGCCCATGACCCTTCTCGACCTCTCGCCCGAGTTCCTGCGCGCGAACGTGCCGCCCGAGGCGCGCGAGATCGTTGAGCGCGTCAGGCCCCGCAGCGTCATCGTGGTCCCCATCCCGTCGCCGCGCGGCGCGGTCGGCTGCATCTCGCTCACCATGGCCGACTCCGGCCGCCATTTCGAGGAGGAGGACGTCGCGCTCGCCCACGACCTCGCGCTGCGCGCCTCCACCGCCATCGAGAACGCGCGCCTCCACCGCGAGGCGCAGGAGCAGGCGAGCCAGGCCACCTTCCTGGCGGAGGTGTCGCGGCGGCTCGCGGCGTCGCTCGATCCCGTGCGCACGATGACGGAGCTTCTGCAGCTCGCGGTGCCGGCGGTCGCGGATTGGGGCATCCTCTACCTCCGCCGGCCCGACGGAAGCTTCGAGCGCGGCGGCTTCCTGCACTCCGACCGCGAGCTCCAGCGCGTCTTCGAGGAGCTCGACCAGCGCTGGCCGAGCGGGCCCCGCGTCGTCGGACCCTTCGCGCGCATCGTGCAGGAGCGCCGCACGCTCGTTCTCGACCCGATGCCGCCCGAGAGCGTGCGCGGCATCTTCCACGGGCCCGAGCACGAGGAGCTCGTGGGGCGCCTGGGCACCCGCTGCGCCGTCCTCGTTCCCATCGCGGTGCATGACGAGGTCGTCGCCGTCCTCGCGCTCGTGCAGGGCGCCTCCGGCCGCTCCTTCGCGGCGCGCGACGTCGCCCTCGTCGAGGACCTGGCCGCGCGCGCGGCGCTGGCGTTCGACAACGCTCGCGTGCACGACCGGCTCGCGCGCCTGCAGCGCGTCACGTCCCGCCTCACGCCCACGCTGACGGAGCGCGAGGTCGCGGAGACGCTTGTCGCGGAGGCCTCCACGGCGGCGGGCGCGTGCTGCGCGGCGCTCCTCCTTCTCGACGGGGGCGGCGAGGCGCTGGAGCTCGGCGCCGCGCACGGTTGCGCCGACACGGGGCTCGCGGCGCTGCGCCGGATGGACATCGCCGGCGAGCACCCGGCGGCGGAGGCGACGCGCTCGGGCGCCGACCTCTACGTCGCTGACCGGGAGGAGCTCCTGCGGCGCTGGCCCGCGCTTTGCGACGCGCCGCCCTCCGCGCACGCGTGGGTGGTCCTCGCGCTGCGCGAGAGCGGCCGGCCGCAGGGCGCGCTCCTCTTCGGCTTCGAGACCACGCGCGACTTCCCGGAGGCCGCGCGCGGATTCCTCCGCGCGCTCGCGGACCAGGGCTCGCAGGCGCTGGCGCGCGCGAAGCTCGCGCAGGCGACGATGGTGCGCCAGCAGCTCCTCGAGTCGCAGAACGAGGCGGCGCTCGACGGCATCTTTTTCCAGGACGCGCAGGGGCGCCCCGCGTTCTTCAACCGGCGCCTCCTCGAGATCTTCGGCGTCCCGGAGGACGTGCCGCGCATGGACCGCATCGAGGACCGGCTCGCGCGTAGTATGGACTCCATCGCCGATCCCGCCGCCTTCGTCGCGCTCGCGCTGCGCATGGAGCAGGAGCCGCAGGCGTCGCTCCGCTTCGACCTGCGCCTCAAGGACGGCCGCATCCTGGACTCGTACACGACGCCCGTCACCGGCCCCGACGGCACGCGGCTGGGCCGGGCGTGGTACTACCGCGACGTGACGGAGGCGCGGCGGCTGCAGCGGGAGCTTGTCGACGCGCGCCAGGAGCTCGCGCACCGCGAGAAGCTCGCCGCGATGGGCTCGCTCGTCTCGGGCGTCGCCCACGAGATCCGCACGCCCCTCGCCTACGCCGGCAACCACGCCCAGGTGCTCGACATGCTCGCGAAGCGCATGGAGCATCCGGACGCGCCGCGGCTTCGCGAGTCGGCGGGCGCCATCCTCGAGGCCGTCGACCGCATCAACCGCCTCGTGCAGGACCTGCGCCGCTTCACGCGCACGCACCCGCCCGCCTCCGCGCCCGTCTCGGCGGAGGAGGCGACGCTCGCGGCCGTGCGGCTGTTCGAGGCGACGCACCCCGGCCGCGTCCGGCTCGAGGTGGACGTGCGCGAGGTGGGCCACATCGCCGTCGAGCGCGTGCAGCTCCAGCAGGTCCTCCTGAACCTCCTCGAGAACGCGGCCGACGCCTCGCCCAGCGGCGCGCGCGTGCAGGTGCGCGCGTGGACGGCCGACGGGCGCGCGCGCTTCGAGGTCGTCGACGAGGGGCCGGGCATCCCGCCCGACGTCCAGGCGCGCATGTGGGAGCCCTTCTACACCACGAAGACCGAGGGGACCGGGCTGGGCCTCAGCATCGTGCGCCGCATCGTCGAGTCGCACGCCGGGGAGATCGCCTGCGAGAGCGCCCCCGGGAAGGGGACGCGCTTCGTCGTGACCTTCCCCGTCGCGCATTGACGGCGCCACCTCCCCAAGGTTCATGGAACGGCCCCCGTCTGGCCCGGCGTGGACCTCAGCCGCCTCGCGCGCTTCCCGTTCCTGCCCGAGGCGGCAGGGTACCCGGGGCTCCCCGCGCTCGAGGAGCTGCTGACGGAGCGCGTGTACGCGGGCGCGCGGGCGAAGGGGCGCGAGCGGGTGCGCCTCGCGCTCGAGGAGGCCGCCATCCCCGCCCCTCCCCTCTCGGACGCCTCGCCGCCGCGTGAGCTCCTGGAGGAGGTCCTCTCCTACCTCTACGCGCGCATCCTCGTCTCGGCCATCGCGGACCCGTACGTCGTGCGCCGCCACGCGCTCGCCGAGGCGGTCCGCGCGCGCGAGCACCTCCTCCGCGCGCCCGAGGACATCCCCGCCGCCGCGCGCGCCCTCGAGCTCCCGTTCGAGGGCAAGGGCGACGAGTTCGTCGCGCACTTCACCGACTTCCTGCGCTACAGCGTCCACCTCAAGGACGCGGAGTGGAAGCTTGTGTCGCAGCGCCTCATGCGCGGCCAGGTGGTCATGATCGCGCACGTCGCGAGCCGCCTCGTGCAGGAGGCGCTCCGGCGCCGCATCGAGTCGGAGCTTCCCAAGAGGCTCAGCGACGAGGTCCAGCAGGCGGTGGAGCCGGACGCCGCGCCCATCCGCGAGGCCGCGCGCATCCGGAAGGAGGCGTACAGCGTCGAAGGGTTCGGCAAGGTCGACCTCTCGTGCATCCCGCCGTGCATGCGCCACATCCTCGGCCAGCTCCAGCGCGGGGAGAACGCGGCGCACAACGCGCGCTTCGCCGTCGTGACGTTCCTCCACAAGATCGGCATGTCGAGCGAGGAGATCATGCAGCTCTTCGCGCAGGCGCCGGACTTCCGCGAGGACCTCACGCGCTACCAGGTCGAGCACATCACGGGCGTGACGAGCGGGACGAGCTACAGCGTGCCCGGCTGCGACAACCTGCAGACGTTCAACCTCTGCTACGCCGACGCGCTCTGCACGACAAAGACGCGCGACGGCCGCGCCCGCGTGCGCTACCCCGGCGACTACTACCGCTACGTCCTCGAGGCGAAGAAGGAGGTGGACGTCATCGCGGCGCGCGTGCCCCTCGCCAACCCGGAGCGCCTCGCGCTCGCCGCCGCCATGCATTTCCCGACGCTGCGCAAGCTCCAGGAGAGCGCGGCGCGCATCGAGCGCGTCGACGGCGCGCGGGCGCTCAAGGCCGTCGAGGAGAAGCGCGTGCCGCTGGAGCTTCGGGACGGGAAGCTCGTCGTTCCCGAGAACGACCCGACGGCCGTGCTCCTCTTTCTCGACTCCGTGCACGCGCGCGCCGCTTGACGGTGCCGCGTCGACGTTCTTGGCTCTCTGGCACGCCACGCCGCTTCGGGACAGACCCAAGGACCAAGAGAAGGCCCCGCGCCTCCTCCGCGAGCTCCGCGTCCTCCGCGGTGAGCGTTCTCCGCGCGTCCCCCGCGCCCCGCGGTGAGCGTCGCGGCGCAGCGCCACCGCCGGCGGGGTTCAAATCCACCCGCGCCGGCTCCCGCCGCGTGCGCCCCTTCCGCTTCGTCGGCATCTTCGGCGACGTCCCGCTCGCGGAGGCGCGCGTGCGCCTGGCCCGCGTCGTCGCGCGGCTCGAGGCGGAGATGCCCGCGCGCGAGGGCGAGGCGCTGACGAAGGCGCGCGCCGTGCACGCGGAGCTTGTCGAGGAGCTGGACCGGCTCGAGCGGCTCAAGCTCACGCCGTGAGCGTCACGAACCAGTTGTCGGGGAGCCAGCCGGCGCCCCCGCCCATCTTCACCGCGCGCAGCTTGACGTCGCGCCAGCCGGCGACGCGGCAGTCGCTTGTGAGCTCCACGGGGGTGTAGAAGTGGTAGTAGCGCGAGACGTCGCCCCAGGGGACGTCGGCGTCCGCGACGTTCCACCCCTTCAGGCCCTGCTCGCGGAAGCGCGACCAGACAGTGACGAGGGCGCGGCCCCCGGGCTTGAGCACGCGGCGCAGCTCCGCGAGCGCGCCGATGCGCCCCGCGCGCGTCGGGATGCAGTGGAGCCCCGCGACGAACAGCGCGCCGTCGAAGGTGCGGGGCTGGAACGGCAGCTCGCGCGCGTCCGCCTGCGCGGCCTCGATGCCGCGCTCCGTGGCGAACGACAGGAGCGAGCGCGCGAAGTCCGCGCCGACCACGCGCGCGCCGGACTTCAGCGCGATGACGCCGTGGCGGCCGTTGCCGGCGGCGAGGTCGAGCACGAGCTGCCCTCCGCGGAACGACTCGGCGAAGGAAGCGACGGCAGGCCAGGCGTGGCGGCGAGCCCCTTCCCATCGCTCGGCGAGCGCCTCCCACTCGGCGCGCGTGTCGCGCATGAGCCGGGGAGCACGCCCGAGTGCTTGAGCCCATTCCCTCCGTTGCCCCCCGCGCGGACAACGAAAACGGCACCGCCGCCCCGGCGCGTCCTCGCCTCCGGAGGCATCCGCTTGAGACCGCTCATCGTCCTCGTTCTCGCGACGGCGACGCTCGCCGCCCCCCTCGCGCTGGGGCTCGCGCCGAACTCCCCGCCGCACGCTGACTTCGCGTTCTCGCCCTCCGATCCGCAGGCGGGCGTTCGCATCAGCTTCCACAGCACCTCCGTAGACGATGGGGCCATCCTGCTCGAGGAGTGGGACTTCGGCGATGGGGCGCAGGCCATCGGCGCCCACGTCACGCACGCCTTCGCGCGCGCCGGCATCCACAACGTGACCCTCCGCGTGACCGACGAGCAGCTCGCCGTCGGCATCGTCACGAGGTCGATCTTCGTCCTTCCGGCGGACCCCGTCGCGACGATCAAGGTCTCTTCCTCCGAAGCGCACCGCGGGCAGGCCATCGCGTTCACCGCCGACGTCCGCGACGCCGACGGCGACGCCATCGTCAACTGGACGTGGAGCTTCGGCGACGGCACGTGGTCGCTCCAGCAGGCGCCGACGCACGCGTACGACGCGCTGGGCACGTACAACGTGAGCCTCTGGGTCCTCGACTCCGGGGGCTCGTGGGGCCACGCCCACACCTTTGTGCGCGTCGTGAACGCCCCGCCGATCGTCGCGCAGGCGGACGCGGACCGGCGCTTCGGCGCCGTCGGCGACACGTTCCGGTTCCGCGCCGAGGCGTTCGACCCGGACGGCGACCTCGTGGGCTACGCGTGGAGCTTCCCCGACGGCACGGTCCTGGAGGGCCAGGAGGTCGCGCACGCCTTCTCGCGCGGCGGGCTCCACCGCGTCGTGCTGACGGTGACGGACGCCGACGGCGGCGTCGCGACGCGCGACGTGCGCGTGCTCGTGCGGCCGGCCACCTGAGCCCACGCCGCCGGGCCGCCACCCCGCCAAGGGGTCGTCTGCCGGGTCGCGGGGCCGGAGCGCCCGTGCGGTTCCGGCAGGGCTTTTACGGTGGCTCGACCCATCGCCGCCGACCGCGATGAACGTCAAGATCATTGGAGCACCGATGGACCTCGGCGCCTCTCGTCGCGGCACCGACATGGGTCCCTCCGCGATGCGCGTCGCGCGCCTCGGCCCGCGCATCGAGCGCCTGGGCCACTTCGTCGAGGACCTCGGCAACATCTACTCGCCGACCGTCGAGACAAAGACGGCCAAGCACACGAGCCTCCTCTACGCCGAGGAGATCATCAAGGTCTGCGAGACGCTCGCGCGCAAGGTCGAGAAGGTCGTGGCCGCCGGCGACTTCCCGCTCGTGATGGGCGGCGACCACATCATCGCGATGGGCACCGTCGGCGGCGTCGCGCGCGGCAACTCCGGCGGCCGCACGGGCGTCATCTGGGTCGACGCGCACGCCGACTTCAACACCACCGACACGAGCCCCACCGGCAACATCCACGGCATGCCG
Organism: Thermoplasmatota archaeon; assembly: GCA_035687045.1. Lineage (GTDB taxonomy): Archaea > Thermoplasmatota > SW-10-69-26 > JACQPN01 > JAJPHT01 > JAJPHT01. The sequence goes on along the minus strand of DASRYU010000098.1, from coordinate 4,586 downwards.
CTCGCGAGCATCTGCGGGCTGGGCGACGGCAGGCTCACGAACATCGGCGAAGTCAATCCGAAGGTGCGCCCCGAGAACGTCGTCATCGTGGGGCTGCGCGACGTCGACCCCGAGGAGGCGCAGCTCCTGAAGAAGGCGGGCGTCACCACGTTCACCATGCGCGAGATCGACGAGCGCGGCATGCGCCGCGTGATGGAGGACGCGCTCGACATCGCGTGCAGCGGCGTCTCGCACCTGCACGTCTCGTTCGACGCCGACTCCCTGGACCCGGACGAGGCGCCCGGCGTCGGCACACCGGTCCCCGGCGGCCTCACCTACCGCGAGGCGCACCTCGCGATGGAGATGTTCGCGGAGATCCCGCACTTCAAGAGCCTCGAGATCGTCGAGCTCAACCCGCTCATGGACACGGGCAACGTGACCGGCGAGCTCATGGTCGGGCTCGCCTGCTCGGCGCTGGGCAAGCGCATCCTCTAGCGCCGACGCCGCGTGAGCGCTACCGCCGCGACGAGCGCGCCGAGAAGCCCCAGCGCCTCGAAGCCGGGGATGCCCTCGCTGGGCCCCGCCTCCTGCTCGTAGCTTCCTTGGCGCACCACCGCCGGGCCCGTGGAGCCGACGACGCGGATCTCCGCCGTGACGGTGTGCTTGCCGGGCGGGATGCTCTCCTCGCCGGTCGAGGCGGCCACGATGCCGGCGCCGGGGATGCCGTTCACGAGCACCTCCTTGTGCGCCTTCCCGTCGATCTTGAACGCGACCGTGAGCAGGCCCACGCGCTCGATCGTCGGGTTGCGCAGCGAGATGGAGAAGACGCCGCGCGCGCCGCCAGGGGCGGGGCTCGTGGCGATGACGAGCTCGCCGGGGATGACGCGAGAGGCCGTGTCGCGCGGCAGGTTCGGCGTGGGCGTCGTGGGCGTGCTCGGTGTCGGCGTCGTCGGCGTCGGGTCCGGACCCGTGATGGGGGGCGGGGACGTCGGGGGTGTCGGCGCCGTCGCGGGCGGCGCGCGCTGCGTCGTCACGAGGAAGTCGAGCGCGAGCGCGTTGTCCATCTCGTCGAGCTCGCGCACGGTGTCGGCCTGGTCGACGACGGCGACGATGGTGTACGAGCCGGCGTTCGCCGCGACCCACGGAACGTAGGCGGAGTAGTAGGAGTCGGGGCGCAGGGCGGGGACGCTCGCGGAGGCGATGACCTCGTCGTTCACGAGGAAGTTGACGCGCGTCGCGTTCGAGCGGTTCGTGCCGACGTTGTGGATGAGCGCGCCGACGGAGACGGCCTCCCCGGGGCGCGGGTCCTCCGGCATCGCGTAGACGCGTTGCACGACGAGGTTCGGAAGGTCCGCGAGGAGCGGAGCGGGCTGGATCTCGATGGTGAACGCGTGCTCGTTGTTCGTCTCGTCGCGCTCGACGACGATGTTCGTGTAGTCCGCGATGGCGCGCAGCTCGTGCACGCCCGCGCGCAGGACGAGGAAGAACTGCACGAGCCCGCGCTCACCCGGCCAGATGATGCTGCGCGTGTAGCCCGTGCCGACGGTCTCGTTCGTGGCGTTGACGAGCCGCACCATCGTCCCTTCGACGCCGCGGTCGCCCACGTTCTTCACGTAGACGTCGACGCGGACGCCGCGCATCTCCGTGCGGTTGCCGCTCACCGTGACGTTCGAGATCTCGTAGTCGGGGGCGGGGTGGTCAAGGACGGTGTACTCGACGAGCGCCTCGTTGTTGTCCTCGCTCATCTCCGAGAGGTTGTTGAGCGGGTCGACGACCGCGCGAGCGACGAACGTGCCCACCGGGCGGTATTCCGGCCGCGTCGCGTGCGCGGCGAGCCACCACTGGCCCGGCCGCAGCGGCGGCATGGTCCAGTTGGCGAGGAGGCCGTGGTCGTCCTCGAGCGTCACGAGCGTGAGGGGCGAGGGCGCGTTCCCGACGTTCGAGACGTTCACGTAGAAGATCTGGTTCATGCCGACGCCGCCCTCCGTCGGCGTCACCCAGAGCCGCGAGAGCCGGAGGTCGACCTTGGGCTCCGGGCGCACCTGGAACGAGATGAGGCGCGCGTTGTTCCGCTCGTTCGACTCCACGACGTCGTCGCCGGAGTCGACGCGCACCTCCATCGTGTGGCGGCCGGCGGAGAGGTGGAACTCGCCCCAGCACACGGTGCCGCCCTCGCCGGTGCGGTATGCGCCGGTCGCCTGCTCCTCCGCCACGGGGACGTTGTCGAGGAGCAGGAGGTAGCGGAACGGCGTGGCGGTCGGAGCGTCGCCGAGGTTCACGAAGTCCGCGCAGGGTTTGACGGGGAAGCGCTCGTCCGACTCGTGCGCCTGCGGGTTCGTCGCCACAAGGTCCGGGAGGCACGTCTCCATCGGGGGCTGGCACTGGAACTGCTGCGGCGTCTGGGGCGAAGGCTGCGGCACCTCCGTCTGCCCCATCGCCACGGGCGCGAGAAGCGCCACGAGCAGGGCCAATGCGACCGCTGGGCGGGCCGGCAACACCACGTCGAGGCTCGCCCGAGGCCACTTTAAGCGTTGTTGTGCCCCCTTGGAACGCGGCACGGTATGAAGGAGGCTTTGTCTTCCTGTAAGGAGGACAAACCTTTATCCTCCAAAAGGTACCACCATGCTCGATGAGCGCCTCCCCCCTGCTCCGACTGACCCAGCGCCTGACCGACCCCTTCGGCTTCCACGAGGCCTTCGCCGGCCTCGGCCTCGCGCCCGAGGACCTCCCGTCCCTCACGCGCGAGTGCCGCCTCGTCGGCTCCGGCCAGTAGCCTCTTCTCCGCGGGGGCGCTCCACCCGCCCCCGCCTCGTTGTCACGCGCGCGGACCGCGCACGTTAAGCGTCCTCGTCGCCGAGCGCCCCGCGGGATGCCATGCACAGCGACACGCAGCGACGCGAGCTTCTCCACCTCTGCCGCTCCGTGATGCCCACGGCCGCGGGCGTCATCGTCTCCACCCTGTCCGGCAGCGTCCTCGCGCACGAGCCGCGCGTCCGCGACCCGGACGCGCTCGCGCGCGAAGCGGCCGCGACGCGCGCCGCCGACACGAGCGCCCTCGTCGCGCGCGACGGCGGCCTCTACTTCGTCGTGTTCGTGCCGCAGGCGGCCGTCGCCCCCGTGCCCGCGCCCGTGCCCACCTAGCGCGTTGCCTTCTTCCGCCAGGGCCTGCATGCGCGCCTGACATGCGCGTCGTCGCAGGGCGCAACCCCGTCATCGAGGCGCTCAAGGCCGGGCGCGTCGAGCGCCTCCTCGTGAGCGAGAGCGCCACCCCGGACAAGGCGCTCCGCACGGTCCTCGCCCAGGCCCAGGCCGCCGGCGTCACGCCCCACCGCGTGCCCCTGGGCATGATCGAGCGGCACGCCGGGGGCGTCGCGCACCAGGGCGTCGTCGCCTTCTGCACGGAGCACGAGTCGTACTCGCTCGACGACCTGCTCGCCATCGCGCGCTCGCGCAACGAGCCGCCGTTCCTCCTCCTTCTCGACGGCGTCGAGGACCCGCACAACCTCGGCGCCATCCTCCGCGTCGCCGACGGCGCGGGCGCGCACGGCGTCGTCATCCCCTCGCGCGGCGCGACCGGCGTCACGCCCACCGTCGCGAAGGCGAGCGCCGGCGCCGCGGAGCACGTCCCCATCGTCGAGGTCGGGAACCTCACCGAGGCCGTCCTCGCGCTCAAGCGCGCGGAGGTGTGGGTCGGCATGGCCGAGGCCGACGCGGGCCGCTATCACTACGAGGAGAACCTCACCGGGGCGCTCGCGCTCGTGATGGGCTCCGAAGGCTCCGGCGTCTCGCGCCCCGTCGCCAAGCACTGCGACTTCGCGGTGAAGATCCCGCTCAAGGGGAGCGTCACCTCGCTCAACGTGAGCGTCGCCACCGCCATCCTCTGCTACGAGCGCGTGCGCCAGCTCGCCCAGGGGCGCCCCAAGCGATAGGGGCCCGCGCCTCGCCGACGGAGCGTCCAAATACCCCCTCTCGCAGAGCCACATGCCTGGAGTGTTGGGCATGCCACGCGCATCGTCTCGGGCGAACGACGACCCCATCCCGGAAGACCTTCTCAACAGCATCCCCGACGTCGGCAAGGGGGGCGCCGCCACCACCTTCGCCATCGAGGCGGAGGAGGTCATCGCCCCGCCCGCCCCCGCGGGCGTGCCGGGCCAATCCGTGAGCGCCGCCCTCGCGCAGCAGCTGCGCTACGACCTCGGCGAGGCGCTCGCGCGCGAGCTGGACAAGGCGAGCGAGACGTTCGCGTCGAACATCGCCGACCTCGAGGCGCGCCTCCAGCAGGCCGAGGCCGCGCTCATGGCGACGCACCAGGCGCTCGACGCGGAGCGCGACGCGCGCGAAGCGGCGGAGCGGCGCCTGCAGGCGTTCAAGGAGCTCGCGCTGAAGTAGTGCCGGGTTCCTGGTTCCGAGTTCCTGGTTCCGAGTTCCTGGTGCCGGGTGGCGGCTGCGGGTGCCGGCTCACCGCGGAGGACGCGGAGCGCGCGGAGGATGCGCGGAGTCCACCTCGGTCCCTGGGTCCTCGGGTCCTCGGGTCCTCGGGTCTTTCCGCGAAGCGGCGCGGCCCGGCAGAGAGCAAAGGGAGCGCCCGCCTCGCCCTCGTCCTACAC
>DASRYU010000097.1:0-2947 GCA_035687045.1 Thermoplasmatota archaeon | reverse complement strand
CGCCCCGCGCGCCGGCGCCCCGTGCGGCCGCGGCGCTGGATGGCGCGGATCTCGCTCGGGACCGGCTCGTAGAAGATGACGAGGTCGACCTGCGGGATGTCGAGCCCCTCCTCCGCGACGGAGGTGGCGACCAGCACGTTGTGCGTGCCGTCCTTGAACCGCTCGATCATCTCGACCTGCTTCTTCTGCGACATGCCGCGGTCCGTCTCCGAGCGCGACGCTTGCCCCACGAAGCGCGCGGGGCGCACGCCGTCGACCTGCTGGAGCGCCTCCACGAGGACCTCCGCCGTGTCCCGGAAGTTCGTGAAGACGAGGATGCGCGCGTCGGGCTTCTCCTTGAGCTGCTGGCGCAGGAGGATGGCCACCTGCCGGAGCTTCGGGTGGTCGGAGCGGCTCTCCGAGACGAGGCGCTTCACCTCGAGCACGCGCGGGTCGGCCAGGATGCTCTTCGCGGCCTTGCTCTCGTCGGTGGCGAGGCGCTCGAAGTACTGCTGCAGCGCGCCGACACCCTGCGTCTCCACAAGCTCGACGGCGTGCCCGAGCTTCAGCGCCGCCGCCTGCGCCGAGAGCGCCTTGAAGAGCGAGCCGTCCTGCTCGCCGCTTCGCACGCGCGCCTGCAGCATGCGCCCCGCGTCGAGGAGCGCCTTGCGGTTGACGAAGCGGATGTTCGGCGGGAGCGCGCCGGCGAGACGGAGCGCGTTCACGGCCTCGTCGTGCATCGCGCGCAGGAGCGCCGCCGCCTGGCGCAGCGACTCGGGCACGGCGACCGTCTTCCACTCGACGTCCGTGTCCTGCACGTAGGGCGCGGTGTCCGCGTCCGCCTCCGTGCGCACCTCGACGCCCGCGATGCCGAGGTTCTCGCAGATGCCGCGGATCTTCTCCGCGTTCGCCCCGGGGCTCGCGGTCATCGCGAGGACGCGGCCGCCCATGCGGGCGCGCCGGTACGCGTCCGCGATGAAGACGTACGGGTAGTTCCCGACCGCGCGGTGCGCCTCGTCGAACATGAGGAGCGTCACGTCCTTGAGGTCGAACCGGCCGGACACGATGTCGTTCTGGATGACCTGCGGCGTGCTGCAGATCATGTCCGCCTTGCGGTAGGCGAGCTCGCGCTCCTCGGGCGGCGTCTCGCCGGTGAACGACTCGACCTTCGCGTCGCGCAGGGTCGAGGAGAAGAAGGCCGCGTGCTGCTCGACGAGCGGCTTCGTCGGAGCGAGGAGCAGGACCTTCCCCGGCGCCTCGTCCAGACGCTCGGCGAGCACGAGGAGCGCGACGACGGTCTTGCCCATGCCGGTGGGCAGGATGACGAGCGTGTTGCGCTTCGCCGCCTCGTGCGCGATGGCCACCTGGTAGTCGCGCCGCGCCACGGCGCCCGGCGCGATGCGCGGGTGCACGATGGTCTCCGCCGGCGCGGGCGCGCTCACGCGCAGCCCACGTGCCGTCCGCCATTTGAGGGTTCTCCGGGGCGCGCCGGAGGTCTCGCATCCGCTCACCGGAAGGCAAGGCTGAAGCCCCGCCGCCGGGCTGGCCCGCGCGTGCGCCACGCGTGGCTCGCGGCAGTCGCCCTCGCGCTCCTCGCGGGGCCGGCGTACGCGCAGCCGACGCTCCAGCCCGAGGCGTGCCGCGCGCCCATCCTCTCCGTCGAGCGGCCGCCCGTGCACTTCGACCCCGGCTCCTCCCGCAGCCTCCTCATGGTCATCGAGAACCCGAACCGCGCGCCCGTCGACAGCGTCCGCGCCACCATCACGACGACCGCGCCCGCCGGCTGGACCGCCATCCCCGCGCAGCGCGAGCTGACGCTGGGGCCGCGCAACTTCTCGCTCACGCCGCTCGCGCTCACGGCGCCCAACCGCGGAAGCGGCGCGAGCGAAGGCAACGTCACCGTCCTCGTCACCTTCGTGTGCACAAGCGGCGACATCCAGACGAGCGCGTCGGCCGCCGAGGTCGTCGGCGTCGCGCTGCGCCCCTTCGAGGCGCCCTGGCCGCTCGTGCTGGGCGCGTTCGCGCTCCTCGCGGGCGGCGTCATCATCCTCGGCGTGAGGCGCCTGCGCCGCAGCACGGCCATCCTCCCGCTGGGCGCGGACCGCGACGTCGCGCCCGGCCACAGCGTCAAGTTCACCTTCGTCGTCGAGAACAGGCGAGGGAAACCGCAGCGGCTGCGCCTCTCCGCGGAGGGGCTGCCCGAAGGGTGGTCGATCCACCTCGCGCTCGTCGACCTCGAGCTCGAGCCGGGGGAGGAGAAGAAGCTCTGGGCCATCCTCAAGGCGCCCCCGCTCGCGCAGCCGGGGACCGACCTCGCCATCACGCTGCGCCTCACGGGAGCCCGCGGCGCCGAAGCGGCGAGCGCGACGCTCCACGCGCACGTGACGGGCACGTGAAGCAAGCTTCAAACCCGGCCTCGGTCGTGGCCGGCTCCGACATGAGGGTCGCCGCGCTCGCCGTCCTCCTCGCCCTCGCCGCCTTCGCGCTGCCCGCCGCGCACGCCCAGGTGACGAACCCGGCCTGCGCGCCCATCGACATCCCGAACCAGCCTGCCGTGCCCGACCCCGTGCCGCCGGGGGGCCAGGCGCAGGTGCGCGTCGAGGTGCGCAATGCGAACCAGGTCGCCGTCGACGTCACGGTGGCCGCCGAAGCGTCCGCTCCCGGATGGCAGGTGGCGGCGCCCCCGCCCGCCACCATCGCCGGCGGCCAGACCGGCACGTTCACCTTCACCGTCACCGCCACCTCGAGCGCCACGACCGACATGACGCTCCGCATCGCCGCGACGGGCGTCTGCCAATCGCAAGGCCTGCCGTGCCCGGGCACCGTCTGCAACGCCGGCTCCGCGAACGCGCAGGTGCTCGTGCCCCTCGAGCCCGAGCGCGGCTTCACGCTCCCCGGTCTTGACGCGCTCAACGTCGCGCCCGAGATCCTCATCGCGGGCATCGTCTTCATCGGCCTCGCCTCCGCC
>DASRYU010000096.1:0-15194 GCA_035687045.1 Thermoplasmatota archaeon | reverse complement strand
ACCGGGAGGTCGGACCAGACGTCGTGGCGCCACCCGGCGCCGAAGCGCGCGGGGTTGCTGAAGTTGCCGACGACGTAGCGCAGGAGCTCCTGCTTGCAGACGGCGCCCGTGCTCACGCCGCGGACGGCGGGCACGGCGTCGGGGGCGCACGTGTTGATGGTGGCTCCGCCCGCTTCCTGGACGATGGCGGGGTAGGGGCGGTAGACGAGGCGGATCTCGAGGCCCTTGTTCGGACCGCTCCAGTTGAGGCTGTGGTTGAGGAACAGGCGGAACTTCGTCGCGCGCTGCGCGGCGTCGCGGCCGCCGTCGTCGGGGACGAGAAGGACCGTGCGCGCCTGGTTCGCGGCGGTGCGGCCCGCCATGTCGTGGTAGGCCGTGTTGCTGGCGGGGCGGCGCGTCTGGAGGACGCCGCCGTCGCGGGGCGCGAGCGGGTCGACGACGCTCCAGTCGAGAAGGCTCGTCGGGAGCCCGCTCACGACGAGCTCGAGCACCATGCCCGCCTCGCCAAGGAGGAGGGTCGTCGCGTTGCCGGCGAGGAGGATCGCGGGCTGCGCCGCGTGGAGGGGGCCGCTCGTCGTGACGGTGGGGCGGACGGGGAGGAAGTTGGCCCAGTCGGCGGTCGCGCCGTAGCAGGAGCTGCAGGCGGCGACGTTGTTGCCGTAGAGCGCGTAGAGGCGCCCGTCGCGGCCGCCCGCGAGGCTCGTGAAGTTGCGCGGCGTCGTCTCGGGGACGGGGACGGGCATCGCCATCGCGGTCCAGCCGTTCGTGCCGTTCGCGGCGGAGGCCCAGAGGAGCTCGAGGCCGCCGGCGACGACGCGGTCGCCGTGGACGCCGAGCGTGTGGATGGTGCGGTTGCCCAGCGCGTCGGAGACGATGCGCGAGGGCGTGCCGGCGGCGCGCGCCTCGCTCCAGCCGGTCGTGACGGGGCGGGCGGCGTCGTGGCGCAGGATCACGCCGCGTTCGCCGGCGACGACGGCCTGTCCGGTGGGCGCGACGACGAGGGACGTGAAGTTACCCGCGTAGCGGCGCTGGACGGTGACGTTCTGGCCCAGGTCGTTCTTCTCGTACGACGTGTTCGTGACGTTGAACGGCTCGAGCGTGTCGTTCACGAGCGTGCCGATGAAGCCGTTCGCGCCGACGACAAGGAGCGTGTCCTTGTACCACGCGGAGGCGTTGAGGCGCGTCTCCATCGTGCCGTTGACGGCGATGCGCGAGAGGCCGGTGCCGGTGGCGCCGGGCGTGTAGCGGAGCGCGGTGTCGTTGTCGCCGACAAGGAAGACCGTGCCGTTGGGGGCGACGCTGATGCTGCGGATGGCGCCCCAGCCGAAGCCGTCGCGCGGCGCCTGGAACGTCTCGTTGAGGACGGTGCCGCTGAGGTTCGCGAGGACCTGCCACGTGCCGACCGGGTCGCGCACGGCGAGGAGGCCGCTGTGGACCTCGCTCTCCGCCTCGCGCACCTCCGTCGCGACGTAGAGGGCGCCCAGGGGCGTGATCGTCGCGGCGGTGATGTTCTGCCCGCGGAGGGCGGCCTCGAGGTCGCCGTTGAACGTGGGGCCGCACTCGCGCTCGACGATCGAGTCGAGGCAGAGAAGGCCCGTGGAGCGCTGGACGTAGAGCTTGCGCTCGGCGGGCTTCACCGGCGGCGGCGCGACGCCCGCGGGGACCTCGGGGACGGGCGTGATGACGAGGTCGTAGGCGCCAGGCTGCGACGCGATGACGGTCCACGTCACGGCGCGGACCTCGCCGGGGAGCACGTCGCGCGCGATCTTCTGCGCGTCGTCCATGATGATGTCGGGCTTGCCGACGCCGTCGAGGTAGGCGGAGAGGTCGAGCGTGATGTTCTGCGGCGTGTTGCCGTCGTTGCGCACGCCGACGAGGACGGAGCGCGGCTCGCCCTTCGGGCCCGCGTAGTGCTCGTCGCAGCGCAGGTCGAGCGGGAGCGGCGCGCGGCAGAGCTGGAGGGGGTTGCCGCTCGTGCGGTCCGCGCGCAGGAGCGTCACGTCGCGGATGGTCGCGGCGCGCACGTTCTGCACGAGGCTGAGGTTGCCCGCGTTCAGCTGCGGGATGGAGGCGGCGTTCGCCGGCATCACGCGCGTCGCGTTCGGGTCGAGGATGGGGGGCGTGCGGCTGAGGTTCTCCACCTGCTGGGGGAGGGTGCCCGTGCCGTTGATGCGCTCCGTGAGCGAGGCGCTGACCTCGTAGAGCCACCCTTCGCGCAGCGTCTGGTGGTTCGCCGTGAGGACCTCGCCCCAGGGCACGGCGAGCGTGAGGACCTGGTCGGGCTCGAGCGTGACGTTGCGGCGGACGGTGCCCAGCGTCTCGAAGGAGGCGCTCGTCGCGTTCGACTTGGCGCGGACGCTGATGGTGACGGTGCCGTTCTCGGTGTAGTCGCCGGCGTTGTGGACCCACGTGAGGATGGGCGCGTTCCCCGGCGGCGTCGTCGTGCGCGTGCGCGTGTCGTCGTTGAAGTCGTTGCCCGGGATCTGGTAGACGTAGGTCGCGGCCGTGTCCTTCAGGCGGAAGTTGCGGTGGTAGCCGTCGCCTTCGACGCGGACGTGCGCGAGCTGGAAGCCGAAGTCCTTCTGGCGCGGGAAGCGGCTCGTGTCGCTGAAGATGTCGTCGCCGCGCTCGTTGGGGAGCGTCTTGACCTCGAAGAGGATCCAGACGCGGTCGCCCATCCAGTCGGTGAGGTTGACGCGGGCGGTGAGCCACTCGGCGACGTCGCCGGTGAACGCGACGCGGTTGAACACGTCGCCGCCGCCGGGCGTGCTCGCGAAGGCGCGGGTGGCCGACATGCCCTCGTCCTTGCCGGGCTCGAGGGGCACGAGGAGGCCACCGCGGCGCTCGCGGTTCGTGGGGAAGTTGTCGTAGGCCTCCTGGTCGCGCACGATGTCGCCGCCCTGCTGCGTGGGCGGGCAGGTGAGCTCGTAGGTGGGCTGGTTCGTGCTGAGGATGCCGCCGATGTCGTCGTACTGCTGCGGGATGACGTTCGCGGCCGTCTGCTGGTGGTAGGCGCAGTTGCGGCTGGCCTCGAAGCGGAGAAGCGTGTCGTTGAACAGCGCGCGGCGGTCCGGGGCGCGGTCGCCGGTGTAGATCCACATGCGCACGCCGTCCTCGCCAGGCGCCATGTTGAGGCGGTAGGTGAGGTCGAGGTGGGCGCCGTGCTGCATCACGGGCAGCGTGTAGATGGCGTCGTCGAAGGCCATCTCGTAGGCCTCGACGACCGCGTGGAGGCGCGGGAGCGTGACGTCGATGGGCGCGCCCTGCGTCGGCGAGTTCTCGGAGATGCTGCCGCTCTCGCCGCAGAGGAAGACGTAGTCGCCCGAGCCGTAGCTCTGGGGCGCGTTGCCGCCGCGGTACGTGTTGCACATGTAGCGCAGGTGCTCGCGCGCCGTCTCGCGCAGGTACGCGAGGTCGCGCACCGCGGTCCGGTTGCCCTTGAGGGCGGTGAGGTCGATCTCGGGCGAGACGAGCCACTGGTGCGCGCCGCGCTCGTAGCCCGCGTCGCCGCCGAAGCGGTACGCGTGGACGGTGCCGTTCGGGTCGGCGATGGTCTCAATGCTCCAGAGGGCGTCCTCGCCGCGCTGGCTGATGACGTTCCAGTCGCCGAAGCCGCCGGTGCGGTAGCCGTCGAAGGAGTCGTTGAGGAGGACGGTGCGGGGCTCGACGAGGTCGTTGGGGTAGCTCGACTCGGGGAGCGTGCCCTCGAGGCGCCAGTTGACCTGGCGCTGGATCTCGCGCGAGACGCTGCGCACGTGCTCGAGGAGCGCGTTCGCGTCGTTCACGAACTGCTGGTACTCCGCGACGGGGCCGTTGACGCAGAGCGACGGGACGCCGAGGTCGTCCTGGTAGAACGCCGGGTCGCCCGCGAGCGCCTGGTTGACGCGCGCGAGGATCGTCGCGTCGACGCCCACGGGGATGCAGTCCTGCGTCGCGTAGACGCGGGGGAGGATGGGCACGTCGGGAACGAGCGGGTCGATGTGGCGCGCTTCGCCGGCCGGCATCGTCGACGCGAGCATGAGCGCGGTGAACGCCACCGCCATCGCCTTGGGGTTCACTGGGATCCCTCCTTCTTGCGGCGGAGCAGGGCCGCGAGACCCACCGCCGCGATCATCGCGAGCGCGACGCCCGCGACGCCGCCCAGCGGCACGCGCTGCGCGAAGGCCGCGAGGCCGGACAGGTCGCCGTCGGCGAACGGATCGCCGCTCACGAGCGGGCCGCGCATCACGTCGCCCGCGTCGGGGAGGCGGACGGTGTAGCGGCCGTCGGACGCCTCGTAGGCGTAGGTGTGGGGCGCGTCGCGCGTGTGGGGCGCGAGGCGGGTCTCGTAGACGTAGACAGCGCCGGTGCTGGCGGTGCCGCTCTGCAGGGTCATGTTCTGCGGGACTCCGTTGAGGATGATGCGGACGTAGGCGGGCGTCACTCCGCCAGGGCTGAGGTAGGTCACGGTGTAGCGGAACACCGTGGAGGTGGTGCCCACCGTCGGAGTGACGGTTCCGGCGGTGAGCTGGGGGGCCGCGGTGGCAGCCGCGCGCAGCGACGGGGACGCCTCGCCCTCGTTCGCTCCGTGGTCGACGGCCGCGACCTTGTAGACGTAAGGCTTCTCGTACGGGAGACCCGAGTCCTCGAAGAGGGGGACGGGCGTCTCCGCGTGGACGGTGAAGGTCACGCCGTCCTCGCTGCGGTACACGCGGTAGTGCGACACGAGCACGTCGTCCGTCGCCGGCGCCCACGTGATCCGGAGGGTGCCGTTGAGGAGGTCGAGCACGGAGAGCTGGCCGACACCCGAGGGCGCGACCGTGTCCTGCTGCGTCGCGAAGCTGCCGGCGAGGTCGACGGGGTTGCCCGCGCGGTCCACGGCCGTGAGCTTGTACTGGTACGTGCGGCTGGGCAGCAGGCCGTCGAAGGCCAGGCGCGCCGTCGAGGACGCGGAGGTCGTCGCCGCGCTCACCGGCGGGGAGCCGGGTGCCGTCGCCGTGCCGTTCACGAGGATGGGCTCGTTGGCGGGCACGTCGATCACCGCGAGGCGGTGGCGGACCTCGACGATGCTCGTCGCCGCGACCTGCGGCGCGACGTTGTCGAGCGGCACGGGCACCGTGACGGTGCGCTCGTTGCCGGCGAGGTCGACGACGCGGACGGGCACGTCGATCATGGCGGAGGCGTCGCTCGCCGTGACGACGACGGTGCCCTGCCACGTGTCGGTGCCGACGAGCTTGACGAGGCGCGTCTCGTTCACGCGCGGGTTCAGGCGCGTCGTGTCCGCAGCGGCGAGGGAGACGCCGCTGAGGTCCGTCATGGTGAGGTTCAGCGTGACGGTGCCGTCGCGCTTGGCCGCGGCCGTGCCGGGCGCGAAGCGCGTCGGGTTGATCGTCACGTTGGGCGCCTCGCCGTCGATGGCGACGCGCCACGTCTCGCGCGCGACGTTGCCCGCGAGGTCGGGGACGCGCAGCTCGAAGACGCGCATGCCCTGCGCGAGCGGCGTCTCGAAGCTGTGCGAGAGGCGCACGCGGCCCTGCTGCAGCGGCTCGGTCGTGAGCTCGCCGATGCGCTCGCCGTCGAGGTAGAGCTGCGCCCCCTGGCCGACGAGGCCGCTGAGCGCGTCGCTCGCCTCGGCGACAAGGCGCGGCGTCGTGTCGTTCGTCGCAAGGAGCGGCGAGAGGACGAGGACGCTGGGCGGCGTGTTGTCGCTCGTGATGCGGTCGATGACGACGCTCGCGCGGTCCGCCGCGGCGCCCACGCCGTGCACCGCGGTGAGGCGGAGCTGGTAGGTGGTGCCGTCGAGGAAGCGCGTGCTGTTCCACGTGAGCTCGTGGGTGTCGCCCTGGCGCGTGGCCGTCGTGAGGAAGGTCCACGGCTTCGACGCGTTGGCGCCGTCGCGGACCTCGAGCGTGTAGCTCACGAAGTCGGAGCTGTTGAACAGCCCGCCGCGGAACTTGACCGCGACGAGGCCGCTGACACTGCTGCCGGAGACGGGCGAGACGGGCTCGAGGAAGAGCGCGGAGGCCGTGTCGACCTCGATGATCTCGCTCTCCTTCGTGAAGCCGCCCGCCGAGACGGCGACCGCGCGGAGGTAGTAGTGCGTGTGCGGCTGCAGGCCCTCGACGCGGAGCGCGTGCTCCGTGCTGAGGTTCATGTCCTGCGGCGTGCGGCCGTTGAGCGCGACGCTCGTCGTGCCGAACTTGGCGAGGGCCGAGGTGGGCTCGTTCGTGCGCCAGTGGAGCGTGAGCGCGTTGTGCGTCACGTTCGACACGCGCAGCGTGCCCGGCACGAACTCGAAGGGCCGGAAGTCCACCGCGATGGGCGACTTCACGACCGTCGCGTTGCCGGCGAGGTCGGGGACGGTCACGACGACGTCGAAGACGCCGTTCTGGAGGTTCGGGAGGTCGACCGTGAACTGCGCCTCCTGGTAGATGACGCCGTTCACGCGCACGGCCTTCGTGCGCAGCTCGGTGGCGTTCTTCGCGAACTTCGACGCGTCGACGCGGATGCCGCCCTCGTCGACGCCGAAGGGGTCCTGCGCGATGATGCGGATCTTCACGACGTCGCCCGGCTTCACCGCGCTCTGGCCCGTCGGGAGGACGGGCGGCATGACGGTGACGTTGGGCGAGGCGTGGTCGAGGATGAGGTTGCCCGCGGGGACGCGGATGCGGTTGCCGGCGAGGTCGAAGACCTGGAACAGCGCCGTCCAGACGCCCTCGGGGAAGCGCGCCTTGTCCGTGTTCACGTCGCTCCACGTGCTGTTGACGAAGAGGCGGCCGCTCTCGCCGCAGGGGCCCTCGTCGCGCGCCGTGAAGGTCACGCTCTTGAGCGAGCCGCTCACGGGGTCGACGTGGTCGAGCGAGAGGTTGACGAGGCCGATCTGCGTCTCGGCGTCGAGCGCGCAGATCTCGAAGCGGACGGGAGCGCCCGCGCGCACGAACGTGAAGTCGGAGCCCTGGTAGCTCACGACGCGCCCGCCGGTGAGGCTGAGCGACGTGAAGCGCGGGTCGCCTTCGTCCACGAGGATGCGGCGGAAGCCGACGCCGTCGCCGAGCGCGAGCTTGTTCGCGAACGCGAGCGTGCGGGCGGCCTGCAGAGTGAGGATGGGCTCGTCGGCGGAGCTGGGCGCCGCCTCGACGTTGCCGGCGCGGTCCACGCCGACGGTCATGAAGGAGTACTCCATGACGCCGGCGGACTTCGAGTGCAGGTGCTGGCGGACGCCGGGCGGGAAGGAGCCCACGAGGTACCACTGGCCCTCCGTGCCGTTGCGGGCGTAGAGGAAGACCTCGCGCAGGCCCGAGCCGGACTCGAAGACGGACCAGCGGACGGGGATGCTCGAGCCTTCGAGCGTCGCCTTGCCGGTGAACGCGTCGGTCGTGACGATCGTGACGGGCGCGGTGCTGTCGACGAGGAGCGTCTCGCGCGTCGTCGTCGACTGGTCGCGCACGTCGCGGGCGGTGACGCTCACGTGGTAGATGCCGTCGGGCAGGTCGGCGCCCGAGTAGACGGCCGTGGCCTGCGACCAGCGCGGCGCGGTCTTCGTGACGGTCCAGTTCACGTGCGGCCGCTCGAGCGCGCTCGCCCAGTAGGTGGCGTTGTCCTCTCCGCCGTTGCGCGTGGGCGTGCCGGGGAGGTCGCCGACGAGGCGGGCGTTCGAGACGAGGGAGTCGACGGTCTCGCCCGTGGCGATGTTGTCGATCGTGACGTCCACGGCCGTCGAGGGCTCCGCGGGGACGCGGATCTCGAGGCGGGGCTGGTCGAGCGCCGAGCCCGCGCGCACCCAGAAGATGGACGCGGGGACGCCCGCCGTCTGCGCGGCGGCGGCGATGCGGCGGCCCTCGTACTCGTCGTTCAGGCGCTCTTCGACGCCCGTGTGGATGAGGTCGCCGCGGTTGCGCCACGACGGGAAGCACGCGGGCGTGCTGGGCGCGGCCGCGCTGCAGCCGGGGTTGTAGAGGTCCACCTGCGTGACGCTCTCGTTCGCGTCGTCGAGCACGCCGATCGTGCTCGCGTTGACCGCGCGGAAGATGCCGCCGTACGCCTCGCAGAGGCCGACGGGGCAGCCGCTGCCGGTGACGAGGCCGAACTCGAGCGCGAGGCGCATGCCGCGCGGAAGGACGACGTTGCCGTCGCCGTCGACGCGGATGCAGCCGTTCGCGTTGCACGCGTTCGTGAGCGCCGACGTGTCGAAGCTGTTGTTGACGTCGAACCAGATGTGGTTGAACTTGATGCCGTCGACGCGCTCGCGGTCCTCCTCGAGGTTCTGGAGGCCGGTGTCGTCGAGGGCGTCGTTCACGCCGTCGAGGATCGTCAGCGCCGCGTCGCTCACGGCCGTGGTGATGGCGGCGGGGATGGGGCCGACGGTGTCGGCCGTGAGGTTCACGTCGTTGTAGTACGGCTGGCAGATGACGTTGCGCTGCGCCGCCGACTGGCCGAGGCTGTCGACGGCCATGCGCGCGGTCCAGACGGGGCCGCCGAGCACCGGGCGCAGCGGGAAGTTCCCGGGCGCCTCGGACCGGCAGACCTCGAAGGCGCCGGAGGCGATGGGGTTGCCCGTGACGATGCGGCACTGCGGCGAGTCCGTGCTGCAGAGCGTCGTGAAGATCGCGTTCGTCTGCGTGCGCAGCGCGTTGCCGCGGAGGTTCTGCGCCTGCTGCTCCGCCGTGTCGAGCACGGTGTTGAAGCGCTGCTGCGCGGAGCCGAAGATGGGGCCGAGGACGCGGGCGACGTCGTCCGCCTCGTCGGGCGAGGGGACGGCCTTGGGGGCCTCCTCGCGCGCGTAGCCGAGCTTCCAGGGGTCGCCGCCGAGGCGGACGTACTGGTTGCCGTTGTAGACGCGGACCTGGACCTCCGTCGTGTAGTTGGAGTTCGGCAGGAGCGAGACGCGCGACGGGATGGTGAGCTTGAAGCTCTCCTTCCCGTAGATGGTGAGCGGGCGCTCGAGGTCGTGCGTCATCGCCGAGAAGACCTCGCCGTCGAACGACTCGGTGACGAACGTGCGCGGCGCGGGGTCCGTGCCGGGGTTCGTCGTGAGCGTGTCGCCGCGGGCGCCAAGGTAGAACGGCAGGATGTTGCAGAGGCGGACGCCCTGCGCGTCGCTCGGGGGCACGCCTTCGCAGGGGAGGTGCGTGAAGTTGCGGTGGGGGCGCCAGCCGTTGGCCTGCGCGTAGCCGTCCTCGCCGACGTCGCGGTCGACGCTGTAGTTCACGTACAGGTTCTGCTGCGTGCCGACGGCGTGCTTCGAGTACGTCGCGTTCGCGGCGCCGGTGAAGGCGGGCTCGAGGCCGACCTTGGGGCGCGGCGGGTTGTCGATGAGGAGCGTGCGGACGGCGCGGGTCATCGTCTCGTCGAACGAGTTCGAGACGTCGTCGTGCATCAGGTACACGCCGAAGCCCTGGTCGAGCGTCGCCACGAAGAGCGGGAGCGCCTTCGCGCGCGCGACGCCGTCGCTGAAGTTCGAGAGGTCCACGGGCGCGGCCCAGCGCGAGGCCGTGTGGTTGATCGCGACCTTGCTCTGGGTGCTCGCGACGCGCACGCGGTCGATGAAGAACTCGACGGAGCTCACGTTGAGGCGGCCGCCGACGGTCATGTTCTGCGTGTTCGACGTGAGGAGGTCCTTCACGGCCTGGTTGTTGACGGCGTTGCCGACGGCGCGGGCGTTGGTGTAGGCGTTGCCCTCCCACAGCTCGACGGCCGCGACGAAGCAGACGGTGCCGCTCACGCGGAAGTCGGGGACGGCGCCGCTGCCGACGCCGGACTCGGCGGTGACGAGGCGGTCGGTGCAGCCGTTCTTCCAGGGGCCGGTGTCGCCGCCCTCGTACTCGGTGATGAGGAGCGCCGTGCGGTTCTCGCCGTAGAGCGGGCGCAGCGAGGACGCGACGACCGTCTGGCGCCACGCGTCCATGATGCGGAAGTCGACGCCGATGCCCGGACCGGGGGCGCCCTCGCTGGGGGAGCCCTGCGACCAGACCAGGTTGTTGCCGCGCTGGGCGAGCTGCGCGTTCGTCTCGCTCGGAGGCGGGTTGCGCATCGCGTCGACCTGCATCGTCGCCTCGCTGGGGAGCCAGGCGTACTCGTCGTCGCCGGCGCCGTCGAGGAAGAAGGCGTGGCCGTACGAGAGCGGGTTGGCCGTGGTCCAGCCGAGGGAATCCTTGCGCGGGCGGTAGTTGTCGTTGCCGTCCGTGTCGAGGAAGAGCGCGAAGCCGCGCGTGGTGGCCGCGCCCAACGTCTGCGCGCCGCCCTCGTACGTGTCGCTGCCGGCGGTGTCGAGGACGATGCCCACGCCGCCGTAGGCGCCGAAGCCCTGGGACATGTCGCCCGCGAGCATGCGCGTGTCGCCGCCGGAGGTGCCCAGCATCGCGACGATGCCGACGCCGGCGATGCCGACGCCCTGCGCGAGCGAGGGGGAGAGGATGTTCGTGGGCGGGAGCGCGTCCTTCTCGAGCTGCGCGAGGCGGAAGGCCGCCCAGCGGCGCATCTCGTCCTCGAGCGTGCCGGTGCGCTCGTTGTTGTTCTCGCCGTCGTTGTCCGCGGCGTTGGGCGGCCAGGCGAAGAGCGAGGGGACGGCGCTGTTGCCCTGCGCGGCGTAGTAGCCGGCGCCGGCGTCGCCGAACTCGACGTAGAGGCCGAACTCGTTGGAGGGGAAGGCGCAGGTGCGGTTCGCCGCGTCGAGGGAGCGGCCGAAGCCCACGGTCTCGTCGTAGCAGTACGCCGCGTCGTGCGGGTCGTAGACGGCGCCCACGAGGAGGTCCTTGCGGATCTCGTAGTAGACGTCGCCGTCGGACGTGTAGCGGCACGCGACGCGCATGCTCGTCGACTGGAGCGGGTCGAGGATGTAGCCCTTCGTCGCGTTGTCCCAGCCCCAGTCGCGGGCGATGCACGCGCCGGTGTTCTGGTCGAAGGAGACCTGCACGCGGTCGATGCCGGTGCGCTCGATGCCCTCGTGCCACGCGCGGTGCTCGCGGCCGACGTCGATCGTGACGTTGAGGCGGTCCATCCGGCGCAGCGTCTCGGTGTCGCTGGAGGTGCGCCCTTCGATGCCGATGTAGAGCGACTTGTCGTCGTTGGCGACGCGGAGCTTCCACCCGCTCTTCGTGAAGCGCGTGTCGTTCATGGAGCGCATCTCCATGTCGATGACGGGGATGCCGTCCCAGTCGCTGCCGATCGTCGCGTCGATGATGGGCTGCGCGAAGCCGACGCCGTCGGCCGTCGGGGAGACCCAGGAGCTGCCGTAGGCGAGGCCCGCGGTGGGGCGCGAGAGGAGCGTGTCCTTGCCGCCGAGGTCCACGAGGACGCCGATGCCGAAGAGGCCGGCGCCCTGCGCGAAGGTGCGGTTCGTCGTGTAGTTCGAGCTGCCGCGGCCCGCGTCGACGACGAGCGTGACGGGGAAGAGCCCGACCTCGCCGCGGTAGCGCGACGTCGCCGCGCCCGCCGCCTCGAGCGCGCCGCTCGCCGGCGTCGCCGCGATGGCGTCGCGGATGAGGCCCGCGGAGGAGAAGTTGTACTGGTTGTTGCCGCCGAGGTCGACGACGAAGGCGAACTCGCGGTCGTACGTCGTGCTGCCGTTCTTGCCGATGGCGAGGCGCGCGGTCGGCATGTAGACGTGGAAGGGCTCGCGCTCGCTCGCGTCGAGGCCCTGGCCCACGGCGCCCTGGCCGCTCGTGCCGGTGCCCATGAGGCCGTTGAGCGGGGCGGCGCTCGAGGCGTCGACGTGGATGCCGACGTCCGTGTAGAGCATCACGCTCTCCGAGCGCTCGGAGTAGGACTCGGCGCGCTGGATGGTCGTGCGCTCCTGGCGCTCCATCGTGCGCGGGCCGCCGGTGCGGCTCACGGGGTCGGAGGCCGTGTAGACGTCGAAGCCGTTGAGGTCGACGAGGATGCCCAGCGCGGGGTGGGGAGCGACGTTGGGGCGCGGGTCGTTCGTGTACACCGTCTGCGAGATGGTGGCGCCCTGGCTCACGAGGCTCTCGGCGCGGTACGAGTCGAAGCCGTCGGCGTTGAACAGGATGCCCACGCCGTCGACGCCGGCGACGCCCTGCGCGAAGCGGCCGCTCGCGTTGAACTGCTCGGCGACGTTGCCGAGGCTCGCGAGGATGCCGTACGCGGCGGGAGCGCGGCGGATGAGGTTCTGGTTGATGTCGTTCGACGGGTAGCCGCGGGCGAAGCCCTGGCTGTGGGAGCGCGCGTCGAAGAACTGCTTCGGGCCGTTGCCGACGGCGGGCGCCTCGCCCGCGTCGAGAAGGATGCCGGGCACGCTGCGGCGGTGGATGCCCACCTGCGTGCTGCCCTGCACGGACTCGGAGGGGAGCGCGCCTCCGTGGGGGAGGTCGCCCACCGGGCGCGCGGGCGGCTGGTTGTTGCCCGCGGGCATGGAGCCGGCGGCGGTGGCCGCGAGGCTCGCGCCCTGCGACAGGTGGCCGGCGACGTACTTGTCGGCGCCGTCGAGGTCGACGAGGACGCCGCCGAGCGCGCCCTGGCTCGCGTCGCGCGCGACGTAGAGGTCGCTGCCGCCCGAGTCGACGAGAAGGCCGAAGTACGCGCCGTGCGCGAAGTCGCGCGTGTCGTTCACGTACTGGTCGTTCGAGCTCGAGCCGGCGTCGACGACGTCCGTGAGCTCGCGCGGGTCGACGTTGATGACGAGGCTGGGCGCGAGGAACGTGTTGTTCACGCGGTTGCCGTCCGCGGCGTTGGCGTACTCGCCGTGGGGCTCCGTCTGCACGAGGAGCGCGCCGCCGGCGCTGTTCTCGAAGCGGTCGCCGCCGCCGAGGTCGATGACGACGAAGTAGTCGGCGACGTACTTCGTGTCGACGACGTCGCCCACCGCGAGGATGCCCGCGGGGAAGCGGAAGCGGTACTGGTCGCCGGTCGTCGTGTTGCGCGGGAGGGTGCCGTTGCCGCTGCCGGGTGAGTCGGTCGCGTAGCTCACCATGACGCAGCGCTGGTACGGGGAGCCGTCCTCGCGGACGACGGGCCCGCCGCCGGAGGCGGTCTCGTTGATGTCGGTCCAGCCGATGCGGTGGAAGACGGGGAGAAGGATGTTCTCGCCCGGCGCGAGACCCATGGGCGCCGTCGCGTTCGGGTAGAACTGGCCCGAGCAGGCGTAGTCGATCGTGCCCGCGTCCTGGAGCGGGAGGCGCAGGTCGATGATCTTGTCGCTCGAGGTCATGTTGGCGCCGGTGGTCTCGCTGCCGCCGCCCACGAGGTCGATGCCGCCCTCCTGGATGCCGAGGAACTCGCGCTGCTGCTCGGGGATGGCGTTCGTGACCTCCGTCGGGATGCGCACGACGACGCGCTGCGGGAAGCCCGCGGGGTAGGAGGCGCCGTTCTCGGGGTCGGTGGAGAACGCGCGCTCGATGTAGTCGGGGTAGCCGTCGCCGTCGGCGTCGAGGAGGATGGCGCGGACGCGCGCGAACGGGTTCGTCTGCGGGTTGTCGTCGGGGTCCTCGGGGTCGGTGCCGAGGAGGAACTCGATGATGTCGGCGTAGTCGTCGGAGTCGGAGCCCGAGGTGCCCGCGAGCTCCTGGTCGATGCCGAGGCCGATGCTGATGCTGCCGGGGCCGTCGGCCCAGACGCGGCCGTTGTTGCGCTCGTCGAGCGTCGTCACGTCGCCGCCGGGAAGGACCTGGAGGCGCACGACGGGCACGCCGAAGGGCGCGTCGGCGTTCGTGTACGTGTCCTCGCCGCCGACGTCGAGAAGGACGGCGCCGAGGCCGTAGCCCTGGCCGAGGGCGGCCGTGTAGTCGTCGTTGCCGCTGCGGTCGAAGAGAATGGCGGAGCCCAGCGAGAACGTCTCGGACGAGGCGCCCTGCACCCACTCGCGGCCGACGTAGATGTCGTTCTCGCCGCCGAGGTCTGCAAGGAGCGCGAAGCCGAAGCGCGCGTAGCCCTGGCTGCGCGTGGGGGCCTCGTAGGAGTCGCTGCCGAGGGCGTCCACGAGGAGGGCGACGCCGCCGTAGAGGGCGGAGGCCTGCGTGGGGTGGCCAGCGAGGAAGCCGAGGTCGCGCACCTGGGGGCTGAGGCCGTCGTACTGCGACGTGGGGTCGAGGTAGCGGTCGGAGCCCTCGAGGTCGAGGTGGATGGCGACGGGGAGCGTCGCGTTGACGCCGACGACGGCGACGGGCATGTCGTAGATGTCCGAGCCGCCAAGGTCGACGTGGATGTTCGCGGAGCCGTAGCGGGAGGCCTCCTCGAAGCGGCAGTTCATGCCGGGCTCGTAGCGGCCGTCGCGCGCGACGGCGTTGCACACGAAACGCATCGTCTTGTCCGGCGTGTACGTCTTGCTCTGCGTGCCGGTGATGACGAGGATGTCGATGTTCGCCTCGCCCATGCCGCGGCCGTACCAGACGCACTCGCGCTCGTCGCAGGTCCAGGGGCGCCCCTGGCTCGCGAGCTGCGTGTACGCGCGGTGCTCGGCGGGCGTCATGCCCTGGAAGGGGAAGCCCGACATCGGGTAGGTCAGGCGGAGAAGGATGTCCTGGTCGACGCAGTTCGCGGCGGCGACGAGGAACGGCTGGCAGCCCGGCGGGCTCTGCGCCTGCGCGGCGCCCACGGGCAGGAAGCGCGCGAGCAGGCCGCGCAGGCCCGTCGCGACCTTTGTCGCGGCCGACTGCGTCTGGAACGCGTCGCGGCCCTCGAGGATCGTCTTCGCCTGCGCGGTCGCCATGACGGCGACGACGGCGCTCTGCGCGAGCTTCTCCTGGTCGACGCGGGCCGCGAGCTGCGTCGCGCGCTCGAGGCGCGCGAGGTCGGCGTCGCTCATCGAGGGCGCGCCGTAGAGGGCGTCGAGACCGGCCGTCTCGTACTGCAGGAACGCGCGCTGCTCGGGCGTGAGGCGCGAGAACGCGAGGCGCTGCAGGCGCGCGCTCTCGGCGGCGCCGGAGAGGAGGATGGCCGCCGCGTCGCGCACGGCCGGGTCGAGCTGGGCCTCGACGCTGCGGAGCTCGGCGAGCATCGAGTCGTTGACGACGAAGCCGCCTTCCTTCGCGACGGACATGTAGGCGTCGACGAAGGAGCGCTGCGGGACGCGCGCGGTGGAGAGGTCGTGGCCCGAAAGGATGGGCGCGACGCTCGCGAGGTCCACGATGTCGTGGCGCGCCGTCACGAAGAGCGCGGCGTGGTGAGCGGCCCAGCCGACGCGCGTCGCGGGGTCCCACTCGCCCACGCGGAGGGCGGCGGGCGCGCTGCGCCAGTAGAAGCCGTACTTCTCGAGGACGGGG
>DASRYU010000095.1:0-21217 GCA_035687045.1 Thermoplasmatota archaeon | reverse complement strand
CTGCTGGCTCGTCTCCAGCGTGTGCGAGCCCAGCGGCCGGTCGACGCGCGCCGGCGCCTTGCTCCGGTAGAGCCGCGCGCGCATGCCGAGGATGGTCGCGATGTCGAGGTTCTGCGCCCACTCGCGCGGCGAGTCCGTCATGGCCGGCGCGCTCTCGGGCGTGGCGGGAAGGAGCGGGCCGATCGTGACGTCGGGGTAGCCGTGCCGCCCCACGAACACTGCCGGAGGCGAAGGGCCGTGGAGCTCGCGCCCCGCCACGCGGGGGGTCTCGGGGAAGCCCATGACGCGCTGCACGAGCGGGCACGCCGGCACGTTGCAGAGGAGGGCGCTTCCGCGCAGCGCGTCGCGCGAGGCCTGCGCGCGGAGGTCCAGAAGGGTCCGCCCGCAGCGCGCGCAGGGTGTCGCGGCGGGCCCGGCCATCGCGCCGGAAGCTTCCACCTGGGCTTCAATGGATGTCGAAGGGCCTCGCCACAAGGTTCATGCCCGCCGCCTCGGAGTCGAGACGCGTGCCCCGCGCCCTGCTGGTCGGCCTTCTCCTGGTCGTCCCAGCCATCGCCGGGTGCACCGACGAGCCGGCCGAGGACACGGTGCGCCCGGGCAGCACGCCGGGCGGCGGCGGCAGCGGCGCGCCGCTCACGAGCAGCCCCCCGCCCCCGCAGGAGTTCCGCCCGCGCGGCACCTCCGAGCGCTGGCACTTCCACGACTACTGGAAGGGGAGCCCCACCATCACGCTCTTCGAGGGCAACATCACGTTCAACGCGACGCCCGCGGGGCGCGACGGGCTCCCGTCGCTCTCGGCCGTCTTCACGCTCCCGCACGGCGTCATCGTGCCGCCGGAGACGGGGTATCTCACGTTCAACGTCACCTGGGAGAGCGACCCGACGCTCCCGTCCGTCGGCGGCCTCGTGAACATCACGTACAAGCCCGCCGACTCGAACGACTTCTTCCCCGGCGGCGACACCGGCAACGGCGTGCCGCTCGTCGTGAACACGACGGAGAGCAACTGCGACGTGCCGCACCGCCAGGCCAGCGCGTGGCTGTTCAACATCACGGCGATGCCGGACGCGAACGTGCCGCCCGGCGTCCCGCCGCCGCACGCGAAGGTCAACATCACGGCGACCATCGGCCGCCCGCTCTTCATCGACCCGCCGCACCTCAACTGGTGGCGCGACGGCGACATCATCCCGCTTGTGGAGGGCGCGAGCGGCGAATTCCGCAGCGCGCTCACGCCCGCCGCGAACGTGACGCTGCCCGGCGGCCTCCCCGGCGCCCCCGCCCAGCCGCCCAACCCGTCGGCCGTCACCGCCACGCACCGCGTGCCCGTGGACGAGGGGCGCATCGTGCCGGAGGGGACGCGCTCGATCGTCGTGATGCTCAACTGGACCTCGTCGCTCCCCGACGCGAAGCTCACGCTGCGCTACGCGGAGAACAACTACCCGACCGAAGGGCCGCTCGAGCTCGCGGTCGACGGCGACGGCGCCCGCATCTTCACGCTGCGCACCACGCAGCCGCAGACGGACACGACGTACTCGAACCGCACGACGTGGGAGTTCCACGTCGTCCCGGAGGGCGAGCCCGTCGCCGCGTTCGACGGCTCGTTCACGCTGGTCGCGTGGGCCTCGCGCCTCGAGCCCCAGGCGACGCTCGCGATGGTCACCGCGCCCTCGACGTGAGGGCGCCTCCCCTACCTCGCGCGCTCGACGCGACCGCACCCTTCGCAGCGCAGCAGATGCCCCGCCGCGTCGAGGCGGGGGTCGAGGAGGTCGGGCGGCAGCGCGCGCGAGAGACGGCCGCCGCAGTGGGAGCAGGAAGGGTCGGAGGAGGGCATGGGGACGGGGGCGGCGGGAGCGCGCGACGCTCCCGCGAGGCGCCCGTCATAGAAAAAGAAGGCGCCAACCGCGGACGGCTCAGAGCTCGTCCATCTCCTCGCCTTCGCCCGTGAGGTAGTTCATCGCGATGACCGTGATGTCATACTCGATGTCGTAGGGGAAGCAGCCCGGGCAGAGGCCGATGCTGTTCGGGATGGGGGGCGGAAGGGGGGTCGGCGAGTCGAAGTCGGCGAACGTGGCCATCGCGCGGAAGCCCCAGCGGCTCGCGGGCTGGTAGGGGCCGTCCATGCCGGCCTCGTCGACGAGGAGCGCGAACTCGTAGTTCTTGAGGTCGTTGAGGCCGCGCACGTCCGCGTGGCGCGAGCCGAAGTTCACCTCGGGGCCGATGATCGTCGCGTTGTGCGCCTCGAGGAAGTAGCCGGTGGGCGCGGCGCCGTAGGCGTTCGAGGCGGAGGTGATGTTGATGATGACGCGGATCTCCTTCGTGCCCCACGAGATGAGCTTCTCCGGGTGCGCCCAGGTGCCGCCCGTGTCGTAGAGGAAGAAGCCCTCGATGCCGCTCATGTGCGTCGTCACGTGCTGCTGCATGACGATGCGCGAGCTCTTGTCGGCGTAGAAGTCCGGGTGGCCGGGCCAGTCGACGACGTCGGCGCCCTTGAACACGGTGACCTTCATCGGGACAAGCACCTGCGGGTCGGGCCGGTCGGTCGTGACGCGGAACACCCACAGGCTGTGCGTCGAGTGCGGCATGTCCGCCATGTGGGGCGTGAGCTGGATGACCATCGGCGTGCCCGGCGTGACCTGCACGGGCTGCGTCCACTCGGAGTCCGAGGCGGAACGGTACTGCAGGAAGAACGACGGCGGCGCGGGGTGCGCGGACACGAGCTCGCCCAGCATGCCGCCGAGGAGCCGGGGCTCGCCGAAGAGGACCTCGACCTTGCTCGCGCCTTCGTAGACGAGGGCGTCCTTCGTCTCGTCCTCCGGGAGCTTGCCGAGCTTCACGTACTGCACGGCCTTCGGGTCCGTCCCCTCGCCGTCGGGCATGCAGGGCGGGCAGCCGATGAAGATCGTGCGGTCGAAGAGGACGACCTGCTCCTTCCCCTCCCAGTAGTCGTGCCTGTGCTCGACGCCGCCCACGCCCTCCTCCGTCTTGTTCGTCTCGAGGAGGCCCGCAGACTCGCCGCGGCCGTCGGGCAGCGTCGCGTTGGGCGCGGTGGTCTGGTTCCCCGCCGGCACGTCGTCCGACGGCGCGACGTCCTCCTTTCCGATGCACCCGGCCGCGACGGTGGCGAGCGCGAGGAGGAGGACGAGAGGCCGCGGGGGGAGCATGCGTGCGGGAGGCCGGCCGCCGACTCTTAAGCTTTGTTCGAGTGTTGTCGAGGCGTGGTCGGCGCGCTGCACGGCAAGGTCGCGCTCGTGACGGGAGCGGCGACGGGCATCGGCCGCGCCACGGCGCTCGCCTTGGCGGAGGCCGGCGCCAACGTCATCGTCCACTACGCCACGAGCGAGGAGGATGCCTCCCTGGTCGTCCGCCACGTGAAGGACCTCGGCCGGCAGGCGGTCGCGCTCCAGGCGGACTTCGCCGAGCGCGGCGCGGCGGCCACCCTCGCGGAGCAGGCGGAGAACCACTGGGGGCACGTGGACATCCTCGTGAACAACGCCGGCTGGTCGGAGCCCGCGCGCGACCCGCGCACCGACCCCGCGGCCGACCTCGGCGCGCACGCGGAGCACTGGGACCGCGCGCTCGACGTGAACCTCCGCGCCCCCTTCGAGCTCACGTGGCGCCTCGCGCGCGCGATGCGCGAGCGGCGCAGCGGGTGCATCGTGAACGTCGCGAGCACGTCGGGCTACTTCGCGCTCGTCGACACGCCGCTCTACTCGCTCGCGAAGGCGGGGCTTCTCCACCTCACGCGGCAGGCGGCGCTCGTGTACGCGCCGCACGTGCGCGTGAACGCCGTCGCGCCAGGCTGGACGCGCACGGGGTTCGCGGGCGGCCGCATCCTGGACCCCGAGCTCCAGCGCGAGCTCGCGACGGAGATCCCGCTCCGGCGCCTGGGCGACCCGGAGGAGGTGGCGGAGGCCATCCTGTTCCTCGTGAAAGGGCCCTCCTACGTCACGGGCACGACGCTCACCCTCGACGGCGGCGACGCGGCCGAAGCGCGATAGCCGCGAGCGCGACCGCGACGAGCGCCGCGACGGCGGCCGGAGCCGGCACCGGCGCCTGCTCCGCGGGCTCGAGCGGCGGCTCGGGCGAGGGCGCGGCGTCCAGCGCCTCGAGGCGCCCGCCCAGCGCGGCGACGAGCGTGTCCTCTCCGGCCCAGGCGAGCCCGGCGGGGGAGGCGCGCGACCAGTTCCAACGCGCCGTCTCGCGCAGCTCGTCCTCCGCCAGGAGCACGACGGTGCCGTTGACGGGCCCGGAGCCGACGAGGGGCGGCTCGCGCAGGGCGACGGCCAGGCCGCGCGCGCCCCACGCGATGTCGGCGGCGGGACGCGTGTCGAGCCAGCGGGAGGCGATCGCGCCGCTCTCGACCTCGCGCACGTAGAGGTCGGTGAAGCGCTCGGCGTCGCCGGTGAGGATGGCGAGGCGGCGGCCGTCCGGGCTGAACGCGAGGTCGAGGAGCACGCGCTCGAAGCCCCAGCCGATGCTCGTCCCGACGGGGATGCCGGTGGCCGCGTCGACCACAAGGACCTCGCGGACGCTGGCGGCGGGGTCGACGTCGCTCCAGGAGACGATGGCGAGGAGGGATCCGTCGGGGCTCGCGCGAAGCATGCGCACGTCGCGGGCCGTCCACGCCTCGGCGTCGATGAGGATGCGCGCGCGTTCGTACGCCGCGGCGCGGTCCACGACAAGCGGCGTCTCCTGCGCCTCGCCCCACGCGAAGCGGCTCAGATGATCGCGCCCCTCCAGCGCGGCGAAGACGTGCGTGGCGCTCGCGGCAAGCGCGCGCACCGCCCCGTCCACCGTCACGGGCGCGGGGAGCGTCGGGTCGGCGTCCGTCGCGCGCATCGCGAGCGCGGCGCCTTCGGCCGCGCAGTTCCACCCGCGCGGCCCTTCGAGCCTCTCCCACGCGATCCAGGCGCCGTCCGGGGACGCGGCGACGGGCGACCGCGCGGCCGTCGCGACGCCGATGGGCGTGAAGTTCTCGCCGCGCAGGTCGGTCCAGCCCCACTCCTCGCCGCGGTGCGTCAGCGCGCGCTCCCGCGTCACCGCGAGGACCTCCGACAGGTCGCCACGCTCGCTGTACACGCAGCTTGCGCTCGCGAGCGGGGGCGCGACGAGGAGGAGGAGGAGGAGGAGCGGGGCCGCGAGCGTCGCGGCGCGCCTCACGACGGGACGCCCTCCGCTTCCGCGGCGGCCGCCGGGTCGTGGCGCACGATGCGCGCGCGCAGGATGCGGCGGTTGGTCACCTTCTCGACGACCATGTCGAAGCCGGGGCCGTGCACGACCTCCCCCTCGCGACCCAGGCGGCCGAGCTGGTAGTAGATGTAGCCAGCGACGGTGTCGTAGCCGTCCCCCTCGGGGATGTCGAGGTCGAGCGCGCGGTTGACGTCCGCGACGTGGATGCGCGCGTCCACGACCGCGGTGAGCGGGTCGAGCTTGCGGACGGGGTCGATGCGGAGGTCGTACTCGTCGAAGATGTCGCCGACGATCTCCTCGATGATGTCCTCCAGCGTGAGGAGACCCGCGACGCCGCCGAACTCGTCGATGACGATGGCGACGTGCATCCTTCTCTCGCGCATCTCCTGCAGGAGGTCGTCGAGCTTCTTCGACTCGGGCACGAAGTAGGCCTCGCGCATGAGGTCGCGGACGGCCACGGTGCCCGCCTTCTTCTCGACGTAGTGGAGAAGCAGGTCCTTCACGTAGAGGACGCCGACCACGTTGTCCACCGTCCCCTGGTAGACGGGGATGCGGCTGAAGCCGGAGTCGAGGATGAACGCGCGCACGTGGTCGAGCTGCGCGTCGCCGGGGACGGCCGTCATGTCGATGCGCGGCACCATGATCTCGCGCGCCGTCGTCTGCGAGAACTCGATGACGGAGTGGAGCATGTCCTCCTCCTTCTGCTCGAGCAGGCCCTCCTCCGCCCCCAGCGCGATGAGCGTCTTCACCTCGTCCTCCGACGAGAGCAGCCGGTGGCCGCGCGTGCCCTTGTCGCCCATCGAGCGGAACATCCCGCTGAGGAAGCCCTCGTAGAGGCGCACGAGCGGCCAGAGCACGCGCTGGAGCCCCAGGATGAACGGCGCGACCGCGAGCGCCCACCGCTCCGCGTTGCTCGCGGCGAACGCCTTCGGGGCGATCTCGCCGAAGGTGAGGATGAGGAAGGCCGCGATGCCCACGGCGATGGCGGCGACGTAGCTGTCGAACACCGTCGCCACGAAGACCGTGATGCTGACGACCGCGGCGACGTTGAGGATGGTGTCCGCGATGAGGACCGTGATGAGGAGGCGCTCGGGCTTGGCGAGAAGCTTCTCGACGTCCTCGATGCGCGGGTCGTCCGCGTCGCGCAGCTGCGCGCGTCGCACCCTCGAGAAGGAGAGGAGCGCGATCTCGCTCCCGGACAGGATCGCCGAGGCCGCGATGAGGACGAGGAGAAGGAGCGCTTGGGCCCCCAGCTCCCCGGCCGTCGGTACGTGCTGGATGAGCGCGAGAGCGGACAGCATGTGGGCGCTTTCGATATCGCCACGGCCCTTTGCGCCATAAGCGTTCGCGTTGCGGCCCGCCTCAAGGTGTATATCAAGCCGACGAGGCGCCCGGCCGGCGCCATGAGGCGGGGGCGGCGTGCCCCCGTGAGGCCGTCCGCCTGCCCGCTCGGGATGCGAATGCTATCGTCATGCGAGAAGCTCGCGTACGCGCATCGCGAGCGCCATCGCGTCGCGCCCCACGAGGTATGCCTGCGGCTCGACGCCGAAGGCGCCCTCGTGGTAGAAGACGTCCGGCACGCCCTCCGGGAAGCGCAGCTCGCCAGGCGCGCGCTCGAACGTCGGGTCCACGCGCTCGACGCGGAGCCCGCGCGCGCGTGCCGCGTCGAGGAGCGCCGCGTCGGGCGCGAGGTTGAGGCACGCGAGCGCGGCAGGCTCCGCGCGCAGCACGGAGAGGAGCACGACGGCCATGTGGCGCGACACGCCGAATTCGGGCGCGGCGGGCACCTTCACGGCGCCGTGCATGACGAAGAGGCGCCCGGGGACCGCCGCGACGTGCGAGACGTCGGTGGCGCCTGGCAGGGCGCGCGCGAGGTTCGTCCCGACGTAGGGCACGAGCGCCGCAAGGCGCGGCGTCGCCTCGAGCACGCGCAGCGCGCCGCGGAGGTCCTGCAGCGCCGCCTGCTCCGGGCGCAGCGCGGTGCCTCCCACGCGGATGCAGATGTCGCAGCCAAGCCCCTGCAGGGCGGGCATCTCCTCCTCGTGGATGCGGCAGATGGGGCCGCGGTCCTCGAACGCGCGCACAAGCTCCTGCGCCTCGAGGAGCGCCTCGAAGCTCGACATCGTGCGCGCGGCGAGCCCCTCGGCCACGCGGTCCACCGTGGCGAGAAGCCGCGGCTCGGCTGCCAGGCGCGCGTCACCCCCTAGTTTCCCCTGGAGATGCTTCGACACGGCGCTCTGGCTCACGCCGAGAAGCATGGCGATGTCCGTCTGGCTGAGCCCTTTCTCGGCGAGGCGCTTCACGAGGAGGCTCCGCCACGTGGGCACGAACGCGTCCGCGACGATCTCCTCGGCCAGGCGCACAGCGGCTGCACGCGCCTTCCCGGATATGGATGAAGCGGAGGCAAGCGTGATGCCAACCGGCCGACCAGCGCCCCGCATGGACCCCACGACATGGCCGACGAACCCGGTCACCGGCGGCCCCGTCGAGCCGGCCCCCTACGCATCCTACGCGGAGGAGCCCGCGCGCGCCTCCTGGCGCGACCGCATCGACTACTCGCGCTGGTCGTTCTACGGCGCGCTCGCGGGCGGCGTGCTCATCCTCATCGCGGCCTTCGTCGCCGCGCTCTTCGTCACCGTCGTCGACGCGCTCGACCGCCCCCTCCTCGACGCCACGTGGGAGGACGCCATGCTCATCGGCCTCTGGGGCCTCGTCACCGGCGGCGCGGTCGTGCTCGCGGCGCTGCGCACGCGCGAGCGGCCCGACACCGCCACCGTCCCCGGCCTCGTGATGATCACGGCCGGCGTGCTGAGCTTCTTCGCCCTTGGCGGCTTCTTTGTCGGGGGCCTCGCCGCGATCATCGCGGGCGTCCTCGCCGTCGCCGGCTCGCGCTCCGTGTGGCGCGTGCCCGCGCCCCGCGTCCGCGAGGTCGCGTAGGCCGACGGCTGCGCCCCCCGGCACCCTTTTCCTCCCCGTCTCCGCTCGCCTCCCCATGAGGCCGGGAGCGCTCTTTGTCGGGACGTGGACGCTGGCGAGCTCCGTCGCATGGGGCGTCTTCTTCTTCCTCTCCTTCCTTCTCGTCGGCCTTGGCCTCAGCCTCGTCGTCGACGACGTGGACGCGGTGATGGGAACGCACCTGGGGTTCACGCTCGGCCTCGCCTTCGCCTTCGGCCTCGCCGGCGGCGCGCAGGGCGCCGCGCAGGCGTGGCTTCTGCGCAAGGTCGGCATCGCGGCGGGATGGCGGTGGGCGCTCGGCGGCGCCGTCGCGTGGGGGTCGCTCGGCCTCGTCTACGCCGCCCTCGAGCCGTTCGTCCCGCGGCTGGGGAACGAGCTCATCCACAACGTCGTCGCCGGGGTGCTGGGCGGCCTCCTGCAGATGCGCACCCTCACCGCCGCCACGCCCCGCGGCCGCTACTGGCCAATCGTCCTCGCGGCGACGTTCCTCGTCGGCGGCTTCGTCGCGTGGGGCACGGAGTCCGCGACGGGCACGGAGGTGGGCGACCTCATGCCGCTCGTGATGTTCCTCCTCATGGCCATCACGGGGGCGAGCATCGCGTGGATGCTGCGCGAGCAGCCCGAGCCCGGCGAGCGCGCGGAAGCCGCCGTCGCGTCGTGAGGCTCACAGAAGGACCCGCTTCTCCTCCTTCACCGTGTTGAGCACGAGCTGCGTGCCGGTGCGCTCGACGTACGGCAGGGCGAGAAGCTCCTTCACGAAGTCGTTGAGCTCCTCGCGGTTGCGGAAGCGCGCGAGAACGATGCTGTCCCACTCGCCCGTGACGTCGTAGACGCCGAACACGCTCGCGGACTTGCCGATGCGCCGCTGCGCCTCGAGAAGCTTCCCGTGCGCGATCTTCACGCCGACGACCACCACGAGGTCGAAGCCGAGCTTCACCGGATCGAGGACGGGCACGTAGCCGAGGATGTACCCGAGGTCCTCGAGGCGCTTCACGCGCGCGCTCACGGTCGAGAGCGCGAGGCCCAGCTCCTTCGCGAGATCGCGATAGCTTTTCCGCGCGTCGGCGTTCAGCGCGCGCAGGAGCGCGAGGTCGACGTCGTCCAGTCCCGTCGTCGGCTTCGGGCCCGGCTTCGTCCGCGCGCGCGGCGGCTCGTACACGAACCCCAGCTTCTTGCGGATGGCGGGGTCGGGCGCGTCGTCCGCGAGGGGGCGCCCCTCGTCGGGCACTACGACACCACCGTGAAGGCGCCGCGCACGCGCACCGTGACGTTCGTCACCACCGCGCTCGTCTCCCCCGTCGCCTGCACAAAGATGCTGTAGGTGTCCTCCTCCGGCGCGGTGAACGTGCCGCGCGCGGCGCGCTCGAGGCCCGACGCGTGCGTCGTGACGTTGTGGTCGACGTGGCTGTGGATGTCCCAGCGCACCACCGCGTCCGCCTCGAGCTCGTACGCGATGCTCGCGCCCGCGCGCATCTCGAAGTTGAGCTCGCGCGTCCCTCGGCCGCGGATGGACCAGTCGACGGCGTGCTCGGCCGCGCTCCCGTCGCCGTCGGGGGAGGGCGCGGGGGCGCTGCAGCCGGCGAGCAGGAGGACCAGGAGGATGGGGAGCAAGCGCACGGCCGGTCCAGGGAGTTCCATACATTTGACTGCTCCGGCCGCCGCTGGGCGGTCATTTGTCGTGATGATTTTCGCATACCTTCAAGCGCCAGGACCGCCGCTCGCGGCCCAAGCTCCGGGGTGTGCGCCTCGGAGGGGTGACTGGTCCATGGCCTCTGCGAAGAACTCCAAGTCGTCGGGCAACCTGCGCGACGAAGTGCTCGAGAACGCGCGCGAGATGAAGGTCGCGTACATCCGCCTGATGTTCTCGGACATCAACGGCATCCCCAAGAACGTCGAGCTCCCCGTCGAGCGCCTGGAAGAGGTCCTCGAGACCGGCATCCAGTTCGACGCCTCCTCCATCGCCGGCTTCGCCGAGATCCAGGAGTCGGACATGATCCTCAAGCCCGACGCGTCGACGTGGGCCGTCCTCCCCTGGACGACCTCGAGCGACCGCACGACGGCGCGCCTGATCTGCGACGTGTACAAGCCCGACGGCACGCGCTTCGAGGGCGACCCCCGCTACGTCCTGCAGCGGACCCTGAAGAAGGCCGCCGAGATGGGGTACACGATGTACACCGGCCCCGAGTGCGAGTACTTCTACTTCAAGCTCGTCGACGGGAAGCCCACCGTCATCCCGCAGGACTCCGCCGGCTACTTCGACGTCGGCACGCAGGACTTCGGCGAGGAGGCGCGCCGCGACACGACGCTCTACCTCGAGCAGATGGGCTTCGACATCGAGGCCGCGCACCACGAGGTCGGCCCGGGCCAGCACGAGATCGACTTCAACTACGGCGAAGCGATGACCTCCGCCGACCGCATCATCACGCTGAAGTGGGTGACGAAGGTCGTCGCGCAGAAGCACGGCCTCCACGCCTCCTTCATGCCCAAGCCCCTCTACGGCATGGCCGGCTCCGGCATGCACGTCCACCAGTCGCTCTGGAAGGACGGGAAGAACTCGTTCTACGACGAGAACGGCCGCTTCCAGCTCTCCACGACGGCCTACCAGTACATGGGCGGCCTGCTCCGCTACGTGCCCGAGATCACCGCCGTCCTCAACTCGACGGTCAACTCGTACAAGCGCCTCGTGCCCGGCTACGAAGCGCCCTGCTACATCGCGTGGGCGAACAAGAACCGCAGCGCGCTCATCCGCGTCCCCGCCGCCCGCGGCAAGGGCACGCGCCTCGAGCTTCGCTGCCCCGACCCCGCCGGCAACCCGTACCTCCAGACGGCGGTCATGCTCGCGGCCGGTCTCCAGGGCATCAGGGACGGCATCACGCCCCCCGACCCCGTCGAGGTCGACATCTACCACATGACGGCCGCGGAGCGCCGCAAGAACGGCATCCCCAGCCTCCCGGGCAGCCTGCAGGAGGCGCTCAACCACATGGAGAACTCGAAGATCGTCCGCGAGGTCCTCGGCGAGCACATCTTCGACCAGTTCATGACGGTGAAGTCCAAGGAATGGGACGGCTACCGCCTGAACGTCCACGCCTGGGAGCACCAGACGTACCTCAACAAGGTGTAAGCGCGCGCACCCTCGGGCGCGAAGCGCGCCCCGTCTTTTTCTTTCACCTCGTTTCGCTCCAGCGCGAGCGCCGCCTCCCGACGGCGCCGCCGCTCGGCGGAAACGACTTAACGCAGCGCGCGAAGTGGGTGGCGTGGCCGACCTCATTCGCACGATCGAGTCGGACCTCTTCGGCGCCTACGAGTGGGCGGCCGATCTCTACGGCGACTTCGCCGAGGTGAACGAGGCGCCCGACCGCGTCGCCGTCCACCGCGGGCTCCTGCGCTGCTACGAAGGGCTTGAAGGCAAGGCGGACGAGGCGATGCGCGCCGCCGAAGGGCTCGTGGAGGCCGAGGAGGCGCTCGACGACACGGAGCGCGCAATCGTCTCCGCGCTCGACGCGCCCCGCGAGCGCCTCTTCGAGAAGGGGGACCCGGAGTCGGCCCAAGCGTTCCTCGCCGCCTTCGAGAAGGCGTGGACGGGGCACGCCGAGAAGCAGGCGCTCGTGCCCGACGCCATCCTCGCCGCGCTCGCGCACGCGAACGTCCTCGGCGCCACGCGCCGCAAGGACGTGCCGCCCGAGGAGATGAAGGCGCACCACGTCGCCGCCGCGAAGCTCTACGAGGAGCTCTACGCGATGTTCAGCTTCCGCGTCGGCACGGGCGAGCCCGAGTGGCGCGAGACGATGCAGAGCTGTCTCTACCGCGCGAGCGTCTCGTGGCGCTTCGCGGGCGACGAAGCGAAGGCGGCGCGCGCGCAGCAGATCGCCGGCCCCGTGCCCGACGCGGCGGGGCTCGCCGGCAAGGGGCTGCGATGAGCGCCTTCGACGGCGTGCGCGCCGTGTTCTTCGACGTGGACGACACGCTCTACGACTTCGCGCGCAGCATGAAGCACGCCTTCGAGCACCTGCACGCCACCTTCCCCGACCTCTTCGCGCAGCACAAGGTCGACCAGGTGGAGGAGGCGTACTGGCGCCACTATCACGGGGTGCCCGAGGCGCGCAAGGTGGAGCTCATCAACACGGACCCGGACCTCTTCCGCCGCACGATGTGGGCCGGCGCGCTCACGAACCTCGGCCTCCAGGGGGAGCTCGACCCGCTCGCGCGCAAGGTGACCGACGAGATGCAGCGGCTCAGGCCGCGCCACTGGCGCATGTCGATGTACGACGGCGCCGCCGACCTCCTCGCCGACCTGCGCTCGCGCTACATCCTCGGCGCCATCACGAACGGCCCGAGCCCCGTGCAGCGGCCGAAGCTCGAGGCGCTGCGCTATCAGGAGTACTTCCCCGAGCGCCTCGTCTTCGTCTCCGGCGAGTTCGGCGCGCGCAAGCCGGACCCGAGCATTTTTCTCGCGGCCGCGAAGGCCGCCGGCGTCGAGCCGCGCGAGTGCCTCATGGTCGGCGACGCGCGCGAGTTCGACATGCCCGCGAAGGCCGTCGGCTTCCGCACGGTGCTCTTCCTCGGCCCGCGCGCGCGGCCCGACCTCTCCGGCGACGAGTGGCAGCCGGACGCCGTTGTGGAGAGCTACGCGGAGCTGCGACGGCTGCTCCTCTGAGCTACGCCACCGCCCACGCCCGCAGCGTCGCGGGCACGAGGATGGCGCCCATGAGGTGCGAGCGGCGCACGCCGAGGCGCACCGGGAGCGCGCCCACGAGCGCCGCTGCCGCGAGCACCGCGACGCCGAACGCGCCGTTGAACGCCGCCACCGCCGCGAGCACGAGCGCGAGGCCGCCCCACGCGAGCGGGCGGGGCGGCGCGCGGGCGAGCGCGCCGGAGAGGGCGCGCGCGAGTAGGAGCCCCGCGAGCGCCGCCGCCACCACGAGCGCCGCCTCCTCGAGAACGGCGGGCGGCGGGCGCCACGTCGGCCACGGCGGCACGCGCGCGAGCGAGCCGGCGGCGACGAGGGCGCCGCTTCGCGCTTTCGCGAGCGCGTGCCACGCGAGGAGCGTGAACACGACGGCGCCGCCGTTGACGGCCGCGATGCGCACGAGCGCCTCCTCGGGCTTGCGCGGCCGCGGGGCGAGGAGCGCGGCGTGCGACGGGGAGACGCCCGGCAGGAGCCCGAGCGTCGCGCTCGCGGCGGCGCCGGGCCATGCGGCGCGCCAGAGCGGGCGCAGGTGGGCGCGCGGCGCGCGGAGGACGTCGCGGCCGGCGCGCGGGCGCGCGCGGAGCGACAGGACGAGCGAGGGGAGCGCGAAGAGCCCCGCGAGAAGCGGGAGGAGGGCGCTCGTGGGCCAGCCGAAGGGGGAGCGCGCGCCGAGGCGGAACGCGGCGAGCCCAAGCGCGCCCGCGAGGAGGAGCACGCCGAGCGCCGCGAGCCTTCCGAGCCAGCGCGAGCCCTCGCGCTCGTCGAGCTCCGTCCAGTGCCGCGCGCGCGGCCAGCGCAGGCACGCCGTCTCGCTCCAGACGAGGAGCGCCACGACGGCGACCAGGAGCCACGGCGTCCACGCGGCGAGCGGGACGCGCGGGAGCGCGAGGCGTACGAGGAACGCGAGCGGGAGCGCGGCGAGGATGCCCAGCAGCGCGCCCCAGGCTTGCAGCGCGACGGCCTCCCGCGCGCGCCCCTCGCGCGCGAGCTCGTGCGCGGGAAGCGACGACAGTGCGGCGTCGTCGGCGGGGCCGCCGAGGAACGTGGCGCTCAGGGCGAGGCCGAAGGGGCTCGCGGCGAGCGCGGCGACCAGAAAGAGCGCGCCCGCGCTCCCGGCGTCGGGAGCGAAGGCGAGGAGCGCGACGGCGAGGAGGTTCACGTGCACGCCGGGCAGCGCGGAGGCGACGACACCGGCGAGGGCGCCCGCGAGCGCCACCGTCAGGAGCGCCAGGTCCACGACTCCACCCACACGACGTAGCTCGCGTCGCTCTCGCGGTAGCGGAACGCGCCCGTCACGACGACGTCGCCCTCCGGCGGCGCGCCGTCGCCCGCGAGCCGCACGCGCGCGCCGCCGCCCACGAGCATCCCACCGCGCACCTCGCCCTCCACGACGACGCGCGCGCCGTCGAACTCGTGCGGGCGCGCCGCGAGGTCGGCGGGCTGGCGCACGACGCGCGCCGTCGGCATCGCCACCTCCACTTCCTCGAGCGAGAGGAGGAGCCCGCGCTCGTCGCGCGAGACGATGCCCACCGCGCGCACGACGTCGCCGCGCTCCAGCGGCGGCTCGTGGGGCGCGAAGGCCGGCATCCGGTGCGCGCCGTCGGTGAGCATCAGCCGCCGCGCGCGCGGCCCGTCGTGGAGGTCGAGCACGCGCGCGAGCACCTCGACGCGCGCGCCCTCCTCGGCCTCCGCGAAGCTCACGCGCGGCGGGGTCAGGAGCTCTGCGAGCCCGAGGAGCGCGCCCACGGCGGCGAGCGCGACGAGCGAGAGGACGACGTCGGGGTGCGCGCGGCGCATCCGCCCGCGCTACGCGATGCAGGGCAGGAACCTTGTCCCCGCGTCGCCTCAGGCTGCGCCGGAACTACGCGTTCGCGAGGAGCTCGTCGAGGAAGAGGGGCAGGCAGCGGCTCTGGATCTTCGCGCCCGCGCTCGTAGGATGGCCGCCGCCAACGATGCCGTTGGCTCGCGTGAACTCCTCGACGAAGAGGCCGACGTTGAGGTCGGTGGGACCGGTCACGCGCAGCGCGAGGCTCGCGAGGTCCTTGCGCCGGTTGACGAGGAGCGCGACCGAGGCGCCTTGCTCGCGGGCGACGCTCGTGAGCGCGCGCGTGCCGAAGCCCAGCAGGCTCGGCTTGCGCTTGCCGAAGTGGAGGAGGGCGACGTTGTTCCTCAGGACGACGCGCGAGCGCACGCGCTCCTTCGCCTTGAGCCAGCGGTTCTCGTTGACCATCTGGAGGTAGCGGCGCTTGACCTCGCTCACTTCGCTCGGCCACACGCCGCGCGCGAGCTTGCGGCCGGTCATCGCGCGGAAGCGGTCGTCCTCGATCTCGAGGCGCCAGGCGAAGTCCAGGTGCTCGGCCTCCTCCTCGAGGCGCTCCGCGCCGAACTGGTCGATCGCGCGCAGGAGGTGGCGGCTCGTGCCGTACTCGATGAGGTCGGCGATGGCCGCGAGGCGCACGAGCGACTCGTCCACGGGCAGCCCCTTCCCCTCGAAGTGGTCCAGTGCCGCGCCGGCCGCGGAGCCCCCCTCGCCGAAGACGACCTCGACGTGCGGCTCCAGCTCGTGCGCGTAGAGCGCCGTCTGCTGGTGATGGTCGATGAGGGTGACGCGCTGCCCCGTCCGCCCCTTCAGGTTGAGCGTCTTGATGAGCTTGGGCGTGAGGCCGACGTCGATGAGATAGAAGTGGCGCGTCGACAGGTCCTTGCGGAGGATCTCGACCGCGCTCGTCGCGCTGGGCACGTAGCTCACGCGGGCGTCCGGGTGCGCCGCGAAGACGAAGGAGGAGCTCACGATGCCGTCCACGTTCCCGCGCGTGATGACGTGGACGTGGCGCGAATCCGACGGAAGAAGACCCCACGCCGTCGCGTCCGCCTCAAGCGCGGGCGTCGCCATGGTGGGCCGCCTTCGGAGTCGGTTCTGGCGCTCTTGAATCTTGTGAAATCATTCGACGCGCGCAGGTCGGAGGTTGCGCGCTCAGCGCGACGCCCACGTCTGCACGCCGCTCGGCGTCGTCGCGCGGATGGCCTTCACGGCGGCGAGCTGCGCGAGCTGCCCGTCGTCGATCTGCGCCTTCTGGAGGAAGTCGCGCGAGCAGTGCGGGTACATGATGTTCGAGCGATCGTCGACGTGCTTGAGGCCCACGAAGTGCAGGACCTCGTGCGCCACGACGCACGGCCACACGCGCGGGTCGCGCATCTCGACGGCCATGCCCTTGGGCACGGTGGCGCCCAGGGTCCCGCGGCCGCTCGTGGCGGCGAGGTCGCCGGCCGTGAGGTAGAGCGGCGCGCCGTTCGGGTCGTGCACGACGACGATGTTGGCGTGCTCGCGCAGCCAGCGGAACGCCTCCTCCACATCCCCGTCGCTCGCGTCGCCGATGACGTTCAGCCGCACGACGAGCGGCGCGCTGGATGCGTCCGCGCTGCCGCGCTCGGTGAGGACGGCGAGCGCGTTGAAGTGGAGGCGCTCCACGGCGCTGAAGGGGACCTCGCTGGGGAGGTACGGGTCGCCAAGCGCCCCGCACACGAGGAGCGTGCCGAGGACCATGACGCCGAGGAGCGCGCGCACGTGCCGCCTTGGGCCCGCGTGGTGTCATAGGTGGCACGAAGGGGCGGATTCGGCGGAGCGGAGCTTGTGGCAAAACGGAAGCGCGCCACACCCGCGCGAGCGGCAGCGCGCGCACGCGCGCGAGCGTGCGAGCGGCTACTCGCTGCACGCGAAGCAACCCATGCATGGGGTCTATGCGCAACTATATGCGTGGGCCGTTGCCTTATTTGGCTACTCGCTTCGGCGGGTGGGATGCACATGCGAAAAGAAGACATGATTAGGTTGCACGCTCTGCTTTTTCAGATGCGGCGCACCTTCGAAGCCACCGAGATCACGAAGGGCCTTGACTACTTCTCGGCCTACGACAAGCTCGGCGTGACGCCGGTCTCGCTGCACCGCGACCGCCGCGCGCACCAGATGGCCATCTTCCTTCTCGGCGAGGCCCTCTCCAAGGCCGCCGTCGAGGGCGTTGGCACGCAGGCCGACCTGAAGAACGCGCTGCACTTCATCCAGCAGCCGCGCATCGACCGCCTCTAAGCGCTCACGCGCCTCGGAAGCCCCGACCGCCCTGAACAACTCGGTCGGCGGCTTCCGCCTCCTTCTCCTCGCCTTGATCCCCCAGCGTAGCCGTCAAGCGTTTGCCCGCCCGCGCCTCTGGCCGTGCGTGCGCATCCGCATCTCGAAGGGCGTGCCCGGCGTCGACGCCGACGCCGCCGCGCGCTGGTGGGGCGACTTCCGCGACGGCCACGAGGACCACCCGCGCATCCCGGGGCACCGCCGCCGCATCGTGGCGCGCGAGGCGGGCAGCATCACCATGGAGGAGGAGACGCGGCTCGCGGGCGTGCGCCTTTTCTTTGAGCGCGTGACGGCGTGGCCGGAGGGGCGCGAGGTGCGCTTCGCCGGGCGGAACAACTTCGCCATCTTCGACGGCGCCTACCGCTTCGAGCCCGACGGCGACGGCACCCGCATCGTCCTGGAGGCGAACGTCCAGCTGCGACGCCCCATTGAATGGACGGATGTCGCCGCGAAGCCCCTCGTGGCGGGCATCCTGCGCGCCGACCTGGCGGCGCACGCGACAGACATGCGTCGGGACCTGAAAGGGCGCTGACAAAACGCACGGTGCCGCGGGGCATAGCTCTAAGGCGAAAAGGCGGGTCGGCGACATCGTGCAGCGCCGCACGCTCATGATCGTCGCCGCCTTCGCCGCGGTCTACGTCATCTGGGGCTCCACGTACCTCGCCATCCGGTACGCGGTGGAGGACATGCCCCCGTTCCTCATGGCGGCGGGGCGCTGGATCATCGCCGGCGTCATCCTGTACGCGTGGCGGCGGTTGGCCGGGGACCCCGCGCCCACGCTGCGCAACTGGGGCGCCGCCGCCATCGTCGGCACGGCGCTCATCCTCGGCGGCAACGGCCTCGTGAGCTGGGCGGAGATCTGGGTCCCCTCGAGCCTCGCCGCGCTCATCATCGCCATCGTGCCGCTCTGGTTCGCGCTCCTTGTCTGGTGGCGCGAGGGCACGATCCCGACGGCGCGCGTGTGGGCCGGCATCCTTCTCGGCCTCCTCGGCGTCGCGCTCCTCTTCGGCCCCTCCATCGCCGAAAGCGTGGGCGGCTCCTCCACGATGCTCTGGGGCACGCTCGCCATCCTCGGCGCGACGATCTCCTGGGCCGCCGGCTCCGTCTACAGCAAGAAGGCGCCCCTCCCGAAGAGCATCCTTCTCACGGCCTCCATGCAGATGATCGCCGGCTCCGCCGCGCTCGCTCTCGTTGGCGTCAGCACGGGCGAGCTCGCGCGCGTCGACCTCGCGTCCGTCGAGCTTCGCGCGTGGCTGAGCTTCTGGTTCCTCGTGTTCCTTGGCTCCATCGTCGCCTTCAGCGCCTACGTGTGGCTGCTGCAGGTCGTGCGCACGGAGCTCGTCGCCACGTACGCGTTCGTGAACCCCATCGTCGCGGTCGTCCTCGGCGTCGTCTTCGCCGGCGAGCCCTTCAGCACGGGCACGCTCATCGCATCCGCCCTCATCGTCGCGGGCGTCGCCCTCGTCGTCACGGGCGGCCGGCGGCAACCCGCCACGCCCCCGCCTCCGCGGCCCGCCGAATCGTAAGCTACCGTTCCACGAACCGTCCAAGCGGCGAAGCGGCGGGAACCGTCATGGCGCGGCGCCCCGCAGCTTCGCCCGATGCTCACTGGTCGACCGGCACCCGGCATGGCTCCCAGGCAGGCCGCTTGGCCGCAGGCGATCGGCGCCGTCACCCGCTGGCGCGATGCCGCCCGCGTCGGGCTCGAAGCCTCGCTTGCGGCCGCGCGCGGCACCCACTTCGCCGCCGCGCACGCGAAGCAGGCCGTCTCGGAGCGCGCCGACGCCGCAAGCGACGCCGCGGCGAAGGTGGCGCACGCGCCGGCGGAGGTCGCGCGCGAGGTGCGCAAGGAGCTCGACGCCTGGTGGCGCGGCGTCGCGAAGACGCTCGCGGGTGCCGTCGTCGTCGGCGTCCTCGGCCTCTTCGCGCTCATCATCGTCACGATGGGCGC
This sequence comes from Thermoplasmatota archaeon, assembly GCA_035687045.1. GTDB lineage: Archaea > Thermoplasmatota > SW-10-69-26 > JACQPN01 > JAJPHT01 > JAJPHT01. The sequence goes on along the minus strand of DASRYU010000095.1, from coordinate 2,317 downwards.
CGTCGTCCTCCTCAACGCGCTCCTCGGCGACCCGTACGGCACGCTCGCCGTCGGCGCCCTCTACCTCGTCGGAGCCCTCCTCGGCGTACGGTGGATGAAGCGCTCGAAGAAGGAGACGCAGGCCGAGGCGGACGCGCCTGCGGAGCTGACGGTCGACCCGACGCCGCAGCTCCCCTCGGAGCGCCAGGCGCTCTAGGCGCGGCGCCGCGACTTCGCCGGCGCCTTCTTGGCCGACGCGCGCCCGCGCGCCGCGGACGTGCGAGCCACCGGCGCCGCGGGCGCGGCGCGCTTCGCACGCGGCGCGGGCGCCGGAGCGGGCGCAGGGGGCGCCGCCTTCTTGGGGCGCGGAGGCTCGGGCGCCTTCCACGGCTTGATCCCCATCGCCTTCAGCTTCTCCTGCGCGCGGCGCAGCGCCGCCATGCCGCCCGGCCCGCCGGGCGACTCGCGCGGCCGGGCCTTCTTCGCGCGCTTGGGCATGAGCGAAATTTGGAGCGGCCTGGGCATGAATGTGTGCTGGAACGAGCGCAGGAGATGAACGAGATGGCCCCGCTGGGGCGCGGGCGCATGTCCCCTGGCGCCCCGGGAAGCGCGGATCCGAGTGTTCAAGATCAGCTAAGCCGTGGGAATGTTGTGGTGGTCCTCCGCTCGCTGGCCGAGCTGGCATCCGCTTCGGACGCGGACCGGCACGCGCTGGTGGGGGAACTCTCCGCGCAGATCGCGGCGGTCCACCGGCAAACGTACGCCGAACAAACGAAGGCGTGGCGCGCGGAGATCAACCTGCTCTGCGAGGCCGCGGAAGCCATCCGAAACGACCCCGCCTTCGGCGAGGCCGTGGTCGTTCTCGAATACAACATCCCGCGCCGACAGAAGCGTCCCGACGCGGTCGTCGTGACTCGACGCGCCCTCGTCGTTGTTGAGTTCAAGATCGGGGCGCAGCAGGCGGACGCAGCCGCGCGGTGGCAGGTCGCAAGTTACGCGCTCGACCTGAGAGACTTCCATGCGACCTCAGCCGCACTCGGCGTGGCTGGTCTGGTCGTAGCAACCGGAGGCAGGTTTCCCACGTCCTGCACGTCGGACACCGACATTCCTGTGTACGTCTCGGACGGACAACAGCTTGCAGATGACGTACGGCGCGCGCTGAGTGACGCTCAACGTGCGTCCACAGGCGAGATCCGCCCCGCCGACTGGATCCATGGCAGCTACCGCCCGACGCCGACCATCATCGAGGCCGCGGAGCTCCTCTATCAGGGTCACGGGGTCGCCAACATCAACCACGCGTACGCGAGCAACCTCACCGAAACCACCGACGCCATCGTCGAGTACATCCTGCGGGCCGAGGCGGAGCGGAGGCACATCGCGTGCTTCGTCACAGGGGTTCCCGGAGCAGGCAAGACGCTGACCGGCCTCAATGCCGTTCACGACCCGCGACTCCGCCGCGGCGGCGAAGCTCAAGCGGTGTTCTTGAGCGGAAACGGGCCACTGGTGCAGGTCGTTCGAGAGGCGCTCGCGCGTACCGTTGTGGGGACGTCGCGGGAGGAGGCGCGGCGGCGGGTCCGGACCTTCATTCAGAACGTCCACGTCTTCGCGCGCGAATACATCGACAAGCCGCACGAGCCCCCGCACGAGCACGTGGCCATTTTCGACGAAGCGCAACGCGCGTGGTCCGCCGACAAAATGTCGCGCGAGGGTCGCGGGGGCTTGTCGGAACCGGCACAGCTTGTTCACATCATGGAGCGCTGGAACAACTGGAGCGTCATCGTCGCCCTTGTGGGGGGCGGCCAAGAGATTCATGATGGCGAGGCGGGGCTGGCGGCCTGGGGGGATGCGCTCGCGCTGCAAAGCCGCAAACCGTGGACAGTCGTCGCATCGCCCGAAGCACTGGAAGGGGGCGTTGCCGTCAGCGGAAACCGCCTCTTCCGCGGGCCTCCTCCCTCGACACTGAGCGTGCTGCGGGACCCTCGCCTCCATCTGCGCATCTCCGTTCGAGCTCCGCGTGCACGTTTGCTCGCCGAGTGGGTCGACGCCGTCCTCGCCGGCGCGGTCGACGTCGCTGCGGAGCGCGCGAAGGGCATCCGTGATTTTCCGCTGGTGGGCACGCGGGACCTGAACACCGCTCGCGCATGGCTGCGCGCTCGGGCCTCGGACGGAAAACGCGCAGGGCTCGTGGCGAGCGCAGGCGCGAGGCGGCTTCGTGGCTATGGCGTGCAGCTCTCCACGCAGGTGGGCCAAAACAGCGACATCGATCAGTGGTTCTTGGCCGAGCCCGGCGACGTGCGCTCGAGTAGCATGCTCGAGGTGGCAGCCACGGAGTTCGAGG
>DASRYU010000094.1:0-2134 GCA_035687045.1 Thermoplasmatota archaeon | reverse complement strand
AGGTAGTAGCCGGCGAAGCCCGTCCAGATGGCGTGGCCGGGAGTGCTCACGAGGGCGCGCACGATGGCCGTCTGCATGGCGGCGCCGAATCCGCCGGTGAAGCCGGCGTTGAAGACGTACATGATGTTCTCGAGCGCGGCGAAGCCCGCGCCGGCGGCGACGCCGTAGTAGATGCCGTCCACGGGCCGGTCGAAGTCCCTGCGGTGGAAGGCGAGGACGTACACGGCCGCGAGCTTGACGACCTCCTCGCCCGGGCCCACGACGAGGAGGTACTTCACGACGTCCGGGAGGTAGCCGAGCTGGGTGTTGACGAGCGCGGCGACGACGGCGAAGGACGCGCCCAGCAGGAACGTCTTGAGCAGGAGGCCGACGGGCTCGCGGTGGCCGCGGGCGCTGCGCCAGAACAGGAACATCACGACGGTGATGGGCGCGATGGCCGCGAGCGTCAGCACGATGCCGATGGGGCTGAGCATGGCGGGCACGTAGGGGATCATGAGGCCGAGGGTCAGCGCGACGATGAGGACGTAGCCCAGCGTCGCGCGGTGCCTGTACCCGAAGTCCTTGAGCCAGATGGCGAGGTCGTCGAGCCGGTTCCGGCGCTCCCAGTGCGTGATCTCGTAGCCGTCGGGCGAGGCCGCCGCCTGCGTCATCGCGGCGGGCGACGATATCATCCCGTCTTGAAGGCCGCGGGATTCCGCATCCGCCACTGCGCGACCGGCTGAACGCGTCCACCGTGCCCGCCCGCGTCGGGACCCGGCGCCGGCCGGGCGTGGCGCAGGGGCCGGCCCCTTGCCCGTCGGGGGCCTGGCGGGCGCGCGCAGGCGGCCCCGGGCGACGGAGGGCCGGCGCGCCTCCCAAACCTCCATGTGGGGGAAGCCGCTCTCGGAAGACCGGGCTCCTCGTGCTGAGTCAGTTATAATGGCGAGGTTCACCAGACCGATGACCGAAGCTCACTGCTGAGAGGGAGCCCGCTTCTCATGTCCTTCGACGAACTGCCCATCTCGGAACGCGCGAGGGAGGTCGCGCACCAGCTTGGCTGGCGGGAGCCGACGCCCATCCAGCGCCTCGTGCTGCCCCAGCTCTCGATGCGGCGGGACGTCATCGGCCGCGCCGAGACCGGGAGCGGCAAGACGGCCGCCTTCGGCCTGTGGCTGACGGACGAGGTGGCCGCGCCGGGCCTCCAGGCGCTCGTCCTCGCGCCCACGCGCGAGCTGGTCGTGCAGATTGCCGACGAGCTCAACAAGCTGGGGCGCGGCGCGCCCTTCCGCGCGGTCGCGGTGTACGGCGGCGTGCCGTACGACCCGCAGCTTGCCGCGCTCAAGGACCCCGCGACGACGTGCGTCGTGGCGACGACCGGCCGCCTGCTCGACCTCCTCGCCCGCAAGCAGGTCCTCCTCGACGACGTGCGCATCGTCATCCTCGACGAGGCGGACCGCATGCTGGACCTCGGCTTCCTCCCGGAAGTGGAGCGCGTCCTCAAGCTCATCCCCGGCGCGCGGCAGACGGCGCTCTTCACGGCGACCATGCCCAAGCGCGTCGCGCAGCTCGCGCACCAGTACATGAGCCACCCGCGCGAGGTCGAGGTGGGGCGCATGACGCCCGAGACGGCGGAGCACTACCGCATCGACGTCCACTCCGACAGCAAGCTCGACGCGCTCGTCGCGCTGCTGGAGGCCGAGCGGCCGCGCGAGGGGCTCGTCTTCACCCGGACGCGCGACGGCGCGCAGAAGCTCGCGCGGGAGCTGGTGGAGCGCGGCGTCCTCGCGACGGCGCTCCACGGCGACCTCGACCAGCGGGCGCGCGAGCGCATCGTGCAGAATCTCAAGGAGGGGCGCACGGCGCTCGTCGTGGCGACGGACGTGGCGGCGCGCGGCCTCGACATCGCGGGCATCACGCACGTCATCAACTACGACGTGCCCGAGGAGGCGGACCAGTACGTCCACCGCGCCGGCCGCACGGCGCGCGCCGGGCGCCACGGCCGCGTCTTCACCCTCGTCACGGAGAACGACGGCGCGCACGTCCTCGCCGCCGAGAAGGCGGCCCGCACGAAGCTCAAGTCGTTCATGGTGGACGTGGAGGGCGTCCGCGCGACCCCGCTCCCGCCCCGCCAGGCGCCTCCTGGCGGGGCGGGAGC
>DASRYU010000093.1:0-8365 GCA_035687045.1 Thermoplasmatota archaeon | reverse complement strand
GGCTCGTAGCCGGCGTCGCCATCGGCTGCATCATCACCGGCGAGACGAAGCACGACGAGCTCATCGCGCACGCGGCGGCGAAGTCGCTTCTCGACATCAGCCTCGCCCGCGGGAAGCCCGTCGGCCTCGGCGTCACGGGCCCCGGCCAGACGCGCGCCCAGGCGGAGGCGCGCCTCGACCGCGCCGAGGCGGCCGTCGAGGCCGTCCTCAAGCTTCTTGGCGACGGCCCAGCGGCCCAGGGCCCCTCGCGCCGGCATTGACGCACGCCGCGCGCGCAAGCGTCGCGCGTGCTAGGCGCGCGCTGGCTCCTCCCGCTCCTTCTCGTCGCCCCGCTCGCGGCGCACGGCGCGCCCGCGGAGCACGTGACGGGGCACGCCGCCTCGTTCGACGAGCCGGCGCCGCCCGCGCCTCGCGCCGACGCGCCCGCGCCGCAGGCCTCGCGCGACGACGGCGTGCGCTTCCTCGGCGCCCGCGTTCTCCCGCGCGAGGAGGCGCCCGAGCCGGAACTCGTGGAGGGCGCGTGGTCGGTCGGCCCCTCCTACCACGCGGAGCGCGCCCTCGACGCGTCCTCCACCGCGCCGCCCGCGCTCCAGCCGCCTTCCGCGCCACCTGACGACGAGGCCTCGGAAGCTTCGCCCGCCCAGCCGGAGGCGCCGGAGGAGGCGCCGCGCGGGGAAGCTCCCTCGGAGGGCGAGCCGGAGCCCGCGCCCGCGCCCGGATCGTCCGCGCCGGCGCTGACGCTCTGCGTCGCCCTCTGCTTCACGGCGGAGCTCGGCCTGCTGTGAGCCGCTACTCGCTCTTCGCGGTCCGCTCGGACTCCGGCGGGTCCTCGACGTCGTACGCCTTGAGCTTCTTCCAGCCAGTCTCCTCCTCCACCTCGTAGCCCGGCGGATCCTCCATCGCGCGGTTCTCCTTGCGGGAAGAGGTCGTGCCCTTGCTCAGCGGCTCCTGCGGGAGCCCCTTGTAGCGTCGGGCGACCTCCTCGTCGTACTGGTCGAGCGACGCCGTCGAGGGGAGGAACGACTCGCCGTGGATGGTCGTCTTGTCGTTCGCGACGGCCATCGGCTCCGCCTCGCTCTGCTCCGCCTCCGAGGGCCTGGTCGGGTCGTCGGTGCCGACGGTGCCGTAGGCGGACCTCCTGTCGCGGTCGTTCGTCATGCGCGGTACGCGTGCGGGAGGCACCATGGGGTTTTTCGCGCGATGCTCGATGGCGTCGCCATGCCCAGAGGGGTCGCCCAGAGGCTCTCGCGCGTCAAGGAGTCCGGCACCGTCAAGATCACCGACGCCGTCGCGAAGCTCCGCCGCGAGGGGCGCGAGGTCATCAGCTTCTCCGTGGGGGAGCCGGACTTCGAGACGCCCGCGCCCGTCCGCGAGGCGATGAAGCGGGCGCTCGACGTGGGCGCGCAGCAGAAGTACGGCAGCGCGTGGGGCATGCCGGAGCTGCGCGAGGCGGTCGCGGCGAAGTGCCGCGACGAGAACGGCATCCGCGAGGCGCAGGCCGCGCACGTGATGGTGACGCCGGCGAAGCAGGCCATCTTCTACGCCATCATCGGCCTCGTCGACGAGGGGGACGAGGTCCTCCTTCCCGACCCCGCGTGGGTCTCGTACGAGCCGCTCATCGCCCTCGCGGGCGGGCGGACGGTGCGCGTGCCGGCGACGCTGGAGACGGACTTCCGCATGACGCCCGAGGCGATCGCCGAGCGCGTGACGCCGCGCACGAAGCTCATCATCTCCAACTCGCCGTCGAACCCCACCGGCGGCGTCGCGACCGAGGAGGATATCAAGGGCCTCGCCGATCTCGCGCGCGACCACGACCTCTACGTCCTCTCCGACGAGCTCTACGAGAAGGTCCTCTACGAGGGGAAGCACGTGAGCCCCGCGAGCCTTCCGGGCATGTGGGAGCGCACGCTCACCGTCAACGGCTGGAGCAAGGCGTACGCGATGACCGGCTCGCGCATGGGGTGGCTTCTTGGCGACGCGCCGGTGATGAAGGAGCTCGTGAAGCTCCAGCAGCACAGCCTCACCCACCCGCCCCTCTACGTGCAGGCCGGCGCGCTCGCGGCGCTCCAGATGGACCAGGCGCCCGTCGCGCAGATGCGCGAGGAGTTCCGGGCGCGCCGCGACCTTGTCGTCGCGGGCCTCCGCGAGATCCCGGGCTGGGAGTGCAACGTGCCCCAGGGCGCCTTCTACGTCTTCGCGCGCTTCCGGCACGAGGTCGACTCGATGCGGATGGCGGAGCGCCTCCTCCACGACGGCGGCGTCGCCGTCACACCTGGCATCGAGTTCGGGCCGCTGGGCGAGGGGCACGTGCGCATCAGCTACGCGAACTCGCGCGAGAACCTGCGGCGCGGCCTCGAGCGCGTCCGCGACGTCTCCGCGAAGCTCCCCTTATAAGGGGCCGGTCCAAGAGCGCCCAACAACGCTTATCACCCCTCCCGAGGCCCCTCCGCCGTCGGATGAGCTACCGCTGGGAAGCCCTTCTTCTCGTCGCCCTCCTCGCGGCGCCCGCGGCGCTCGCCCATGGCGGCGCCGAGGACGAGCACCGCTATTTCGCGAACCGCCCCGAGGCGAGCGCGCGGGCTCCACGCGAGGTCATCATCCCCGACGGATACACCGGCCCGGGCCGCGAGCCCTACCTCAGCTATTTCGAGGGCGTCTGGCTCTACGGCGCCGTCACGGCGACGCCGCTAGGCCACCAGGCGCCCATCGACGTGGACGTGGATGGCGACTGGGTCGTCTGGGAGGACGCGAACCGCTCCGACATCTACGCCTACAACATCCCCGCGGGCGAAGGGTTCTACATCCTCAGCGACTCCATCCCGCAGCACCACCCGCGCGTCTCGAACGGCGTCGTCGTCTTCGAGGACTACCGCCGCCCCGGGCGCGCCGAGATCTACGCGCACTTCCTCGAGACGGGCGAGACGCGCCGGCTCTCCAACAGCACGAGCGGCGTGAAGGAGCCGAGCATCGAGTACCCCATCGTGGCCTGGCTCGACGAGAACGGCACCAACCCGGACGTGTGGGCCTACTCGCTCCTCAACAACACCGGCTGGAACGTCCACCCCGGCTCCGACCGCGACTACGACCCAGTGGTCGCCGGCGGGAAGGTCTACTGGCGGACGTACCGCTACAACCTGTGGGACGTCATGGGGTACGACCCGGAGCGCGACGAGCTCATCCAGGTGACGACCGACGCCGCCATCCAGAGCGCCCCCTTCTCCAACGGCAAGCAGGTCCTCTACCTCACGAACGAGTACGAGCTGGGCTGGCGCCTCGACCGCTTCGACGACCGCCTCGGCGTCTCGCGGCGCACCGGCATCAGCCTCCCCGACTCGGGCTACGTGAGCGCGAGCGGCGACTCCATCCTCCGCGCCGTCCTCGACGTCGACTACACCGAGCTCGTCATCCGCAACATGAGCAACGGCGCGTCGAACCACATCAGCGGGAACCTTCTCCTGCTCACCTCGCCCGTGCTCGAGGGGCGCACCGTCTACGCCATCGTGCGCACGACCGAGGGCGCGAGCCTCGTGATGCTCGAGGTGAGCCCGTTCGCGTTCAGCAAGCGCCCCTCGCTCACCATCTCGAGCCCCTCGTCGAACTCCGCCTGGCTGCGCCCGGTCACCGTGGCGGGCATGCTGACGGCGGGAAGCGACTTCACCGAGCCCACGACGTTCACCTACCGCCTCAACGAGGACCCGCCGCAGGTCATCCCGCCGGCGAAGAACTGGCGCTTCACGCTCGACCCCGCCGGCCTCAACGCCGGCAGCCACACCGTCACCGTGCGCGCCACGTTCCGCGAGGGGCCGCCCGTGACGGCGAGCATCAACCTCATCATCCCGGCCGCAAGCTCCGAGGTGAACGTCGTCGACGCCGGCGCCGCCTACCACGCCGCGCGCCTCCTCGGCGAGTTCCAGCTCTACGTCCTCGACAACCCCGCCTCGTGGGCGCTCATCCCCCTCGTCCTCATCCTCGTGGCCATCGCGGCGTTCCGCTTCTGGCTCTGGATGAAACCGCGCCGCCAACGCGGCATCGTCGAGTACGTCGTCCCGGACGAGGCGTAGCGGAGGAGCGACGGCTTATCCGGCGGCGGCGGGTTCGAGCGCCGGCGCGATGACGAGGTCAACGTTCCGTAGGCCGCTTTGCGAGCGGTCGATGCCGTGAACTCTCGATTGCCGAGCGCCACTCGCCTTCGCCGTGCTGCAGACGCGCTGCGGCGCTCGCGCAAGCGCTAAACGGTCAGCAGCGACCTACCGGCTGCCCGCATGACGATCCCCGCCCTTGCTCCTGGCAGGCGCCTGCGCACCACGCTCGCGCTCGAGGACGGCGGCGACCCGGCCGGCCGCGCGGACCCCGCGGTCCCCGAGAGGCCCCGGCAGCGTCGCGCGCCGCGCGCCCCCCTGCCCGCAGGCTCGCTGCGCGTGCTGATCGTCGACGACGACCCTCTCTTCACGGACATGCTGCCGCGCCTCCTGCTGCGCTCGCTTGCGAGCCCGCGCCTCGAGTTCGCGTGCGCGCGCGACGCCGCGGCCGCGATCCGCCTCCTCCAGGAGCGCGCCTTCGACGTGCTCCTCTGCGACTACGACCTCCGCACCCACGCGACGGGCCTCGACGTCCTCGAGATCGCCTCCTCCCTGCCCGAACGTCCCTTCCGCATCCTCTTCTCCGGCCACGCGCCGCAGCACATCGAACGGCCGCGCAAGGACGTCCTCGACGCCTTCCTCGACAAGCCGGCGACCCTCAGCGGCATGGTCCCCCTCCTCGCCACGCTCCTCACCGAGCGCATGGGCATCGAAGTCGAGCGGCGCGGCTGACGATACGTTCACATGCCCGAAGCCGCCATGGCGCGCTTGCCCCGGTGACGTGGGATCAACCAGCGAGCTTCGCAGGCGATGAAGCATTACCGTTTTTCAGCAGAGGGGCACACATTCCTCCTTCCTTCCCACTGCCTGGCGCGCCTTCCGAGCGTGGGATCCGCGACCCGAGCCGCGCGCCACTCCGTGGCAGCCACGCGGACCGTGGACCGTTGCGCAGCGGCGTCGCAGGAAAGACAGGGAAGGCAGAGGGAAGAAAAGGGAGCGGGGGCACTCCCCGCGATGGTTCACCGTCGGCGCGGGCGCGGGGGCTCGCGCGGCGGTGGTGTGGAGCTTTCGTGCACCATGCGCAGGCGCTTCGTCGGCTCACGCTCCGGGTTCAGGTCTTCTTGAGGCGGCCGAGGACCGGCTCGTAGATGAGGCCGTCATCCATGAGCGCGTTGAGGGCCTCCTCGACGGCCTCCTCGCGTACGTTCTTCTTGGCCGCGGCGGCGACGATGTCCTCCCACGGCGCGCCTTTCCCGTCGTCGAGCGACTCGACGAAGCCGAGGACGAGCTCCTTGTGGGGGCTCTCCGGCTTCGCGGCCGGCGCGGCGACGGCGCGGGGCGCGGGCTGAGCGGCGGGCGTCGTGGGCGTGTAGGACGCCGCGGCCGGCGCGAACGAGGGCTCGGCGGCGATCTTGTCGGCGCCGCCGGGAAGAAGCGTCTCGAGCGCGTCGCGCACAAGCTGCGCGTGCTCCGCGAGCTGAGGCTTGCCGTAGTGCTCGATGGCCTTCACGACGCCTTCCGAGACGTCCTTGGGGAAGCCGAGCTCGACAAGCTTCTCGACGGTGGGCTGCTCGAGCTTGAGCGCCTCGCGCATCGCGTCGAGGCGGACCATCGTGTGCTTCGCCGTCTCGAGCACCCACGCGTCGCGGTCCGCCTTCTGGACGACGCGGATCGTCTCGGGGCGGATGCTGACGTAGGTCGCGCCCGTGTCCGTCTCGCGCGCGCGGCTCTTGCCGACGACGGCGACGATGGCGGGCGGGTGGATGTCCGCGAGCTGGGCGGCGGCTTCGGGCTCGAACTGGCCGGCCCAGAGGTAGAACGTGCCCGTCGGGTCGACGATCTGCGCCTTGTAGTTGCCAGCGCCCTGCCCCGCGGCCTCGACACTCGTGAGGACGCCGACGGCGAGAAGGCGGTTCACCTTCGCGCCGAAGGGAGAGATGACGAAGCTGGGGCTCCGGTCGCCGCTCTCCTTGAACGTGTGCTTCGCCTGGTTGAACTCGGCGGCGTAGACGCGCTGCGCGACCTCGCGGCGGGCGCGGTCCTGGTCCGCGCCCTCGACCATGGGGGCCGCCATCTCAGGCCACCTCCAGCTCGGCGAGGGCTCCCAGAAGCTTCTCGGCCTCCGCCTGCGCGTCGCGCTCGGGCGCGAACTCCAGCTCGTCCACGTTGATGGTGAGGCCGAACTCGTCCGTGCTCGCGCGGCCGCGCAGCACGACGCGGCGCGCCGTGAGCTTCTCGACGAGCTCGTCCTGGATGACGTCGACCGTCATCGCATCGCGCGCCTGCTCCTGCGCCTGCGCGAGCGTCTTGCCGAGCACCTTCTCCGTCGCCTCGCGGTTCGCGAAGAACGTCGCGGCGCCGTAGCCGTCGTCCACGACGGCCTTGATGCGCATGTCGTACGCGGGCTTCGCCTGCTTGCCGTGGATGCGGCACTCGCGCTTCTGCAGCACGCGGTTGCACGTGCGGCCGCCCTCGTTCGTGGGGCAGCGCTCGATGATGCCGCTCCCCTTCTTGACCTCGAGGACGACGCCCTCGATGAGGACGCCCTCGCCGCCACCGGCGGCCTCGAGCTCGCCCAGCGTGAAGGGGCGCTCCGTGCGCAGCGCGGCGGCGTCGGGCAGCGCGTCGGCCGGGAGGATCTCGACCGTCGCGTACTGGCCGAAGTTCACGTTCGGGATGCCGCGGAACGCGCGGGCGTAGGCGCCCTTGACGCGGACAACGGCGTTCGTGGCGAAGCCCTCCGGCAGCTTGTCCGGCTCCCACGCGCTGAAGGGCACGCGGCCCGTCTCGTCGGCGAGGACGCCCTCGATGAGCGTCTTCTGGCCGTTCACGGTGTTGATCGTCTTCTCGGCGCAGTCGAGCACGCGCGCCGTGAGCGTGATGTTCGTGAGGCCGTCCTTGATCTCGCGCACCGTGCGCGCGGTGGACACGCGCGAGGGCGCGGCGTCGCCGCCGGCGCCGCCGGTGGGCTGGAAGTCGTCCTTGACGTCGAGCGTCACGTTGGGCAGGGGCTCGACGATCGTGTAGTCGCCAAGCTGGATGTCGACGCCCTCGCGGAAGCCCTTCTTCGCGTACGCGTTGCGGACGCGGACGACGGTGCCGCGCTCGAGGGGGAGCTCCTTCCACGCCGTGTAGGCGCTCTTGCCCGTCTCGTCGGCGATGAGGCCGTACCAGATGGTCTTGGGCTGCCCCTTGACGTTGATCTCCTTCGGGTTCACCGTGAGGATCTTCACGACGAGGTCGAGGCCGCGCTCGTCGGGGAGCACGGCGGCGAGCTTCTTCTCGCCGGAGGTCAGGTTCCCGCCGTGCATGCGCACGATGTCGCGCTTCGCCTGCGCGAGCGGCACGCCGTACTCGAGGTAGCGTCGAAGCTCGTCCTCGATGGCGTCGGGTTCCATGCGGTTCTGGAGCGCCCGGGCGATCTCCTGGACATGGGGCGCGAGGTTCTCGGTCTGTTGCATGGTCTCACTTCGGACCAGGCCGACGCGGCGAAAAACGAGGCTCTGGGACTGCGTCTCAGAGGCCCGTGGTGTCACGCCGGGGGGCCTGGTTGGTGCGACGAGGCGCGTCCGTGACATCACCCTTTGCGTCGGTCGGCCGGAACTACCGCGGCCGGGTGCGGTTCGGATGCGCCCGGCCGGCGCTGCGGCTCCGCCATCTTCCAGAGCCGCACCGCCTCGCTCTCCTGCTGCGCCCGCTCGGCCTGCGTCGCCTCGACGCCCGTCGCGGTCGCCTTCGCCCAGCCCTCCTCGCCGAGGAGCGCGCGCCACGCCGTGAGGATGCGCTCGCAGGCCGGCTTGTCGGCGCCCCAGACGGAGTAGTGGACGCCGTCGTCGCGGAACTGCACGAAGCAGTGGACGCCCCCGTCCTCGCGCTTGTAGAGCCCCTTCCCCTCGCCGAGGAAGTTCCACTTCAGCGCCGCCTCCTTGAGCGGCGCCTTGACGTCGTCCTTCCGCGCGTCGTAGACGTCCATGGGCACGACGACGCGCGTCTTCTCCACCGGCACGCGCGGCGCGGCGGGAGCCTTCACGGCCTTTTTCGTGGCGGGTTTCGCCTCCGCGTCGGCGGAAGCGTCGGCTTCCGCGCGCGCCTTTTTGGTCACGACGAGTTCGCCCTTCGGCTTCGCCGTCGCCGCCTTCTTCGGCTTCTTCGCGCCGCCCGTCTCGCCGGCTCCCTTCTTCGTCGTGGGCTTGCGCGCTGCCACGCGACGTTGACCCGCGCGCGGCCGAAAAGCGTTGCCCAGCGCCTCCCGGTACGGATGTGCCGAGAGGGTGGGGGTCCAGGGG
>DASRYU010000092.1:0-6560 GCA_035687045.1 Thermoplasmatota archaeon | reverse complement strand
CCTCCACAGGAAGCGGAGGTCGGGCCTGGCGCAGGACTTTAAGGCACGCACCCCTCTTCCCGAGCAAATCTGAGGTTTCCTCATGCTCCACGCTCGCTGCAAGGCGGAAGTCCTGAAGACGCTCATCGACGCGACCAGCACGCTCGTCGACGAGGTGAAGGTGCGCGTCGAGCCCGACGGACTCAGCCTCAAGGCGGTCGACCCCGCGCACGTCGCGATGGTGGAGCTCAACCTCCGCGCCGCCGCGTTCCAGGAGTACAAGGCCGATTCGATGGAGATGGGGCTCGACCTCGAGAAGTTCAAGGAGGTCCTCAAGCTCGCCTCGGGCGACGACGAGGTCGAGATGGACTTCGACCCCTCCGGGCACCGCCTCGTCATGCGCATCGGCAACGTCACGCGCCGCATGTCGCTCGTCGACACGTCGGGCATGAGCGACCCGAAGGTCCCCAAGCTCGACCTGCCCGCGAAGATCACCATCGTCCCCGGCGAGCTCGAGCGCGGCATCCGCGCCGCCGAGAGCATCGCGGACCACGTCGCGCTCTCCGCCGACAAGGACACCTTCGAGCTTCTCGCCGAAGGCGACACCGACCAGGTGCACCTCAAGCTCGACCGCAGCATGCTCGCGGAGCTCAAGGCCACGGAGAAGTCGAAGTCGCTCTTCTCCCTCGACTACTTCGCCAACATGGTGAAGGCCGCCAAGGGCGCGAGCGGCATCCAGCTCCAGCTGGGCAACGACTACCCGGTGAAGATCGAGTTCGACCTCGCCGGCGGCAACGGGCACGTCACGTATCTTCTGGCGCCGCGCATCGAGTCGTGAGCGGAGCGAACGGCTCGACCGCGGCGGGGAAGATACGTGAGAGGACGCGACGCCACAGGCGGCGCGTCCGAATGACGTATCTTCTGGCGCCGCGCATCGAGTCGTGAGCCGCGTGAGCGGCCGGTCAACGTACCGCCGGTACGTACCGCTGCGGAGATAGGAAGTTCCCGGCCACGCGCCTCGTGGGCTCGATGAGCCCCACCGCCATCCTCTCCCGCCCACCGACCTTGATGCGCGTCTACGTCGAGGAGCTGCGCGCCCTGCCGCGCGGCCGCTTCGCCTTGGCGGGCGCCGCCAGCCTCGCCGCCTTCGTCGCCTTCCTCGCCGTCGTCATCAGCGCGACGTCGAACAGCGGCCTCTGGGGGTTCGGCATCTTTGTGCACCTCGTGCTCCCGACCGCCTTCGCCGCCTTTTCCGCGACGCAGGTCTCGGGCGCTCGCGCGAGCCGCTTCGTCCAGCCTCTCTTCACGACCCCCCTGCGCAAGTCGACCTGGCTCGCCGCGAAGGTGCTTGTCGCGCTGACGCTGGGCGGCCTCTACATCCTCGCGACGCTCCCCTTCTACGCGGTGGCGGAGCTGCACGTGGGCCTCTCCGAGGCGATGAAGGACTTCGTGCTCATCGGCGCGGGCCTCATCGTCTTCGGCGCCGCGCTCGGCACGTTCCTCGGCGTCGCGTTCACGGGCCGCTCCGTCGCGGCGCCGGTGAGCGTCGCCATCCTCTTCATGGTCACGAGCGTCCTCGCGGGGATGTACTCCGGCACGATGCTCGCCGCGCCCGAAGGCACGAGCGCTGCGGCGCAGCGCCTGGCGCACCTGAGCCCCGTCGTCCTGCTGGCGGACGCGACGGACCTCTACGAGGCCCAGGGCTATCTCGCCGGCGACCCGATGCGCTCGCTCGCGCTCTATGCGCTGGAGGTCGTGGGCTTCCTTACGCTCGCCTTCCGCATCTTTCTCCGCCACCAGGGCATCGAAGGGTGGGAGTCGGGCGGCGCGCGGCGCTCCGGCATCCTCGCTCTCGCCGCGCTCCTCGTCGTGACGCCCATCGCGGCGGCGGACGTGGACTACAAGCCCATCGACGAGTCGAACACGATGCCGACGATGGTGGCGCCCGAGACGCACGGCGCCGCCGTCGCCATCCTGCCGCGCGGCGGCGACGCGTCGAAGGCGAACTTCGACTTCTTCGGCGGCACCTACGAGCGGCCCCTCGAGGTGTCCGTCGAGAACGAGGTCGACCTCCTCGTCGCGCTCCCGGTCGACGCCGACGCGACGCTCTACAATGTCACGGTGCGCCTCGAAGGGCGGCGCGGCCTCGCCTTCGTGACGGAGCCGAACCTCACCTACGAGGCGCTGAGCGGCCTCGAGACGGTGACGGTGCGCAACCCCATGATCGGAGGCCCGTCGTGGCAAGGCGTCGTCCTCCGCATCCCCGCGACGATCCTTCCGGCGGACCCGACCGACCTCAGCATGAACATCTACGGTATCGAGGCGACGGTGACCTACCGCGTCAACGACGACCCGGCGCCGCGCCAGGGGCACGCGGTGCTCCCCCTCCGCGCCGATTCGCCCGGAGCGACGCTCCACCTCGCCCTCGCCGGCATCCCCATCCCGCTCGTCGTCGGCATCGCCGCCCTCGGCCGCCGCGCCCGCCACGGCTGAACACCCTTCTGATATCACAAGGTGAAACGACATGTCCCAGAACTACGCCATCCACGCACGCGACCTCACCCGACGCTTCGGCGACTTCGTCGCCGTCGACCGCATGAACCTCGCCGTCCCGCAGGGGAGCATCTACGGCTACCTCGGGCTCAACGGTGCGGGCAAGAGCACGACGA
Organism: Thermoplasmatota archaeon; assembly: GCA_035687045.1. GTDB lineage: Archaea > Thermoplasmatota > SW-10-69-26 > JACQPN01 > JAJPHT01 > JAJPHT01. The sequence goes on along the minus strand of DASRYU010000092.1, from coordinate 3,912 downwards.
TCAAGATGCTGACGGGGCTCCTCCAGCCCACCGAAGGCAGCGCGACCGTCGCCGGCCACGACGTCGTGACCGCGCCCGAGGCCGTACGCTCGATCATCGGCCTCGTCGGCGACGAGGGCGGCGACAGCTGCCCCTCGTGGACCGCGCTCGAATACGTGGGCTACTTCGCGCGGCTGCGCGGCCTCGCGAAGGCGCGCGAGCGCACGACGCACGTCCTCGATCTCGTCGGCCTCGACCCGGCGTTCCGCGGCCGCGTCATCGGCAGCTACAGCACCGGCATGAAGCGCCGCGTCGAGGTGGCGCGCGCGCTCCTGAGCGAGCCGCGCGTGCTCTTCCTCGACGAGCCCACGCGCGGTCTCGACCTCCCGGCGAAGCGCGAGATGTGGGAGATGCTGCGCGACCTCGTGCGCGAGCGCGGCGTGACCATCTTCCTGTCGAGCCACGAGGTGCCCGAGATCCAGGCGCTCTGCGAAGATATCTCGGTCATCGCGCGCGGCAAGATGACCTACTCGGGCCGCGCAAGCGAGCTTGGCAAGACGCCGGAGGAGTTCGAGGCCTCCCTCATCCGCCTGCTGCGCGGCGAGCCTCGGCGCACGACCTTTGAGCGCGTCGCTCCGAGGGCGTGAGAGCATGCCGGCGCGGCGCGCGCTTCGGAAGGGTCAAACGCCGCCGCGCCACCTCCCGCTCATCTTCAGGTCCAGGTGGACACCATGACCCGCGAACCTCCCGCCGAGCGAACGTCGTTCCTCCGGACGGCCGCGCCGGCCATCACCCTCGTCGGCCTCGTCATGCTCGGCACGAGCCTCTTCCTCACGGGCATCTTCGCGACGGACCACGTCGTCGCGGAGCTGCGCGAGAGCGGCCCGGCCAGCGTCGCGAACGGCACGGCCACGCTCACCTACGCGATCGCCGGCGAGTTCACCATCCCCTTCGGGAGCTACATCGAGGGGTCCTGGCGTTTCCCGGTCGAAGCGGGCGACGCGTACGTCCTCGATTGCGTCGACTACGAGGAGCTCCTCGCGACGGGAAGCCCCGGCCCCGACGCATCGGCTTTCCCCGACCGCCAGCAGGACTCGGTGCGCATCCCGGTCGAGATGGTGCTCCGCCCGTTCCACGTCGTCCTGACGGAGCCGCCGCCCCCGGAGCGTCCGATCCCTCCCGGCCTGCGCTCCCCGTACTGCCCCGGGCTCTACGCGGTGTTCCAGTGGCCCGCCGAAGGCGAGGGCTGGATGGAGAACAAGCCGGAGGTCGAGGTGCGCATCGTGCGCGGCCCGGTGCTCGCCACGCCCATGGGGCGCTCGCTCCTCGGCCTTGCCGCCGTGGGCGCGGTGGTCGCGCTGGGCGGAGGGCTCGCGTGGCGCCAGGAGCGGCTCACGCGGGTCGCGCGCAGCGACGCCGCCTCCGAGGAGAGCACCGCCGAGACGCTGCTGCTCCTCACGACGCGGAGCGAGGACTGGCTCGTGCGGACGCGCCGCTACCTCATCATCGCGGGCGGCCTCGGCATCTTCCTCTGGTACCCCCTCCTCGTGCCGTGGGCGTGGCAGCTGGGCGAGAAGGCCACCTTCTCCGCGTGGGCGCCGCCCGCTTTCGCCGGAGGCGCGCTCGTGCTGCTCCTGGGCCTCACGGCCATCTGGGCGCGCGAGTTCCAGCGCATCGACCGCGAGCTGCGGGAGTGGCGCGAGCGGCTCGCACGCCTGAGGCAACGCGAGGAGAGGCTTCTCGCGGAACTGGAGCGCTGAGGCGGGAGGCGAGCGTGGCGGCGGACCTCGACCGACCGGACCTGTACGTGGTCGCGCGCTTTTTGGAGCGCCTGTGGCGCGACGAGCGCCCCCACCGCAAGACGGACCTCCAGCTCGCCGTCCGCCTCAACTACAACGTGTACAAGAAGTACCTCGACTGGCTCAGCGCGAAGGGGCTCATCTCGCTCACGCCGCGCGACGACGGCGCCGAGCTCGTGAGCATCACGCCGAAAGGGCTCGAGACGTACAAGACGCTCGTGGGCTGGATCAAGGACACCGTCGGCGACGAGCACCTCTGAGGGCGCGGAGCGGGCCGCTGCCGCCGGGCTCATGAGGAGGGACGCGCGCTCCGCCCGCGTGGACCTCGCGTCGCTCCATCCGGTGGCGCTCGCCGCGCTCGCCGGGACGCTCACGTGGCTCCTCACCGCGGCCGGCGCGACGTTCGTGCTTTTCCGCCGCGACATGGGGCGGCGCACGCTCGACCTCCTTCTCGGAAGCGCCGCCGGCATCATGCTCGCGGCGAGCTACTTCTCGCTTCTTGCGCCCTCCATCGCGCTTGGCGGCTGGCGCCCCGCGGTCATCGGCTTCCTCGCCGGCGGCCTCCTGATGGCGCTCGTCGACCGCCTCCTCCCGCACGTCCACCCGCTCCTTCCGATGAGCTCGCGCGAGGGGCTTCCGGCGACGTGGCGGCGCTCGACGCTCCTCGTGAGCGCCATCACGCTCCACAACATCCCCGAAGGCCTCGCCATCGGCGTCGCGTTCGGCGCCGCGGCGCAGGGCGCGACGGACGCGACGATGGCCGGCGCGGTCGCGCTCGCCGTCGGCATCGGCCTGCAGAACATCCCGGAGGGGCTCGCGGTCGCCGTCCCGCTGCGGCGCGAGGGCGTCTCGGCGCCGCGCGCGTTCCTCGCGGGGCAAGCCAGCGCCGTCGTGGAGCCCTTCGCCGCGGCGCTGGGCGCGGCCGCCACGTTCGCGGCGGCGCCGGTGCTGCCGTACGCGCTCGCCTTCGCCGCCGGCGCGATGGTGTTCGTCGTCGTCGAGGAGCTCATCCCGGAGTCGCAGACGAACGGGAACGCGGACCTTGCGACGCTGGGGCTCCTCGGCGGCTTCGCGCTCATGATGGCGCTCGACGTCGCGTTCGGATAGCGCACGTACCGGCGGTACGTACCGCAGCGGAGGAATCCGCTTGCCCTCCACGCGCGCTCGCGGCGCGATGACATCCACGCTTCCCTCCGGCATCGACGACAGCCGCTCCGCCCGCCGCCCCCGGGGCCGCGCGTTCCTTCTGGTGGGCCTCGCGCTCCTCGCCGCCACCGCCATCGCCTTCGCGGGCGCCACGGCCTCGAGCGAGCGCACGGACCTGGTCGCGCAAGGCCTCGAGGTGAAGGGCGAGCGCGCCTACCTCACCTACGTCCTCCCCCCGGGGACCGACGTGCTCGCCTCGGGCCGCCTCGAAGGGGTCGCGCGGTTCCCGACGGGCGTGGGCGACGTGCTCGTTCTCGGCTGCGCCGACCGCGAGGACCTCCTCGCCGGCAAACCGCTGCGCGCAGGCGCCACGGTCCTCCGCAGCGTGCGCGAGGGCATGTTCCACGTCGACGCCGCGCCGCTGCGCCACGAGAGCGCGCCCGGCTGCACGAGCGTCGTCCACGTCGTGCTCGCGTGGGATGCCGACAACGGCTGGCGCGCGTCGCCGCCGTCGGCCGTCGTGGAGCTTGTGCAGCGCCCGTGGCTCGATGGGCCGCTCCCGGGCGTGCTGATCGGCGGCGTCGTCGCCGGCAGCGGGCTCGTGACGGCGGGCATCACGACGCGGCGCCGGAGCTGAGGTCACGAAGAGAAAGAAAAGAGCTGCGCGCCGCGGGTGGCGGCGCGAGGGTCGCGACGCTTCAGTAGCGCGTGACGCGGCGGTCGCGGCGGTCGTGGCGGCGCTCGCGCGAGACGGCGCCCCAGCGGCGCTCGAGGAGGCCGCCGACGAGGCCGCCCGAGAGCGCGCCGGCGAGCGTCGTCGCGACGAGCCACAGGAGGCCCGCGCCCGTGAAGAGGTACGGGATGGTCGACGCCCAGCCGGGCGCGATGCCCACGCCTCCGGGCGCGGCGACGTTCGACAGGTCGAGGTTCGCGGCGCCCGCGCCCAGCGCGAAGCCGACGCCCATGATGAGAAGCATCAGGATGGGGC
>DASRYU010000091.1:0-3464 GCA_035687045.1 Thermoplasmatota archaeon | reverse complement strand
CCGAGAAGGAGCGCCGCAACCCCGAGTACATCCCGTTCGCCAAGTTCCCGCCCTCCCTCCACGTCACGAGCGACCTCCAGGAAGCGCTCGCGGGCCAGACGCACGTCGTCCACGCCGTCCCCTCCAAGGCGACGCGCGAGTTCGCGCGCGCCTACGCCCCCCTCCTCGCGCCCGACGCCAAGATCATGAGCGCGACCAAAGGGCTCGAGCCGCGCACCCACGCGCGCATGAGCGAGGTCATCCACGCCGAGACGCGCAAGCCCGTCGCGTGCATCACGGGACCCAACCATGCCGAAGAGGTGAGCGTCGGCCAGCCCACCGCCGCCGTGGTCGCCTACCCCGACCTCGACGTCGCGAAAGAATGGGCGGACCTCTTCGCCACCCGCACCTTCAAAGCCTACCCGCGCCGCGACCTCGTCGGCGCCGAAGTGTGCGGCGCCTACAAGAACGTCGTCGCCCTCGCCGGAGGCATGGCCGACGGGCTCGGGTGGGGCGACAACTGCGCCGCCTGCCTCATCACGCTGGGCATCGACGAGATGGTCGAGCTCGCCACCCTCTTTGGCGCCGACGAACGGACCGTCTACGGCCTAGCCGGCATCGGCGACCTCGTCGCCACCGTCACCTCCGACCACTCGCGCAACCGCTTCTTCGGCCGCGAGATGGGCAAAGGCCTCAGCATGGACGACATCAAGGCCAAGATGGGCGGGCAGGTCGCCGAGGGCGTGTTCGCGACGAAGGCGTTCAGCGACTACGCGAACGACGAAGAGCTCGAGCTGCCCCTCACGCGCGTCGTCCACTCGATCCTGTACGAGGGCGTGACGGTGCGGCAGGGCGTGGCGGACCTGCTCGCGCGCGTGTAAGCACGAACGCGCGCACGCTCGTTCGCGCGTATGCTCGAACGCGCGCGCGTTCGAGCGCAGGCTCGTTCGTTCGCATGTTCGACATTTCGCACGCGTGTTCGAGCGGCCGCCGGCTCGAGCAGTTCCGGCGCACCGGGTGTCGCGATGCGGGGAGAAGGTTCGTATCCCACGCGCGCGTCGTCGCGTCCATGCGTCTGCGCATCCCTTCGCTCGCGCTCGATCTCCCCCGCCTCGACGGTCAGCCTCGGCGCTCGCTCGCGTGCGTGAACATGCGTCACGAGGAGAAGGCGCTCCTGGACCTCCTGCAGGCGTGGTGGTCGGCGCGCTCGACGCGTCCGTTGACGCAGGCGGACGTGATGAGCCTCCTTCTGGCGCTGGCGCTGGAGCATCCGCGCGCGGACGTGCCGCCGGGGCTGGAGCGCGACGAGTAGCGTGGCTTATGCGGCGGCGTCGCGTGCGCGTCGCTGTGCTCCTCGCGGAGGAACTCTCGCGCGACTATGGCCGCACGCACGCGCTCGCGGGCGTCTCGCTGCGCGTGGAGGACGGGGAGACGGTGGCGCTGCTGGGGCCCAACGGCGCCGGCAAGAGCACGCTCCTTCTCATCCTCGCGGGTGTGCTGCGCGCGGACGGGGGCCATGCGGAGGTGGCCGGGCTGCGCATTCCCGGCCAGGAGGCGCAGCTCGGGGCGCGCGTCGGTTTCGTGCCGCAGGGGGAGTCGCTCTACCCGGAGCTCTCGGTGCGCGAGACGCTCCACTTCTTCGGCGACATCCACGGGGTCAAGCGCGCCGAGCGCAACGTTCGCGTGGAGCGGCTGCTCCGGGAGATGGCGCTCGCGGACCGCGCGGGCGCGCGCGTCGGCTCCCTCTCCGGAGGATTGCGCCAGCGAGTGGCCGTCGCGGCGAGCCTCGTGCACGATCCGGCCGTGCTGCTTCTTGACGAGCCCGCGACAGGCCTTGATCCGCCGGCGAGGGCGCGCCTGTCCAGCTCGCTGCGCGCGCTCTCCGGCGGCAAGCGCAGCGTGCTGTTCTCGACGCACAACCTCGAGGACGCCGCGGCGCTCGCGTCGCGGGTCGTCTTCCTCTCGAAGGGGCGCGTCGCGGCGACCATGCCGGCGGACGACGTCCGTCGCTTGAGCGACACTTTCCGACGCCTGGAGGCGTACTGATGGGTCTGGGCGCGCTGCTGCTCAAGGACCTGCGGCTCGTGCTCCGCAACCGCGCGCTCCTCGCGGCGCTCCTTGCGTACCCGTTCGTGCTCGCGCTCGCGCTCGGCGCTGCCTTCCAGGAGCCGCCGCAGACGCTCGCGCTGGCCGTCGTGAACAACGACGACAGCGGCGCCACCGTCGACCTCGGCGGCACGGAGCTTTCGGTGAACGACCTTCTGGACGCCGCGGCACCCTTCGCGCACGTCCGCCGCGTCGCCTCCGAAGAGGCTGCACTGCGCCTCCTGCGCCAGGGCGACGTGGACGCGGTGCTTGTCATCCCCCCCGCTTTCATGGAGGATCTCGCGCGCCTGGGGAGCGGCGCCACGCTCGGGCTCGTGGTGGACGAGTCGGATCCCGTGCGGGCGAGCGTCGCGCGCAACGCGATCGAGGGCGCGGTCGATGCGTTCGTGGAGCGCATCGTGCAGAAGAAGATCGACGACGTCGTCGAGCTCCTGCGGTTGACGACGGAGGGTGGGGCCACGCAGCTTCTCGGCACGCGCATCGACGTGCTCGGCATTGACGGCAGCCTCGAGCGGCTCAACGAGACGAAGGCCGCGCTTCCCCCCAACAGCGCGGAGGCGGCGAAGGTGCAGGAGGTCGTCGACTTCCTCCTCTTCGCGCGCACCTTCCTTGGCAACTCCGAACGCTTCCTCACCACGACCGCGATCCCGCTCCAGGTCCAGACGCGGGGGCTTACGACGGAGCAGCCTAGCCTCGCGAGCGTCGCGCTCCCGGGCGCGCTCGTGCTCGGCGTCTTCTGGACCGGCTCGCTCGCCGCCGCACTTCTGGCCGCGCGCGAGCGCGAGACGGGCGCGCACCGGCGCCTCGCCGCCGCCCCCACGCGCACCGTCGCCATCCTCGCGTCGAAGACGCTCGTGTCGCTCGTGGCGGCGCTCGTCCCTGCCGCCATCGTGCTCGTGGTCGGCATCGTGGCCCTGGGCGCGCACGTGGCCGACCCGGCCATGGCGACGCTCGCCCTCGCGCTCGCCGCCCTCGCCGCGGCGTCGTTGGGCGCGCTTGCCGCCGCGCTCGCGCGCAACACCGGCGGCGCCGCGCTCATCGCCGTCCTCGCGCTCATCCCGATGCTTCTGCTCGGCGGCCTCTTCTACCCCGTCGCGTACATGCCCGCGGGCGCGCAGGCGGTGGCGCGGGTCCTCCCGGTGACGCTGGCAACGGACGCGCTCCGCGACGCGATGCTCCGCGCCACGCCCTTCGCGGAGGCGGCGGTGCCGCTCGCCGGCCTCGCGCTGACCGCCATCCTGCTCGGGCTGGCCACGTGGGCCGTCGGGAGGCGCGCGCCGTGACGGAGATGCGCAGCGGTGCGCGGATGTGTGGAGCAGGTGGCTCTCAGGTGACTCGCAGGTGCATCTCACCTGCGTGCCAGGTGCGTGCCCCATGAC
>DASRYU010000090.1:0-3050 GCA_035687045.1 Thermoplasmatota archaeon | reverse complement strand
CGCGGAGGGCGCGGACGTCGCGTACGAGGCGACGGAGAGCGACGTGGACAAGGCGTGCGCGGAGGCCGCGCTCATCGTCGACGCGCTCCTGGGCGCCGGGCTCTCGGGGCCGCCGCGCGCGCCCTACGACGCGTGGGTGCGCATCCTGGCGAAGCACGCGGAGAGGACGCTCGCCGTCGACGTGCCCACCGGCTTCGGCACCGGCACGTCGTACGTCCCCGCGCGCACCGTCACGTTCCATGATATCAAGGAGGGCATGGAGGAGGAGAACGCCGGCGCGATCGAGGTCGCGCCCATCGGCATCCCCGATGCCGCGTCGCTCTACACCGGCCCCGGCGAGTACGCGCTCTACCCGGCGGGCCGGCGCGAGCAGCACAAGGGCGAAGGCGGCATCGTGCTCGTCATCGGCGGCGGGCCGTACACGGGCGCCCCGGCCGTCGCGGGGCTCGCGGCGCTGCGCGCGGGCGCCGACCTCGCCATCGTCCTGACGCCCGAGCGCGCGTGGCAGACGGTCGCCGCGTACTCGCCCAACCTCGTCGTGCGCCCGCTCGCCGGCGCCGACCTCAACCTCGACGACCCCGCCAACCGCGTCACGCTCAACTCGTGGATGAAGAAGGCGCGCAGCGTCGTCCTCGGGCCAGGCCTCGGGCTCATGGCGCAGTCGCAGAAGAGCGTGCACCACGTGCTCCAGCGCGCGGCGCAGGAGGGCGTGCCCGTGGTGGTGGACGCGGACGCCCTCACCGCGCTCGCCGAGCGCAAGGACCTGCTATCACGCAACGTCGTGCTCACGCCGCACGCGCGCGAGTTCAAGACGCTCACGGGGCGCGACCTCCCGCCGGAGGCGGCGGAGCGCGGCGCCATCGCGCAGGAGGAGGCGCGCAAGAGCGCCGCGGGCGCGTGGCTCGTCAAGGGCCCGGTGGACGCCATCACCGACGGCGAGCGCCTCAAGCTCAACGCCACCGGCCACCCCGCCATGAGCGTCGGCGGCACCGGCGACGCGCTCGCGGGTGTGGTGGCCGCGCTCCTCGCGAAGGGGCTCTCCCCCTTCGACGCCGCCCGCGTCGGCGCGCGCCTCACCGGCGAGGCCGGCGAACGCGCCGCCGCCGAGAAGAGCTGGGGGCTTCTCGCGACGGACGTCGTCGAGGCGCTGCCGCACGTGCTCGCGGCGCGCGTCGGCCACGCCCCGCGCTGACCCTCGCCGCCCGCGCCTCGCCCCGCGCCTCGGCCCGCGCCTCGGCCTCGGCCCGCGCAACGACGCGCGTCAGCGCGGCGTTGCGCGTTCTAGGACGCGCCTTGACCACGAGGCTCTCTTTAAAGGACTGCATCCAATAACTTCATATCGGCACGGAGGTCCTGCCGCATGCCCGCGGACGGGAGACCGGCGGCGGGTTCCAAAGCGAGGGGCTTATCACCTTCTCGTCATTTGGAAAAGGCACCCTTGGAGAGGTCCTGACAATGCGCAGCAAGAAGCTTTCGTACGTTCTGATCGCGGCCTTCGTCGCGAGCGCCTTCCTGGCGTTCGTCCCGACGGCGGAAGCGCAGCAGAGCGGCTCGGTCACCGTCACGCTCAGCACGCCGGAGAACGTCAAGCCCCTTCAGGGCCCCGTCTCGTTCACCGGCACCGTCACCTTCATCGGCGACTACTCCGGCCTGACCGGCGTCGTCGGCATCCCCGTCACCTACTCGGTGTCGAAGGCGCCCGCGTGGGCGTCCGTCCTCATCAGCCCCGCGAACGACGTCTTCCCCGCCCCCTCGAACGCGCAGCCGGGCACGTCCTACTCGCAGTCGAAGACGATCACGATCACCGTCACGGCGTCCGACCAGGCCCCGGCCTTCACGCCCGACACGATCGAGATCACCGCGACCACGCAGGGCGCGGGCGCGGGCGGCCGCTCCTTCAGCGGCAAGGGCAACGTCCCCATCACGGCGACGTACTTCAGCATCATCGACGTGCAGCTCGCCGAGGCCATCAAGCTCGAGCGCCCCCAGACGCCGGTCAACTTCCCGGTCAAGGTCTCGAACTTCGGCAACGCGAACACGAAGGTCAGCTTCGAGGTCGTGGACATCAGCCCCGGCCTCGAGTACACGCTGCCCATCCCCGTCGTGCTCCAGTCGCGCCAGGCCGGCGGCAGCCAGATCAGCGCCGACATCCAGCTCACGATCCAGACGCCGTACAAGAACGGCTACATGAACGAGGTCGGCACGGCCAACTACCGCGTCACCTCGGCCTACGCGCTGGACCCGAAGCTCACGGGCGACACGAGCACGGTCTCGCTGCTCATCACCACGCGCGGCTTCTACGTGCCCGGCTTCAGCCCGCTGATCTTCCTGGCCGTGCTCGGCGGTCTCGCGCTCGTCCTCCGCCGCCGCGACTGAACCGGAGGCTAAGCAAGTGGGCCTCTCCACGCCGGCCGTGCGCATCGCGGCCGGCGCCGCCCTTCTTCTCCTCATCCTCTCTCCCCCAGCGGCAGCGCAGCTTCCCGTGCCCCTCTTCGACGGCGCGATGCACCTCGTCGTGCGCTGCAACGACTCTCTCATCGAGCCGCCCTTCAGCGGCCAGGACGAGGTCTCGTGCGTCCTCAGCGACCTCAGCCGCGACTCCCTCTACGTCAACGAAGGCGAGGGGGGCACGGGCGCCTCGCAGCACTCGTTCACCTTCGTCTGGGAGGTCGGCAACGCCTCGGTCGAGGCGAAAGGCTGGGACGTCGAGACCGACCTCACGCCGCGCGGCCTCTACGGCGGCGACCAGATCCCCTTCGTCGTGCGCGTCACCGCGACGCCGATGATCAACACGCAGGAGTACGAGTTCTTCCTCGTCATCGACTACTCCGGGCCCGGCGACTACCAGCAGACGATCCGCGTGCCGTTCCGCGCGCGCGTGGGCCACTACGACATGGCGCAGCTGGGTTGGGCCGGCGGCCAGGTGCAGTCGGCCGGCCAGGACGAGATCGTGACGATGTCCATCGTCATCCAGAACCTCGGCGTCTACCCGGACACGTACCGCATCGTCGTGAGCGCGGCGCCCGACATCCGCGTCTCGCAGCCGCCCA
>DASRYU010000089.1:0-2083 GCA_035687045.1 Thermoplasmatota archaeon | reverse complement strand
GAAGCTCGGCTTGAGCTTCGCGAGCGCCTCCATCGTCGTCTGCGGGCGCGGGTGCTCGTCCGCCTCGACGATCTTGCGCTGGCCGTCGAGCGTGACCTCGACGGGGACGACCTGCGACTTGTAGTGGCCCGCCTCGGCGGCCTTCGCGTAGCGGCGCTGGCTCTCGAGGCCGAAGGCGTCGAGGTCCTCGCGCGTGAAGCCCCACTTGTCGGCGATGCGCTCCGCGCTCTCGCCCTGGTGGAGGATCTCGTAGCGGCCCGCGAGCGCCTCGGAGACGGGGCCCGCGTCGCTGCCGATGGGGACGCGCGTCATGTGCTCGACGCCGCCCGCGATGACGACGTCGTTCGCGCCCGAGGAGACGAGCGCCGCGGCGAAGTTGATCGCCTGCTGGCCGGAGCCGCACATGCGGTTGAGCTGGACGCCGGGCACGACGTCCGTGTCCCACGCGAGGAGCGCGGACTTGCGCGCGATGTTGAGCCCCTGCTCGCCGACGGGCGTGACGTTGCCGTACAGGACGTCGTCGATCTCGCTCGGGCGCAGGCCGAGGCGCTCCGTGACGGCCTTGAGCGGCGCCGCGCCCAGGACCTCGGGGTGCGTGTCGCGGAAGGAGCCGTTGCGCTTTCCGAAGGGCGTGCGGAGAGCCTCGACGATGACCGCGTCCTTGGGCGAGACCATGGGCGGCCATCGCCCTTGCCGGTTTATCAAGCTACCCTGTACGCGGGCACACCTGCTCCCTACGGCAGCAGGCGCGCGAGCGCGGGGAGCAGCTGCTCCGAGCAGGCGCGCGAGGGGTCGCGCGCGCTCGCCCACGCGGCGTCCATCGCGGCGGCGAGCGCGGGGTCGACGCCGCGCGCGGCCGCGCTGGCCTCCGCCTGCGCCTCGTCGGCCGGGTGCGGGCTGAACGTCGGGAGCTGGCGCGCGCACGAGACGGCCACGCGCTCCTGCGCGGCGGCCGACGCGTCCGCGACGCCTTGCGGGACGGCGCGTGCAAGCCGGGCCTGCGCCTCGGCCGCCGTCGCGCGCGCGAACGCCTCCGTGGCGGCGGCCGTCGATTCCGCGACAACGCGCGCGCCCGCGGCGAACGCGGTGGCGCGCGCCTCGGCGTCGGCGCGCAGCTGCGCGACGCGCGCCTCGGCGTCCGCGCGCGCTGCGTCGACGCGCGCCTGCGCCTCGGCCGCGATGGCCTCCGCCTGCGCGAGGGCCGCCTCGGCCTCGGCGACGGCGCCCTCGGCCGTCTCGGTCGCCGTGGCGATGGCGCCGGCGACGATGGGCTCGGGGTCGGGCGCGTCGGGCGCGCACATGGCGGGGACCTCCTCGGGCAGCTCCGCGGGCGTGCAGACGTGGGTGGCGGCGGCGACCGGGAGCGACAGCGCCCCCAGCGTGATCAGGAATGCGATGATGCCTCGCAAGCTCTCCTCGTGCCGCCGCAGGCCGCTGGCGGTTCATGCCCCTTCGCGTCGGCTTGTTGAAACAAGGGATGTCGCCCCGTGCGGTGACATCGCGACGGTCTATTTGCTATCAAGGCGGGGCGCGCTGGCCGATGGGGGCGCGCCGGCCTCGGGGTGCTCGTCGACGACGCGGACGAGGTCGGGCTTGAGGGCGGTGCCGGGCGCGCGCTGCGAGTCGACCCAGGCGATGATCTCGCGCGCGAGCGCGCAGGCGCCCTCGTGCGCGAGGCGGAAGGAGGTGCGGTCGCGCAGGAGCGGCGACGGGTGGCCGCGCATGGACATGTGGGCGGCCTGGAGGTCGACGATGCAGCCGTCGGGAAGGAAGGCGCCGAGGCGCTCGACGCCCTTGGGGTCCGCGTTGAGGACGAACAGGACGATGCGCGGGTCCACGGCGGGAAGGCGGCGAGAGAAGGTACGAACTTTGCCGCTCAGGAGGCGACGAGCGCGCTCTTGGGCGCGGCCGCGACGAGCTCGCGGATGAGGTCCTCGCCGTAGGAGGCGGCGAGCCGAAGGGCGGTGGGGTTGCGCAGGTGCGGCGAGGGGACGCCGCGCAGCGCGACGTGCGCCGCCTGAAGGTCGAGGAGGCGGCCATCCGGCAGGCGCAGGACCAGCCGGGGGGGCGCGCCGGGGGCGGT
>DASRYU010000088.1:0-2231 GCA_035687045.1 Thermoplasmatota archaeon | reverse complement strand
GGTTCACGTCGGGGACGCGCAGAGCATGGGGCTCATGGCCGGCTTGGAGAGCCTCGCTGTCGGAGAGTCACCCTTTTATAGAAGCGCTCTTTTGAACACGGGAGGGTCCACATGAGCAAGGTCATCGGCATCGACCTCGGCACGACGTATTCGGCGGTCGCCGTCCTCGAGGGCGGCAAGGCCGAGATCATCGCCAACGCGGAGGGCGCGCGGACCACGCCCAGCGTCGTGGCGTTCACGAAGGACGGCGAGCTCCTCGTCGGCGAGGTGGCGAAACGCCAGTCCGTGGTCAACCCGGAGAACACGGTCTTCTCCGTCAAGCGCTTCATGGGCCGCCAGATGCACGAGGTGCGGCAGGAGGCGGCGCGCGTCCCGTACAAGGTGACGGAGGGCGCGAACGGCAAGGCGCAGGTGACGCTCGGGAACGCGAACCGCACGTTCGCCCCCGAGGAGATCTCCGCGCTCATCCTCCAGAAGCTGAAGCGCGACGCGGAGGCGTTCCTGGGCGAGCCCGTGACCAAGGCCGTCATCACCGTTCCCGCGTACTTTGAGGACGCGCAGCGCCAGGCGACGAAGGATGCCGGCAAGATCGCGGGGCTCGAGGTGCTCCGCATCGTGAACGAGCCCACCGCGGCCGCCTTGGCGTACGGCCTCGACAAGAAGCAGGGCCAGACGATCCTCGTCTTCGACTTCGGCGGCGGCACGTTCGACGTCAGCATCCTCGAGTTCGGCGAGGGCGTCTTCGAGGTCAAAGCCACCGCGGGCGACAACCACCTCGGCGGCGACGACATCGACGAGCTCATCATGCGCTGGCTCGCGGAGGAGTTCAAGAAGAAGACGAACGTCGACCTGATGCGCGACCGCACGGCGGTGCAGCGCCTCAAGGAGGCGGCGGAGAAGGCGAAGAAGGAGCTCTCCTCGGCGCAGAAGACGAACATCAACCTGCCCTACATCACCGTCACGCAGGCGGGGCCGCAGCACATCGACATCGACCTCACGCGCGCGAAGTTCGAGCAGCTCATCCAGCCGATCCTCGCGCGCCTCAAGGGGCCGACGGAGCAGGCGCTGAAGGACAGCGGGCTCGCGTGGACGGCCATCGACGAGATCATCCTCGTGGGCGGCAGCACGCGCATCCCCGCCGTCCAGCAGATGGTGAAGGACCTCACGGGCAAGGAGCCCAACCGCAGCGTGAACCCCGACGAGGCGGTCGCGCTCGGCGCCGCTGTGCAGGCCGGCGTCATCACCGGCGAGGTCAAGGACCTCCTCCTGCTCGACGTCACGCCCCTCTCGCTCGGCATCGAGACGCTCGGCGGCGTGTTCACGCGCCTCATCGAGCGCAACACGACCATCCCGACGAAGAAGAGCAAGGTGTTCAGCACCGCCGCCGACATGCAGACCTCCGTCGAGGTGCACGTCCTCCAGGGTGAGCGCGCCCTCGCGAAGGACAACAAGTCGCTCGGCCGCTTCCACCTCGACGGCATCCCCCCCGCTCCTCGCGGCATCCCGCAGATCGAGGTCACCTTCGACATCGACGCGAACGGCATCGTCAACGTGAGCGCGAAGGACCTCGGCACGGGCAAGCACCAGCGCATCACGATCACCGGGTCGACGCGCCTCTCCGACGAGGAGGTCAAGCGCGCCGAGCGGGCGTCGAAGGAGTACGAGGAGGAGGACCGGCGCAAGCTCGAGGAGGTCAACCTCCGCAACGAGGCCGACGGCCTCCTCTACACGACCGAGCGCACGCTCAAGGACGCCGGCTCGAAGGTCGACGCGAAGACGCGCGGCGAGGCCGAGGCGGCGCGCGACGCGCTCAAGGCCGCCCTCACCGGGGGGAACCTCGACGAGATCCGCAGCGGCACGCAGCGGCTCGCGGAGGCGCTCCAGGCGGTGGGCGCCGCGATGTACCAGCAGGCCGCCCCCGAGGGCGCTCCCGGCGAGGGTCCCGAGAGCGCGGGTCCGCAGACGGAGACGCGCACGAAGAAGGCCGACGAGAAGGACCCCGACAGCATCGACGTCGACTACGAGGTCAAGAAGGACTGAGCACCCTCCGCCGGGGCGGCGCGCGCGTGTCGCCCGCCCCGGCGACACATTCAACATTGGCCGAAACTCCGGCGAAAATGCGTGTCACCCGCGCCGGAGAGTACGAACTGTTCAACAAAGGGTGACTACCCGCAGCGGCACGGGAGCGCCATGCGCGTCCTCGCGGCCGCCTCGCTCGCGCTCCTTCTCGT
>DASRYU010000087.1:0-2330 GCA_035687045.1 Thermoplasmatota archaeon | reverse complement strand
CTCCAGCACGCCGGCAGGGGTCTCGTTGGAGGGGGTGACGCAGCCGGCGAGGAGGAGGCCGGCCACGAGGAGGAGGGCGACGCGCATGCGCGCGGACGGCGGGGGAGGGGGGATAAGCTTTGTTGGCGAAGGCGCCCGCCGGCGTCCATGTAGGTAGCCCTGTACCTACATGCCACGTAGGTACAGGCTTACCTACGATCCCCCGTCGCGAGCTGCGCCAGGAGCCCCTCCACCGCCTCCGCGAACGCGTCCGCCTCCTCCACCGTGTTGTACAGGTAGAAGCTCGCGCGCAGCGCGCCTGGCACGCCTCGCGCGTTGAACCAGCTGTGGAGGCAGTGGTCGCCGCTGCGGACGAGGATGCGGTGCTTGTCCTCGAGGAGGATGGCGAGGGCGTGGGGGTCGACGCGGTCGAGGGCGAGCGGCACGACGCCACTGCGCGTGGCGAGCGGCGCTCCGATGAGGTGCAGCCCGGCGGTGCCTTCGAGCCGCTTCGCGACGCGCTCGGCGAGCTTCTTCTCGTGGCGGCGCACGTTCTCGAGCCCCACGCGGCGCAGGTATTCGATGGCCGGCGTGGCGCCCGCGAAGCCGGCGTAGTTCTGCAGGCCTGCTTCGAAGCGCGCGGGCGCGTCGAGGAACTCGGCGCTCTCGTAGGTGGTGCGCGCGACGGTGTCGCCGCCGCTCATGAACGGGCCGAGCCGCGCGAGCGCGTCGGGCGTGGAGAGGAGGGCGCCGACACCGGTGGGCCCGAGCATCTTGTGGAGGCTCACGGCGTAGTAGTCGGCGCCCAGGCGCGCGAGGTCGACGGGCATGTGCGGCGCCGCCTGCGCGCCGTCGAGGAGCACGGGCACGTCGCGCTCGTGGGCGAGCTCGATGAGCTCGCGCGCGGGCGCCTCGTAGCCGTCGAGGTTGGAGACGTGCACCGCCGCGACGAGCGCGACAGGGCCGCGTCCTGCGGCCCGCGTCCTGTCGGCGCCGAGGTCGCCGACGTCGCCGCGCGCGAGCCGGGACTGCCACGCGTCGAGGTCGAAGGTTCCGTCGGCGCGCGAGGGGACGACCTCGTGGCGCACACCGCGCGCGGCGAGCACCTGCCAGGGGACGAGGTTGCTGTTGTGCTCGCGGTCGCTCGTGAGGACGACGTCGCCGCGCTTCCACGGGAACGCGTGCGCGACGAGGTTGATCGCTTCCGTCGCGTTCTTTGTCCACACCGTCGCGTCGGCCGGCGCGCCCAGGAGCGACGCGAGCGCGCGGCGGGCGCCCTCCATCGTCTCCTCGACGGCGAGCGAGCCTTCGTAGACGGCGCGCCCCGCGCAGTAGGGCGTCTCCTCGTAGTAGCGGCGCACCGCGTCGATCACCTGGCGCGGCTTGAGCGTCATGCACGCGTTGTCGAGGTAGATCGGCGCGTCGGCGCGCGCGAGGAGCGGGAAGTCCTGGCGGAGCGTCGCTACGTCCACCCCATCGCCCCCCGGAAGGCGGCCATGGCGACGCGCGCCTTGTCCATCTCGCGCGTCTTGAAGAGGAGCTTGCCCGACTCGAAGATGGAGAGCTCGACGTCCTCCCAGCGCACGACGAGGAGGATGCCGGCGTTGGCGAGCGGCTCGAACCCCGCCTCCTGCAGCTCCCCTTCGAGCTTGCGGAGGTCGAGCTTCATGCGGCCGCGCGGGACGGCCTCGTAGCCGGCGCGGTTCTTGCACAGCTCGAGGACCGAGTACTCCACGCGCGGCAGACGCCCCTCCCGCTCAAGAAGCTTCGTCCGGGCTGCATTCGCGGCGCGGCTTGCGGAGCGGCCAGAGCACGCGCAGCCACGCGAAGAGCGCGAGCGCGGGGAGGACGAGCCCCGCGCGCGTTCCCACCGCGAGCCCCGTGCCCGCGAGGAGCGCGGCGGCGCCGCCGAAGAGCGGGAGGAGCGGCACGTGGCGCTTCGCGGGGCGCTGGTTGAACACGACGGGGAGCGTGAGCAGCGTGAGCCCGGCGAGGCCGAGCCCGAGCGCGCAAAGGAGCGCCACGTGCGCGGCGACGGCGGGCGCGCCGAGGTTGGCAGCGAGAACGGCGGCCGCGAGCGCTGCGCCTCCGGCCGCGCCACGTGGGCTCCGCTCGTCCTCCTCGGCAGCGTCGCGGGAACCGCCGGCGTCGTCCTTCTCGTCGCCTTCCCCGGCGCGTGGGCGCGGCTCGGGCTCGCCCTCAGCTTGGGCTTCGCGCTCGCCGCCCTCGCCGTCGCGCCGCACGGAGGCGGCAAGCGCGCGGGGCCGCGCCTGCGCGAGGCCGCGCCGCCGCTCGCGGCCGGAGGCGCAGCGCTCGCGGCCGCCGTTCTCGCTGCCAACCTCGGCGCGCCC
>DASRYU010000086.1:0-16337 GCA_035687045.1 Thermoplasmatota archaeon | reverse complement strand
GCCGTCGAACGTGCGGCACCCCTCGAAGCCGACGCCCAGCTCGCCGCCCGACCCGCAGGAGGCGGCGCAGAGCGAGGGCACGACGGGCGACATCGAGAACGTCGGCCAGTGAGCCTACAGGGAACGTAGCCCCGGCGAGGCCGGGAACGCCTCATCGAGCCGACGCAGCGCGTCCTCGGGCAGCGCGAACGCGCCGCCCGCGTTGTCGCGCACGTGCTCCACCTTTTCAGCTTTCGGGATCGCGAACACCGCGGGGTCGCGCGTGAGGAACGCCAGCGCCACCTGCCGCGTCGACCTCCCGAGCTCGCGCGCCACGTCGTGGAGCACCTTTCCCTCCTTCGTGGCCGCGCCCGGGAACCCGCCGGTCGAGCCGAAGGGTGAGTAGCCCACGACCGCGACGCCGTTCTTGCGGCACCAGGGGAGCACGTCGCTCTCGATGCCGCGGTCCTCCAGATGGTAGAGGACCTGGTTGCAGGCGAGCCGGTGCCGGCCGAGCGCGCTCTTCGCCTCCTCCAGCTCCTCCACGTCGAAGTTCGACACGCCCGCGTGCCGGATGAGGCCGCGATCGATGAGCTCGCCCATCGCGCGCATCGTCTCCGACACGGGGTGCGCGCCGCCGTTCCAGTGGAGAAGGTACACGTCGAGGTGGTCGGTGCCAAGGCGGCGCAGGCTCGCCTCGCAGGCGGCGAGCGTCCCTTCGTAGCTCGCGTGGCGGGGAAGCACCTTGCTCACGAGGAACACCTCCTCGCGGCGGCCCGCGATCACCGGCGCGATCATCTCCTCGCTGCCTCGATACAGCTCGGCCGTGTCGATGTGCGTCATCCCGAGCTCGAGCCCCACGCGCAGCGCCTCCGCGCCGGCGCGGAAGTCGCGGACCTGCCAGGTCCCCTGGCCGATGACGGGCACGTGGACGCCGGTGGGGCCGAAGGGGCGACGCTGCACGCGCGGCTCATCCCTCGAGCCGTCTTAGGTCCTGCGGCTCGTCGGCGTCCGCGAGCGAGCGCGCGGGCGCGTCCACCGCGCGCGCCCCCAGCCGCGCGGCGACCTGCTGCAGCGAGCGCGCGTCGTCGCCGAGCGCGGCGAGGAGCCGCTCGCGGTCGTAGAGCGCCACGAGCGGGTTGACGCCGTCGCCGTCGCGCGCCACGGCGTCGGCGCCCGCCGCGAGCAGCGGCGGCAGCGCGTCGGAGATGAAGGGCGCGTCGGCGGGCACGACGAGAAGCGTCGGGTGGCGCGCGACGCGCGCCGCGAGCCGCAGCGCGACGTGCGGGCCCTGCGCCGGGTCGGCGAGCACGCGCGCGCCCGCGCCGACGCGCGACACCTCCGCGGCGCGCGCGCCCGCCATGACGATGAGCTCCTGGCAGTGCGGGGCGAGCGCGTCGAGCGCGTGCGCGAGGAGGGGGCGCCCGCGGAAGGGGAGGAGCGGCTTGAACGAGCCCATGCGGCTCGACGCCCCGCCGGCCAGCACGATGCCGCTGCGCATGTGGCCTCAGACGCGCTCGATGCGCGCGTACGCGTTGTAGTCGGGGATGCCGGACTCGCGGTCGTAGCGCCGCGCGAGAAGCACGTTCGCCTCGGGCCAGTAGAGCACGACGTGGCGCCTCGGCACGTCGTCGAGCTTGACGCGCCCCTGGAACTTGCCCATGTCGTTGGACACGACCACGCGGTCGCCTTCCTGGAACCCCTGGCCCGGCGCGAGGAGCACGGCGTCGCGCGCGGCGTTGCCCATCTGCGGGTCGCGCGCGCGGAAGACGATGCTGTTGAACTGCTTGCCTCGGCGCGTGGAGACCTGGAACATGCCCGGCGGGATGCGGTTGTCGGGGAGCGGCACGGGGAAGAAGCGCGCGCGCCCGTCGGGCATCTTCGGGAAGCCGTCCGCGCACAGCTGCGGCCCGCCCCACTGCACCCAGTCGCCCTCCTTCATGAGCGACGCGATGCCCGCGTACATCGGCATCGCCCGCTCGATCTCGCGGCGGATGCTCGCCGTGTCCGGGTAGTCGAAGAAGCGGCGCCCGACGACGCGCTGCCCGAGGAGCGCGGGGATCTCCCACTCGGGCTTCGCCTCGCCCACGCGCGGGCCGGGGATCTCGGGCGTGAACCGGATGCGGCGCTCGGTGGAGGTGGACGTGCCGCCGGTGCGCTGCTCGTAGCGCGTCTGGCCCGGCAGGACGAGCACCGCCTCCCCCGGCTCGACGAGCGTCGAAGAGTTGAGAACGATGTCCTGGTGGATGCGGTACTTCACCCTCCCGAGCGCGCGCTCCATCTCGCGCGGATCGGGCATCGTCTCGCGCAGGTTCCCGCCGAGCGAGTAGAGGAGGTCCATCTTCCCGCCGAGGATGGCCTCCACCATGTCGCCGGTGAACATGCCGGGCTCTTCAGGCACCGGGTGCCCCCAGAGCGCCTCGAACCCCTTCGCGCTCTCGGCGCTGATCTCGACGCTCCCGGGGAAGCGCTGCGGGTCGACGCCGCACTCGCCGCCCCCCTGCACGCCGCTGTGGCCGCGGATGGGCATGAGCCCCGTCTTCTCGCGGCCGACCATCCCGCGGGCGAGCGCGAGCGCGACGATGGCGCGGACGTTGTCGGCGCCGTGCGCGTGCTGCGTGATGCCCATCGACCAGAGGAACACCGCCGTCTTCGCGCGGGCGTAGTGGCGCGCGAACGTCTCCATCGACTCGCGCGGGAGCCCCGAGCGCTCCTCGAGGTCGCGCCAGTCGAGCGCGCGCACGTGCGCCTCGAGCTCGGGCCAGCCCGCCGTCTTCGCCTCGACGAACGCGCGGTCGATGCCGCCAGGGATGTCCAGGAGCGCCTTGAGCGTCCCGTAGATGAACGCGATGTCGCCGCCGACGTTCACCTGGTAGAGGTCGTCCATGATGGCGGTGCCGAAGAGCGCGGACGACGGGATGCTCGGGATCCAGTAGCGCTCGAGCCCCGGCTCGCGCACGGGGTTCACGACGACGACGCGCGTGCCCTTCTTCTTCGCGTAGTGGAGGTACTTCGTCGTCACCGGCTGGTTGTTGGCGAGGTCGCTCCCGAAGAGGACGAGGAGGTCCGTGCCGATGAAGTCGGAGAGCTGGCAGGTGGGCGCGCCGTAGCCGATGGTCGACTTGAGCCCCGTGACGCTGGGCGCGTGGCACAGCCGCGAGCAGAGGTCGATGTTGTTCGTCCCCGCGAGGCGCGCGAGCTTCTGGATGACGTAGTACGTCTCGTTCGTGATGCCGCGGCTCGTGACGAAGTAGCCGCTGCGCTCCGGCGGCGTCTCGCGCAGCCACCGCGCGGCCGTGTCGAGCGCTTCGTCCCAGGAGATGCGGGTGAAGCCGCGCTCGCCGCGCCGCATGAGGAGCGGGTACGGCACGCGCCCGAGCTTGCGCAGCTTGTCGTTGCTCATCGAGCGCAGCGGCCCGACGTCCTCCCACGCGCCTTCGGGCATTGCGCCCATCGTGTTGAGCCGCAGGAGGTTCAAGCGCGTGAGGCAGAGGTGCGTGCCCTTGAGCACGTCGTCCTTGAGCCCGCGCGGCCCGAGGCTGCACCCGTCGCACACGCCGTGCTTCAGGATGCGCATCGCGTAGGCGGGGCTGTCCTTGTTGTCCCACGCGATGCGGAGCATCTCGCGGTAGTGGCGCGGCTTCCCGGGCACGGCCACGCCGAAGGGCACGTAGCGGCGCCAGCGTCGCGTCACGCGATCACCCGCTGGGCGTGCGTGTAGACGTTGAACGAGCGCTCGCGCAGGAACCCCACGAGCGTCACGCCCGCCTGCTCGGCCAGGCGCGCCGCCAGGGAGCTTGGCGCGCCGACGGCCGCGACGAGGGGGATGCCGGCGGCGACGGCCTTCTGCACGACCTCGTAGCCCGCGCGCCCGCTCACGACGAGCGCGTGCTCCGCGAGCGGGAGGCGGCGCGCCGCGTGCGCCCACCCCACGACCTTGTCGACGGCGTTGTGGCGGCCGATGTCCTCGCGCAGGCACGCGAGCTCCAGATGCGCGTCGAAGAGGGCCGCCGCGTGGAGGCCGCCGGTGCGCTCGAAGAGGCGCTGCTCCTCCCGCATGCGGGCCGCGAGCGCGAGAAGGCTGTCGTGCCGCAGCGACAGCCCGCCCCGCACCGGGTCGAAGCGGCGCTCCATGTCCTCCAGGCTCGCCTGGCCGCACACGCCGCACGCGCTCGAGGCGTGGAAGCTGCGCGACGCGGGGTTGCGCAGGAGCGCGTCGGGCGCGGCGCTGACGTTCACGATGTTGTCGTGCGCGGGGTCCAGGGGGTTGCGCACGCGGCCGAGCGCGACCGTCGCGTCGGCCCGCAGGATGCCCTCCGAGACGAGAAAGCCCACCGCGAGCTCCTCGTCGTGCCCCGGCGTGCGCATCGTCACGACGAGCGGGCGGCCGTTGAGGCGAAGCTCGAGAGGCTCCTCCGCCGCGAGCGTGTCCTCCTCCGCGGGGCGCAGGCTCCCGTCGCGCAGGCGACGCACGGGCCAGCCGACGGCGGAGGGTCGCATGCGTGGGGAACGGGCCGCCGGGAGATAAAAGGGGTTGAAACAGCCACCGGCAGGCCCGTGCGTCCCGCGCTCAGAGGGCGACGAACGCCATCTCGGGCGCGAGCCCCAGGCGCACCTGCCCGACCGTCTGATAGCGCGGCTCCGAGACAAGGCCGTGCTGCTTGACGACCTGCGCGTCCCGGAAGAGGCGCGCGAGGCGGTTGCGCTCGTAGACGGCGCTGCCGCCCGCGAGGGTGTAGGCGATCTCGACCGCCTGCGCGCTCTGCTGGACGGCCTGGATGGCGGCCAGAAGCATGTGCGACTTCTGCTCGAGCGTCGAGGGCTCGTTGCGCTGCGCGCGCTCCCAGCAGGCGGCAAGCTCCGCGTGGAGCGTGTGGCGCGCCGAGCGGACCAGGCCTTCGGCCTGCGCGAGGCGCAGCTGCGCGTGCGGCCGGTCGCGCAGAAGCGTCGAGGAGCTGAAGGGCGTCTTCTCCTGCGCGAGGCGCGCGACCTCCTCGACCGCCTCCGCGCCGATGCCCACCGCGACGGGGGCGATGGTGGCCCCGACGGAGGACGCCATGGCGGGGATGCGGTAGAGCGGCCCGCGGAAGTGGCGGCCGGGCGCGAACTCGCCCACGAGCGGGTAGGTGCGGTGCTCGGGCACGACGACGTCGCGGTAGACGACGTCGTTGCTCTCCGTGGCGCGCATGCCCATCGCGTTCCACGTGTCCACCACCTCCGCCTGCTCGCGCGGCATGAGCGCGGCGATGAGCGACGGGGGCGAGCCCTCGCGCATCGGCTGCACGACGGCCGTCGCCATCGCCCACGCCGCGTCCTTCATGTAGCTCGCGAAGGGGCTGCGGCCGTGGATGCGGTAGCCGTTCCTCACGGGCGTCGCCATCACGGGCGAGGTGAAGGCGCTCGCGATGAGCGCGTCGCGGTCGCGGAAGACCTCCTCGGCGGTCTGGTCCGGGAAGCGCGCCATCCCCCAGGCGCCGGAGCTTGCGACCATGATGGCCCACGCGGCGGCGGCGTCGGCGCGCGCAAGCTCCTCCGTCACGCGCGCGACCGTGACGGGGTCGGCCTCGTGGCCGCCCAGCGTGCGCGGCGTGAAGAGCCGGAAGAACCCGCCCGTGCGCAGCGCCTCGAGCGAGGGGCGCGGCAGGCGGCCCGTGCGTTCGCCTTCGGCCGCGTGCTCGCGCAGGAGCGGGGCGGTCTTCTTCGCGATGTCGATGAGCTCGGATGTCGTCATGGACGCCTCTCCACCCGGGCTCAGACGCTGGGGGTGCATCCCGTTTGCCGCGGCGCAACCGGCCGCCCTCGCGGCGCTCCCGCGAGAGGGCCCGCCTGTCGCCTCAGGACGAGGGGGAGCCGACGCGCAGGCGGGGGCCGTCGAGCTGCTTCGAGTAGCCCGGGTGCGCGATGCTGTCGCCCAGCGCCACGGAGTAGACGACGTGCAGCGCCCCCTCCGCGTCGATGGCGGCCTCGAAGAAGTCGCCCAGGCGCCGGTCGCCGTTCTCGCTCGTGTCCGCCTGGCAGATGGTGCCGCGCTGGCACATCTTGCCCTGGAAGATGGGGCCGGCGATGCGGACGCCGTGCACGATGGGGAGCTCCGTGTCGGCGCGCGTGACGATGGCGCCGTCGACGTACCAGTCGCCGCCCGCGTCGGAGGGGCCGGCGGGGTCGTCGGTGTGGTACCAGACGACGGCCACGCGCCCCGCGTCGCCCGCGACGACCCACGGCCACACGTTCGTGCCGTTGGAGGCGAGCTGGATGGGGGGCCACCAGGTGCGGCCGAGGTCGGGGGAGCCGGCGACGAACACGCCGCGGGAGTTCGTGTACGGGATGTAGACGTTGCCCGCGGCGTCGACGGCGGGCTCGGCCATGCTGCGCGACCAGCTCTCGGCGCCGGGGACGTCGCGCTGCTCGAAGGTGGCGCCGCCGTCCTCGCTCACGTCGATGCCTGTCTGGCACCCGACGAGGAGCGCGCCGTCCTTGTTCGCGACCATGTCGCCGCCGCAGTTGGCGGAGCCGACCTGCCGCCACGTGAGGCCGCCGTCGGTGGACCTCAGCACGCGCTGGTCGAGGAAGTAGTTCCCGACGAGGTAGACGTCGGTGCCGTGCGTCGCGAGCCACTGGCGGTCGATGGGGCCGTAGGTCGAGGCGAGGTTGTTGCCGAGGATCCAGGTGGCGCCGTCGTCGTCGCTCCACGAGACGCTGGCCGCGGCGAGCGCCTCGAGGTCGGTGAGGTAGATGCGCCCGTTGCTGTCGATGGCGAAGTCGGGGTCGGAGACGCCCTGGCCGACGCCGCGCGGCCCAATCCCCATCGGCGCCATCGGGAGGCCCACGTGCTGCCACGTCTCGCCGCCGTCGGTCGAGCGCCAGAGATAGCTCTGGCCGCTTGCGGGGAGGACGAGGTTCGGGCTGGGCGGGTAGCGCGTGTGCGTCCAGCCGGGGTGCGCGGACACGAGGATCGTCCCCGTGGGCGTGATGGCGATGACGGGCTCGCCGCCCGCGCGCATCCCGTCGATGATGCGCATGTCGGTGAAGGCGAGGGGGGAGAAGGCCGAGGCGGCCGCGTCGAGCTCCTGCTCCACCGCGGAGGAGAGCTGGACGCAACCGGCGAGAAGAAGGGATGCGAGAAGAAGGAAAGGAAGAGGGCGCGGCACGGCTTTCGCCTCCGCGGCGCGAGCGGGCCGCGCCCTCCTTAGCGTTTGCTGCTCTGCGCTTAGGCGCCGACCGAGTACAGGATGTTCGTCGTGCCCTGGTTGTTGTTGCGCGCCGCCAGGACGCTGATGCGGTACTGGCCGGGGACCTCGTACTGCGTCGGCGGGTCGATCTGCGCGGTGCCGCTCGCGTCCGTCTGGACGTTCTGCGTCGTGCGGCCGATGGGGTCCAGGAACGAGTTCTGGAACACCAGCTGCACGTTCGCGTTCGCGACCGGCGTGCCGTCGACGTACTGCACGAGGACCGTGCCGCGCACGTCGGAGCCGAGCGAGTGGGCGACCGCGAACGACGTCGTCAGGAGGAGCGTGTTGACGTTCGTGATGGACGTCGAGCCGCTCACGCCGCCGATGCTCGCGGTGACCTGCGCCACGCCGACCGTGAGCGCCGTGTAGACGCCCGAGGACGTGATGCCGCCGCGCGTGGCGGACCACGCGAAGCTGCCGCCGACGACTGGCTGGTCATCGACGTCGAAGCCGAGCGCGCTGATCTGCGTCGGGCGGCCGAGGTTGATCTTCGCGGGGCCCGTCACGTTGATGCGCGAGGGGACCACGATGATCGTCAGGCAGCCCTGGACGTTGTTCTCGGTGTAGCACACGGGGGCCGGGCCGAAGGCGCGGGGCGCGGTGTAGACGAGCGTCGTCTTCGAGATGGGCGTCTCGTTGCCGCTCGCGTCGCGGCCGGCGAGCGTGAAGTTCGCCGAGGCGCCGGCGACGACCGTCGCGGGGCCGCTCACGAGGATGCTCGCGAGCGGGTTCGTCACGACCTCGACGGCCTGGCAGCCCGTGACGCCGTTCTCCGTGAAGCAGGCCTGGACGATGCCAAGCGCGCTGGGCGCGGTGAACGCGAAGGAGCTCGCGCCGAGCGTCGCGGCGTTGCCGTAGACGTCCGTGCCGGAGACGGAGAACTGCGCCGTGCTGCCGGCGAACATCTGCGTCGGGCCGCTCACGCTGATCGAGACGGCCGGGCCGCCAAGGATCTGCACGAGCTTGCAGCCGGTGACGTCGCTCTCGGTGTGGCAGACGCTCGCCGTGCCCGCCGTCGTCGGAGCCGTGAAGCTCTGGGCGATGACGTCGAGGTCGACGACGTTGTCGAACTGGTCGAGGCCGACGTGGTAGAACACGCCGGTCGTGCCGACGGTGAGCGCGTCGGGGCCGCTCACGACGATCTTCGCGAGCGTGTCGACGATCACGTCGACGAGCTTGCAGCCGGAGACGTCGCTCTCCTCGTAGCACACGTTCGCCGCGCCGATGGCCGTGGGCGCCGTGAAGCTCAGCGTCGTGTTCTCGAGCGCGACCTCGTTGCCGTACTGGTCGATGCCCGAGAGCGCGAACTCGGTCGTGCTGCCCGCGACGACGGTGTCGGGGCCGCTGACCTCGATGACGAAGAGGGCGTCGGCGACGATCTCGACGGGCTGGCAGCCCATGATGCCGTCCTCCTCGTAGCACGCCTGCGTCGGGCCGGCCTCCGCGGGCGCGTTGAACTCGAACGTGTCGGCCGCGAGGGCGACCGCGTTGCCGAACTGGTCGAAGCCGTCCGCGGTGTAGGTGCCCGTCGTGTTGGCGACGAGGCTCGTCGGGCCTTCGACGGTGATGCTCGCGAGGGCGTCGGCGATGACCTGGACGGTCTTGTTGCCCGTGATGCCGTCCTCGGTGTGCGAGACCTCGATGGTGCCGACCGTCGTCGGAGCGACGACGGTGAGGTTGGGGATCGAGAGCGTCACGTTGTTGCCGAACTTGTCGAGGCCCTTGACGTCGTAGGTGCCGCTCGTGTTGACCACGATCTGGTCGGCGCCGAGGATCTGGATCGCGACGTGGGGGCCGGGGAGGACCTCGATCGTCTTGCAGCCCTGGACGCCACCCTCGGCGTAGCAGACGGACGCGGGGCCCGCGAGCGTGCCGGAGGTGTGGTTGAACTGCGTGACCATGAGCTCGACGGTGTTGTTGTACGCGTCGTAGCCGGTCGGGTAGAAGACGGCCGTCGTGTTGACGACCATCGTGTCCGGGCCCGCGATGTCGATGCGGTCGAGGAGCGCCGCGAGGACGCTGACCTCCTTGCACGCCGTGAGCGGCTCAGGGGTCGTCTCCGTCTCCGTGTAGCAGACGTCGACCATCTGGGGCGTCGCGGGCGCGACGAAGCTGACGGTGTAGTTCGTGAGGAGCGCGCTGTTGTTGAACTGGTCGAGCGCGGAGACCTCGTAGATCGTCGTGCTGTTGACGAGGACCTGGTCGGGGCCGAGGATCTCCATCGAGACGGCGACGTCGGGGAGGACGGAGACGTCGGCGCAGCCGGTCACGTCCTGCTCCGTGTGGCAGACCTGCTGGAGGCCCGCGGCGGTCGGGGCCGTGTAATTGGCCTCGGACGTCTCGAGGGGAACGGAGTTGTTGAAGGCGTCGTAGCCCACGAACGTGAAGACGGCCGTCGTGTTGACGACCATCGAGGAGGGGCCGCTGACCTCGATGCGGTCGAGGCCTTCCGCGAACACCTGCACGTCGGCGCAGCCGGTGACGTCCTGGTCCGTGTGGCAGACCGTCTCGAGGCCCGTCGTGCTCTGGAAGGTGTGCTCGAAGGAGCTCACGACGAGCGGCACTTCGTTGCCGAACTCGTCGTGGCCGGTCGCGTCGATCGTGAGCGTGCTGCCGGCGGCGACCGTGGCGGGCGCGTGGACAACGATGTACGAGAGGGGCCCGGCGGCGATGGTCACGCCGACGGTGGCGGGCTCGCTGAGCGCGCCGTGGTTGTCGACCGACGAGACGCCGACGACGTGCTCGCCCGCGGCCGTGAAGGTCGCGAGGAACGTGTCGGACACCTGCTGGGGCTGCGCCGCGCCGTCAAGGTAGAAGACGAAGCCGACGACCGTGCCGTCGGAGTCCTCGCCCGTGGCGACGAAGGTGAGCTCCTCGCCCGCGACGCCGGAGGTCGGGCCGCTGATCGTGGCGGTCGGCGCGATCGGGAGGATGTGGACGTCGATGCTCGTCGTGCTCACGAGCGTGGTGCAGCTCGAGGAGCGCACCTGCAGAGCGACGACGAACGAGCCGGGCGTCGTGTAGGTCTTCGTGGGGTTGCGCTGCGTGCTGTTGGTGCCGTCCCCGAAGGTCCAGCGCCAGCTCGTGATGGGGCAGTTGTTGTGCGTGCTCGCATCCGTGAACTGGACGGTACTGTTCAGCGGGAACTCGGACTCGTCCGCCGGCGCGCCGATGACGGCCGTGATCGAGTTCGAGACGGGGGTGGACTGCAGCGGGAGCCCCGCGATGGCGGCCATGGCCGCCGGCATCGGGGCGAGCAGGATCAGGGCCGCGATGGTCGCCGTGGCGACCTTGCGACCCGCGTGGTTGACCGGACTGGATCGGGACATCGACGTGTGCCTCCTCGCGATGGCGCCAGCCTCCCTGCGGCGCGGGCGGAGCCCGCGAGCAGCGCACGGCGTCACATCTGTCTAGCGCGGACTGGACGTTCGGCTTATTGTACGATTTCGTGGGAGCCTATGTGCTTCGAGGCGAAGCACCAGAAGCCGGTGTCACTCCTGGGGAGAGTGACGAGCAAGGGCCAGAGAAGAAGAAGAGAAGGGGGCGGGCGCGCGGAGGCGCCCGGGGCCGTGAGGCGGGCTTACGCGGCCTTGAGCGTCGAGAACTGCTTCTCGATGTTCTGGAGGACGGACTTGTACTCCGCGTCCCACTCCTTCTCGAACTTCGCCTTCGCGAGGTCGCCGCGGACGGAGATGCGGACGATCTCGTTGAGCGAGACGCCGTTTCGCAGCGCGTTCGTCGCGAGGTCCTGCCACTTGCGCAGCGCGATGAGGATCTCGAGCTGCTTCTTGAGCGGCGCGTACGCGTCGATCGGGTGGAAGGCGTTCTGCTGGAGGAAGACCTCGCGGATGCCACGGCTGACCTCGAGGGTCAGCTGCTGCTCCTCGGGAAGGGCGTCCGAGCCGACGAGCTGGACGATGTCCTGGAGCTCCGACTCGACCTGCAGCGTGTTGGCCGCCCACTTGCGCATCTCGGACCAGTTGGCCGCGACGTTCTTCTCGTACCACGGGGCGAGCTCCGACTCGTAGAGGGAGTAGGAGTCGAGCCAGTTGATGGCCGGGAAGTGGCGGCGCTGGGCGAGCTTGGCGTCGAGCGCCCAGAAGCACTTGACGATGCGGAGCGTGTTCTGCGTGACGGGCTCGGAGAAGTCGCCGCCCGCGGGGGAGACGGCCCCGATGACCGTGATGCTCCCCGTCTTGCCGGAGAGCGTGTTCACGCGGCCCGCGCGCTCGTAGAACTCGGCGAGGCGCGCGGCGAGGTAGGCGGGGTAGCCCTCCTCACCGGGCATCTCTTCGAGACGGGACGAGATCTCACGCATGGCCTCGGCCCAGCGGGAGGTCGAGTCGGCCATGAGCGCCACGTCGAGCCCCTGGTCGCGGAAGTATTCCGCGATGGTGATGCCCGTGTAGCACGACGCCTCACGCGCCGCGACAGGCATGTTCGACGTGTTCGCGATGAGCACGGTGCGGTTCATGAGCGCCTTGCCCGTGTTGGGGTCCTCGAGGTGCGGGAACTCCGTGAGAACCTCCGTCATCTCGTTGCCGCGCTCGCCGCAGCCGATGTAGACGACGATCTGCGCGTCCGAGAACTTCGCGAGCGACTGCTGCGTGACGGTCTTGCCCGAGCCGAAGGGGCCGGGGATGGCCGCGGTGCCGCCCTTCGCGACGGGGAAGAGGCCGTCGAGGATGCGCATGCCGGTGATGAGCGGGATGTCGGGGCGCAGCTTCTCGGCGAAGGGGCGCGGGCGGCGCACGGGCCACTTCTGCATGAGCTGCACCTTCGCGCCGTTCTCGAGCGTCGCGACGACGTCGTCGACCGTGTACTGGCCCGCCTTGATCTCCTTGATCTTGGTCGCGCCGACGTCCGGGTGGACCATGATCTTGTGGACGATCGTCTCCGTCTCCTGGACGGTGCCGATGACCATGCCGCCGGTGACGGTGTCGCCGGCCTTCTTCGTGGGCTTGAAGTCCCACTTCTTCGCGTGGTCGAGGCCGGGCGCGAGGACGCCGCGGAGAATGAAGTCGCCCATCTTGTCCTGGAGGACCTCGAGGGGGCGCTGGATGCCGTCGTAGATGGACGTCAGGAGGCCGGGGCCGAGCTCGACGGAGAGGGACGCGCCGGTCTCCTCGACGGGCTCGCCGGGCTTGATGCCGGAGGTCTCTTCGTAGACCTGGATGATGGTCTTGTCGCCGGCGATCTCGATGACCTCGCCCATGAGCTTCTCGTTGCCCACGAAGACGACGTCGTACATGCGGGCGCTGATGCCCGTGGCGGTCACGACGGGGCCAGCCACGCGGTAGATCGTGCCGCCGGTCTTGCTGCCAGGCTTCGTCATCTGTTGGGTCTGGGCCATAGATATCACCGGATGAACGTCACTTGCTGCTTGCAGCTACTTGTAGAGGTCGATGCCGATCGCGCGCTTGACCTTCTCGCGAAGGTCCGCTTCGCCAGCGCCTTCGCCCATCGCGATGACGACGGGCTCGAGGCTCTCGGAAGCCTTGCGGCGGAGCAGGGGAGAGAGGGTGTCGAGCGAGTTGGACTCGACGATGAGGATGCCGAGGTTGTCCTTCTGCGCGAGGACGCGCTCGAACTGCTTGGGGAACTCGTTGCTGTCCACGACGTAGGTCTTGCGGAGGCCCGCCAGGTTGAACCCCAGCACGAAGTCGCCGCTCCCCATCACGCCGATGTCCTTGCTCATAGCACCAGCAGCTCCTCGATCGTCTGGTTGGGAAGGCCCGTCTGCTTGCCGTAGGTGATGGCCCGCAGGTTGTCGGCCTCGATCTTCTTGTGGAGGATGAAATCGACCACCGGGAGCACGGAGAGAGGTGCGCGGTGGCTGAAGTCCGACGCGTCGCGCACGAGCTCGCGGTCGAGCGCGGTCGCGATGGCGCTGAGGTTGCCCGCGGCGAGCGACGCCCGCGCGGCGTCGACGACCTCGGGAGCGACGTCGAGCGTGCCCACCTCGGCCACGACCTCCTCGTCGGTGCCGCGCACGATGCGCGCGGCGCTCTCGCGCGACACGTCCGTGCCGCCCGCGACGAAGTAGGGCTCCCACTCCGTCACGCGCGCGAAGCGGAGACGGAAGAGCGTCTTGAGGTTGACCACGTCGATCTCGTTGCGCAGCCAGCCGATGAACGCCTTGTTCGCGCGCCCGTTGGCGGGGACGCTCACGAGGAGCGTCTCGTAGTAGGCGCGGTCCAGGTCGTTCTCGACCTCGATGAGGTTCGCGAGCTGGCGGCCTTCGTACTTGGCGAGGACGCGGTGGAAGGGCGTGCCGCGCAGCGCGTCGACGACGTCCTCGATGCGCTCGAGGCGCGCGAGCTCCGGAAGGCGGTGCGTGAGCGAGCCGGCCGGAATGGTCTCGTCGAGGATGTCCTCGGGCTTCGCGTGCGCGAACTTCCCGCGCAGGACCGTCTTCACGTTGTAGACGTCGTAGCGGGCGAGGTAGGCGGCGATGCTCACCGCGAGCTCGCCGGTGGCGAAGCCGAGGACCTGGGCGTACGTGCGCCCGAGGTTCAGGCGCGTGGCGCGCTCGACAAGCTCGGCGCCGCGGTAGCGGGAGGCGAGCTCGTCGATCTCGGCCTTGTACTGCCCCTCCTGGAGGGCGCGCGCGATCTCGCTCGCCTCGCGCGCCAGGAGCTTCGGGTACTGGTCCGGCGTCAGAAGCTGCGTCTTCTTCGCGCGCACGCGGGCCGTGACGTAGGCGTAGTTGCCGCCGCCACCGACCAGACGCGTCAGGAACTTCGCCATCGTGTTCGCATCCTCACTTCATGAGCTTCGTCGCGACCTGGTGGAGGCTGGTGTTCCAGATCTCGTCCAGGAGCGTCTCGTAGCGCAGGTTCTCGCGCGTGGCGCCGTCCTCGGACTCGACCACGACGCCGCCTAGACCTTCGAAGGTCCCGGCGACGTTGAGACCGAGCTTGCGGGCGGAAGCCTCGTCCTGCTTCGCGACCCACACCTTTCCGTTCGGGACGTTCGCCTTCGCGATGAGCGTCCTCAGGTGCGCTTCCCGCTTGTCGGCGGGGAGCGCGGCGAGGCGCTTCTCGACCTCGGCGCGCACGTTCACCATGAGCTCGCGCTCGGCCGTGAGGCGGAGCCTGCGGGCCTCGAGGTCCGCGTGGGCGACCTCGCGCTTGATGTGCGCGTCCGCGGCCGTGGACGCTTCGCTCTGGCGGCGCGCCGTGATCTCGGCGGCCTGGCGCTTCGCGTCGGCCAGGATCGCGTCGGCCTCGGCCTTCGCAGCGCTCACGATGCTCGTGGCCTGCGTCCGGCCTTCGCCGCGGATGCTCTCGACGACCTTGTCAAGGCCCATGTGGTTCCAACCTCTTGGCGTCCTTCGTCTTCTTGGCGTCCTTCCCTTACGGGATCTTGCCGACCAGCTGGAAGGCGATCAGCAGGCCGAAGATGACGATCGTCTCGGGGATGGCGACGTAGATGAGCGACTTGCCGAGGAAGCCGTCGTTCTCCGCCGTCGCGCCGACCGCGGCCGCGCCGATGTCGCGCTGCGCGATGCCGGTGCCAAGGCCCGCGAGGCCGATGGCGAGGCCCGCGCCGATGGCGATGCCACCGACGCCGGCGAAGGGGGAGTCAGACGCGCCGCCCGTGTCCTGGGCGACGGCGGTGGGGACGGCGAGCACGAGGGCCAGGAGGCCCAGACCGAAGACGAGCTTGGCGTTCATGACGTATCTCTCCATGTTGCGTAGACTTAGGGCTTGTCGAAGCCGGTGATCATGACGGCGCTGGAGGCGCCGGGGGTCGGGGTGGCCGTGAAGCGGCGCTCGCGGCCGAAGGGGCGGTAGGGCGTGCCGCCGCCCTTGTAGAACTTCGTGAAGAACTCCACGAAGTTGAGACGCAGCGCCTGGATGCCGCCCGAGAGGAGGCCGAGCACGAAGAGCACGGCCTGCGCGACGAGGAAGCCGAGGATGCCCAGCACGAGGATGAGCACCGAGCCTCCTTCGAGCGCCGCGACGAGCGTCATCGCGTTGAACGCGACGGCCATGGCGCCCTTCGCGATGGCGACGGCGCCCAGACGCAGGTAGGACATGATGGCGCTGAACATCGACGGGATCTCGAGGACGCCGCCGAAGCCTTCCGCCCAGCCGAGGATGACCGCGCCGAGGACGAAGCCGATCGCCGCGCTGAGGTAGCCCTGCGTCACGGTGAGGGGCAGGTGGAACGTCAGCGCCGCGTGGCCGTCGCCCGCGGGGCCGCCCGCGAACATGTCGGGGCGCAGGAGCGCGAGGGCGGCGGGGAAGAACGAGAGGAGCAGGAGCATGTAGCCGAACTTCGCGGCGACGTGCTTGCTGCCGTGGCCCCATTCGTTGCGGATGCCGAACGAGAGGCCGATGAAGAGGTGCACGAGCGCCGCGAGGACGCTGATGAGGAGCATCGACGGGATGTCCGTGACCTTGTAGACGAGCGGGTCGGCCCAGTGCTCGTGGTGCACGGCGGCGCCGCTGCCGCGGAAGATGCACGACCACGTCGGCTCGTGCGCGTACGCGTAGATGTCGTGGCAGGTGAGCGCGTTGACGTCCGCGCCGCCCTCGACCGCGTGGTGCTCGATCTCGGCGTTGACGCCGAGCGGGATGCCCAGCGCGTCCTTGAAGACGAAGCCGCCGAAGATGGCGGCGACGACGCCCGCGACCGCGATGGCCGTGCCGAGCTGCTTCATACCGTCGACGCGGGGGAGCTTCTTCGCGAGAAGGACGCCCAGGCCGATCATGAGGAGACCGAGGCCGAGGTCGCCGATCATGAACCCGAAGAAGAGCGGGAAGAAGATGGCGAAGACCGTCGTCGGGTCGATCTCGTTGTAGCGCGGCGTCGAGAAGAGGTTCG
Source organism: Thermoplasmatota archaeon (assembly GCA_035687045.1). Classification (GTDB taxonomy): domain Archaea; phylum Thermoplasmatota; class SW-10-69-26; order JACQPN01; family JAJPHT01; genus JAJPHT01. Next base: position 294 of record DASRYU010000086.1, on the reverse strand, counting down.
TGAACCACTCGAACCCGCGCGTGGCCTTCGGGTTGTCGTACTTCGTCGGCGGCAGCGCGCGGGGCGCGGCGCCGGCGGGGTGGCCCGAGTAGGCGGCGTCGACGCCGGCATGCGCGTGCTCGTGCTCCGCCTCGTGGTGGTCGCCGTGGCCGTGGTCCTCGTGGACCTCGTCCGACGTCTCGAGGCGCGCGACAACGTCTACTTCGCGCGCCTCGAGACGTCGGACGAGGTCCACGAGGACCACGGCCACGGGGAGCACCACGAGGCGGAGCACGAGCACGCGCATGCCGGCGT
>DASRYU010000085.1:0-5848 GCA_035687045.1 Thermoplasmatota archaeon | reverse complement strand
CCCGCGCCGCGCGACGCGAGCGCGTCGGACGAACGCGCTACGTCGCGTTCCGCATCGCCGAGGGGGGGCCGGTGTCGCGCGGCGTGCTATCGGGCGCGCTGCCGCCGTTCGCGAAGCTCACGCGCTTCGACGGGACCTACGGCGTGCTGCGGACGGGGCATCGTGACCGGGACGCGCTCCTCGCGGTCCTCAAGGCGCCGCTGAGCGCTGGCGGCCAGGAGGTGCGCGTCGAGACGCTGACGACGAGCGGGACGCTCCGGAAGGCCGCCTCGGCGTTGCCCGCCGAAAGCGAAGCCAGCAAGCGCGCACCCAAAAGGAGCTAGCTTCAAGTACGGACCCCGCGATGCCCGCGCGAAAGACGAGCTTCGGAAAACCCGTTTTTCCGAGACGCTTGGGCGCCGTCCCGCCTTGGGACCTGCGCCATCCGCGTCATCCACTCGCCCTCACCTAAGCCCATAGGAGGAACCGAGACCCGTGCAGCCAGCGCAAATGTACGACCGCGCGATCACCGTCTTCTCGCCCGATGGCCGCCTGTTCCAGGTGGAGTACGCGCGCGAAGCGGTCAAGCGTGGCACCACCACGGTCGGCCTGAAGTTCAAGGACGGCGTCGTGCTGATCGTTGACAAGCGCATCACGTCGCAGCTCATCGAGCCGGCGTCGATCGAGAAGATCTTCAAGATCGACGACCACTGCGGCGTCGCCACGTCGGGTCTCGTCGCGGACGCGCGCGTGCTCGTCGACCGCGCCCGCACCGACGCCCAGATGAACCGCGTCACCTACGACGAGAACATGGAGGTCGAGACGCTCGTCAAGAAGATCTGCGACTTCAAGCAGACCTACACCCAGTACGGCGGCGTCCGCCCCTTCGGCACGGCGCTCCTGATCGCCGGCAGCGACTCGACGGGCGTCCACCTCTTCGAGACGGACCCCTCCGGCGCCCTCATGTCCTACAAGGCGACCGCCATCGGCGCGGGCCGCTCGCAGGTCATGGAGGTCTTCGAGGGCGAGTACCGCGAGGCGATGTCGCGCGACGACGCGATCAACCTCGGCCTCAAGGCGCTCTACCGCGCCACCGAGGGGAAGCTCAACCCCGCCGCGCTCGAGATCGGCTTCGTCCTCACCGGCTCGGCGTTCCGCAAGATGACGCCCGACGAGATCAAGGCGTACACGGACCGCATGCCTCCGCAGGGCTGAGGCCGCATGGTCACGCTCGACGAGGCCGTCACGGCGAAGCTCGACAAGCACGGGCTCGAGCTCCAGATCCTCGTCGACCCCGAGATCGCGCTCCATTTCCGCGAGGAGAAGGGCAACGTCAAGCTCGACCTCGACGAGCTCCTCGCGGTGGAGGGCGTCTTCGTGGGTCCCGCCCGAGATGGGGCGAAGGCGTCGAACGAGGAGCTGATGAAGGCGTTCGGCACCACCGACCTCACCGAGTGCGTGAAGCAGGTCCTCCTCAAGGGGGACCTCCAGCTCACGACCGACCAGCGCCGCCGCATGGTCGAGCGCAAGAAGCGCCTCATCATCGCGCACATCGCGCGCAACGCCATCAACCCGCAGACCAAGGCGCCGCACCCGCCCTCGCGCATCGAGACCGCGATGGACGAGGCGCGCATCCACCTCGACCCCTTCAAGTCCGTCGACCGCCAGGTCGAGGACGTCCTGAAGGCGATCCGCCCGCTCATCCCCATCCGCATCGAGACGGTGCAGATCGCCGTCAAGTTCCCGCCGCAGCACGCCGGCAAGGCGGCCGCGGCCCTCCACGGCTGGGGCGAGCTCAAGCAGCAGGCGTGGCAGAGCGACGGCTCGTTCATCGCCGTCGTCGAGATCCCCGGCGGCATGCAGAACGAATTCTTCGGCGAGCTCAACAAGCGCACGCACGGGGACGTCGAGACGCGGCTGCTCAAGAGCACGAACAACCCGTGATATCCCTTTCCGAGCTGATACAATGACCGAGACGAGACAGATCGTCGTCCCCGGCGAGATCGTCGCAACGAGCGACGAGTTCCTGCCCGGGCAGAACACGTACCTGGAGGGGCGCGAGATCCGTGCGCTCCGGCTGGGCGTGAAGTCGGTCCGAGGCGATCGCGTGAACGTGATCAGCCTGAACGGCCGCTACGAGCCGTTCCGCGGCGACATGGTGATCGGCACCGTCGTCGAGCTGGGCCCGAGCAACTGGTACATCAACGTCGGAGCCGCGAACGACGTCGGCATGCACGTGAACGACGTGCCCTGGCGCGTCGAGTTCGGCGAGACCTCGAAGTACCTCGACATCGGCGACACGGTCCTCCTGAAGATCGTGCACGTCGACGAGATGAAGAAGGCGCAGGTCTCGATGAAGGACCGGCAGTGCCGCAAGCTCACCGGCGGCCTCATCTGGGAGGTCGCGCCGAGCAAGGTCCCGCGCATCGTCGGCCGCAACGGCAGCATGATCGCGCTCCTGAAGGACTACACGAGCGTCCGCATGTTCGTCGGGCAGAACGGCGTCGTGTGGCTCGACGGCGAGGCCGCGGACGTCGCGCTCGCGCTCGAGGCCCTCCACAAGATCGAGGCCGAGGCGCACACGAGCGGCCTCACCGACCGCATGAAGGCGTGGCTCGAGGAGCGCCGCCCCGGCGCGGCCGAGCGCAAGCGCGCGACCGAGGCCGAGGCGGGCGAGGGCGAAGGCGAGGGCGCGGAAGGCGGCGACGAGGAGTTCCGCCCGCGCCGCGAGCGCCGCGAACGCCCGCGCGTCGAGCGCGCCGAGGAGGACGACGTCGACCTCTCCCGCGACCGCGAGATGCGCCGCGAGGGCGGCCGCGAGGGCCCCCGCGAGGGCGGTCGCGAGGGCGGTCGCGAAGGCCGCCGGCCCGAGGCCCATCACAGCGAGCGCCGCGCCCACCGCAGCGAGCCGCACAGCGGCCGACAGCAGGCGCGCGAGCGCGAGGAGCGCGAGCCGCGCCGCGAGGAGCGCCCGCGCCGCGAGATGGGCGAGGCGCCGCGCGAGCGCCGCTTCCGCGACGAGCCGGAGGAGCGCCCCGCGCCCGCGCGCAAGGCCCGCTTCGACGACGAGCCCGCGGAGCGCCCCGCGCGCAAGCCGCGCTTCGCCGACGAGGCCGAGGAGCGCCCCGTCCGCAAGTCCCGCTTCAGCGACGAGGTCGAGGAGCGCCCCGCGCGCAAGCCTCGCTTCGACGACGACGTCGAGGAGCGCCCGGCCCGCAAGCCGCGCTTCGAGGACGAGCGCCCGCCGCGCCGCGCGCGCGACGAGGACGAAGAGGAGGAGCGGCCGATGCGCCGCCGCGCTCCCGAGGTCGAGGAGCGCCCCGCGCGCCGCGCGATGCGCGACGAGCCCGAGCGCCCCGCGCGCCGGGCCCCGCCGCCGGCCGACGAGGAGGAGGACGTGCGCCCGGCGCGCGCCCGCCGCTTCAGCGACGACGACGAGGACGAGGACGACCGCCCCCGCCGCGCGTTCCGCGAAGGCGGAGAGCGCGAGGAGCGCTCGGGCGGCGGTGGCAACGGTGGCGGCCGAGGCCGGCGCCGTGGTGGACGAGGCCGTGGCCGCGGCGGACGCGGCGGACGGGAGGACTGAATCTCATGGGTGGAAAGAAACCCGAAGGAATGGTGCTGATCAACGACCAGGGGCTGCGCGCCGACGGCCGCCGCCCGGACCAGCTGAGGAACATCAAGATCGAGGCGGGCGTGCTCAAGCAGGCCGACGGCTCGTGCTATCTCGAGTGGGGCGGCAACAAGGTCATGGCGGCCGTGTACGGCCCCCGCGAGTGCCACCCGCGCCACGACCAGGACCCGACGAAGGCGCGCGTGCGCGTGCGCTACAACATGGCGGCGTTCTCCGTCTCCGACCGCAAGCGCCCCGGCCCCGACCGCCGCTCGCAGGAGATCAGCAAGATCTCGAGCGAGGCGCTCGAGCACGTCGTGCTCGCGAGCCTCTACCCGAGGAACGCCATCGACGTCTTCATCGAGATCCTCGAGGCCGAGGCGGGCACGCGCTGCGCCGGCGTCACGGCCGCCGCGGTCGCGCTCGCGGACGCGGGCATCCCCATGAAGGGCATGGTCACCTCCGTCGCCGCGGGCAAGATCGACGGCGTCGTCTGCCTCGACCTCTCGCGCGAGGAGGACAACTTCGGCGAGACGGACTTCCCCATCGCCTACGTGTCCAACACGAAGGAGATCGTCCTTCTCCAGCAGGACGGGCACTTCACGCCCGCCGACATGGACCGCGCGCTCGAGCTCACGCAGAAGGCCGCCGAGGAGATCTACGAGCTCCAGAAGCAGGCCCTTCTGCGCAAGTACGAGAAGCTCGCCCAGAACGGCGGCGGCGACGGCGACGACGGCGAGCCCGCGCAGCCGGCCGCCGCGTCGGACGCCGCGCCCGAGGCCGCGCCGGAGGGCGCGAACGACGCCGCGCCTGCCGAAGCCCACGACGAGCCGGAGGCGATCTGAGATGGGCGACGACATCGTCGCCGAGATCAAGCGCGACTACCTCGTGCAGCTCGCCCGCGAGGGCAAGCGCCACGACGGCCGCGGCTTCGACGAGTTCCGCGAGCTGAGCATCCGCACGCGCTACATCCAGCAGGCCGAAGGGAGCGCCCGCGTGCGCCTCGGCGGCACCGAGGTCGTCGTCGGCATCAAGATGGCCATGGGCACGCCCTACCCCGACGCGCCCAACGACGGCACGCTCACCACCTCGGCCGAGCTCCGCCCGATGGCGACGAGCGACTTCGAGGTCGGGCCCCCCTCGCCGGAAGCGATCGAGGTCGCGCGCGTCGTCGACCGCGGCATCCGCGAGTCCAAGTGCATCGACTTCGGCGCCCTGTGCATCAAGCCGAAGGAGAAGATCTGGATGAGCTATCTCGACATCCACGCCGTCGACTACGACGGGAACCTCTTCGACGCGGCGAGCCTCGGCTGCATCGCGGCGCTGCGCACGGCCACCGTGCCGGCCTCGAAGGTCACCGGCATCGAAGGCGTCGGCCCCCTCCAGGACTTCCCGATGCCCATCAAGGACACGCCGATCATGGTCACCGCCATCAAGCTGGGCGGCCAGATCCTGTTCGACCCCTCGGCCATCGAGGAGAAGGTCGGCGGCCCGCGCCTCTCCGTGAGCTTCGACTCCGAGGGGAACATCCGCGCGATGCAGAAGGGCCTCGGCGGCGCGTACACCGCCGACGAGGTGCGCGAGATCGTGCGCCGCGGCTCCCAGCACGCGGCGGAGCTGCGCGGCATCCTCGAGAAGAGCCTGTGAGTGGGCCGAGGACGCGCGCCCCGTCACAAAGCTCAATAGGCCTTCCAGGCGTGTTCGCGCGTCCTCCCATGGGCGTTCTTCGCTCTTTTCTCCTCTTCATCGTCGTGAGCGCCCAGCTCGTCCAGGCCGCCCCGGTGGGCGTCTCGGTCACCGGCGATGCCGAGGGGGACCTGCTCGCGCTCAGCGTGGCCGGGAACGCCCGCACGCACGAAGGCGTGAGCGTCGCCCTCCTCGGGGACGCCGCCAACGGCGACGACGGATCCGGCAGCTGCCAGGCTGGGCACGACCTCGGAGCGCGCTGCATCGCCGTGAGCGGCACCGGCGACGCCTCCAACGCGGGAGATGGCGCTGCCTCGTGTGGCGCGCACAAGTACGGGACGACCCGCTACGCCGGCATCGGATCCGCGAGCTGCATCGCGGTCGCCCCGGCAGGCGCCGCTTCGAACGGTGGCCACGGCGAAGGATCCTGCGGCGGCAACGGCGCGCTCACCACGCAGTGCGTCGCGCTCGCCGGCGGGGACGCCAGCAACGGCGGCGACGGGGGGCGCTCGTGCTTCCTCGGCGGCGTCGGGCGCTGCGTCGCCGCCGTTGCTGGCGTCCCCGCCGGCG
>DASRYU010000084.1:0-22474 GCA_035687045.1 Thermoplasmatota archaeon | reverse complement strand
AGGCTCGAGCACCGCGTCCGCCTCCTCGAACGTCTGGCGCACGACGGGGTAGCGCTTCGCGAGCTCGTGGCACATGTTCGCGTACTGCGAGCCCTGGCCAGGGAAGAGGAACGCGACCTTGCCCGGGTGGCGCGGGCCCTCGCCGTAGAGCGCGCCCTTCACCTTGAGCGGGAGCGCGGCGCGCGTCTTCGGGTCGGGAAGAAGCGGCGCGGCCTCCGCGAGCGCCTTCTGGAGCGATGCGCGGTCGAGCGCCCCGAGGGCGAGCCGGTGCGAGCGCATCGCGTAGCGCGGCGTGCGCACGGCGGCGGCCGCGTTCGCGAGCGTCACGTGCTGGCCCACGCGCGCGGCCGCGGCGGACGCCTCGGCCACGAGCCCCTCGATGCTGTCGGCGCCGAGGACGACAAGCTCGCCCTCGATGAGGGGCGCAGGCGCCGGCCGCGCGGAGACGACGGGGGACGCGCTGCGGCGGGGCACGTTGTGGTACGCGGGGACGTACTCCTCGAGGATGACGTGGAAGTTCGTGCCGCCGAAGCCGAAGGCCGACACGGCGGCGCGGCGCGGCTCGCCGTTGGGGGTGTCGGGCCACGGCTTCGCGTCGGCGTTCACGTAGAACGGGATCCTGTCCCACGGGATGTTCGGGTTCGGCGTGCGGAAGTTGATCGATGGCGGGAGCGTCTTGGTGTGGAGCGCGAGCGCCGCCTTCAGCATGCCCGCCGCGCCGGCCGCCGACTTCAGGTGGCCGATCTGCGACTTCACGGAGCCCAGCGCGACGCTGCCGGGAGGCACGCCCTCGTAGAGGTGCGCGATGCTCTCGACCTCGACGACGTCGCCGACCTTCGTGGAGGTGCCGTGCGCCTCGACGAGCTGGACGTGCTTGGGCGCGACCTCGGCGACCTTGAACGCGCGCTCCACCGCGAGCTTCTGGCCGACCGGGTTGGGCGCCGTGATGCCCTTGCCCTTGCCGTCGCTCGAGGAGCCCATGCCGCGGATGACGCAGTAGATGCGGTCGCCGTCGCGCACCGCGTCCGAGAGGCGCTTGAGAAGAAGGATGGCGACGCCTTCGCCCATGACGAAGCCGTTCGCGCCCGCGTCGAAGGGGCGCGAGCCGTCGGGCGAGAGCGCGCCGATCTTGCAGAACTTGACGTACGTCGCCGGGTCCATCGAGCGGTCCGCGCCGCCGCAGAGGACCATGTCCGCCTCGCCGCCGAGGATGGCCTTGACGGCGGTGTCGAGCGCCGCGTGCGACGAGGCGCACGCCGCGTCCGTCGTCATGTTCTTGCCGCTGAGGTTGAGGATGTTCGCCAGCCGGCCGGCGATGACGTTGGAGAGCTCGCCGGGCATCGAGTCCTCCGTGATCGACGGAAGCGTCTTCTTGTACTCGGCGACGGCGGCGGCGATCTGCTCGGGCGGGAACTTCCCCTTGAGCGACGCCGCGAAGGCGTCGACGTGCATGCGCGAGCTGGTCTCGTCCTTGCGCTCGCCGCCCAGCGAGTTGCCGAGGATGACGGCGCAGCGCGCGCGGTCGAACGGCTTGCGGTCGTAGCCGGCGTCCGCGAGCGCCTCGGCGGCGGCGGTGAGCGCCATCTGCTGCACGGGGTCGAGCGCCTTCGCCGTCTGCGGCGGGATGCGGAACTTGAGCGGGTCGAAGGTGAAGTCGGTGATGAAGCCGCCGATCTTCGTGTACGTCTTGTCCTCCTTCGACGGGTCGGGGTCGTAGTGCACGTCCGCGTCCCAGCGCTCGCGCGGCACCTCCACGATGCAGTCGACCTTGTTGAGGACGTTCTCCCAGAACTGCTTCGCCGAGTTCGCCTTCGGCAGGACGGCGCCGACGCCGATGATGGCGACGGCCTCCTCCGGCGGGCGCGTTTCAAAGCTCATCGCGTTCCCGCTCACCGCGGAGGACGCGGGGGGCGCGGAGGACGCGCGGAGAGGTTCAGGAACGCGCCGCGCCACCTCCGCGGGCTTCGCGCTCTCCGGGGCGAGCGGGGCCGGAGCGGGCGCGGGAGGCGCGGGGGGGCTCGCCGCCGCGGGCGGCGCCGCTTGGCGCGCTTGGCCTTCTTGGCGCCCGTCCGACGAGCCGGCCATCCGGCCGGCGAGATAGTCCGCGACCTTGCCCAGCGTCGGGATGTCCTTGAGCGTGAGCTTCTCGTCGCGCTCGATGCCGAACGTCTCGCGCAGCGTGCCGAAGATCTCGGCTTGTTTGACGGTGTCGATGCCGAGGTCCGCCTCCATGTCGAGCGACGGGTCGAGGAGGTCCTTCGGGTACCCTGTCTTCTGCGCGACAAGCTCGATGACCTTCTCGAGCACCTCCGCGCCGCTCACGGCGGAGGACGCGGCGGGCGCGGAGGACGCGCGGAGATCGGGCCTGCTCGGCGCCACCTCCGCGGGCTCCGCGCGCTGCGCGGTGGGCGGCTCGGGAGCCGGAGCGGGAGCGGGCGCAGGCGCCGGGGCCGGCGGAGCCGCGGAAGGCGCTGCGGCCGCGGGCGCCGCGCGGAGGTCGGCGCGTACGGTCTCGAGCGCGTCGCGCAGCGTGCGCGCGCGCTTGGCGAGGAAGGGCGCGAGGAGCGCGTCGCGGCCGACGCGCAGCCCGGACGGGAGCGCGACGTCGCCGGCGGTGAAGTCGCGGCTGGAGAGGGAGCGCAGCTTCGCCTTGTCCGCGTCGTTGAGAGGCGACTCGTCGAGAAGCCACAGCGCCGCGTCGAGCAGCACGCCCGCCGCGCCCTTCTGGGCGACCTGCTGGAGGCCGGCGCGGTCGAGGCCGCCGCGCACGACAACGTCCGGCCGCGCCTCGGCGGGTCCGCGGACGATGGGCTTCCCTTCGAGCACGTCGCCGGCGGTGCTGAAGACGGGCGTGGCGCCCGCCTCCTGGACCCTCTTGGCGTACTCGATGTTCCCGTGCGGCACGAGGACGTAGATCTTCATTCGTTCACACCGGTCCTTCCGGGGGCGAGAGGCGGGGCTCGATGAGCAGGCGGTCCATGTCGGGGGGCGCGCCGATGCTCACGTATCCGGCGTCGACGTAGATCGTCTGCGCCGTGATGCCCGCGCTGTCAGGTGATAGCAGGAAGGCCGCGGCGCGGCCGACGTCCGCCTGCGTGACGTTGCGGCGCAGCGGCGTGTTGTTCGCCATCCAGTCGAGGATCTGGTCGAAGCCGGGCACGCCGCTCGCGGCGAGCGTCTTGATGGGCCCGGCGCTGATGGCGTTCACGCGGTGGCCGTAGGCGGGGCCGATGCTCGCGGCGAGCTCGCGCACGAGCGACTCGAGCGCCGCCTTCGCGGTGCCCATGATGCGGTAGCCTGGCACGACGCGCTCGGCGCCCAGGTAGGTGAGCGTGAGGATGGCGCTCTCGGGGTGGAGCTTCGGGAGGCCCAGCCGCGTGACGCGGACGAGCGAGTACGCGGAGACGACCATCGCGGTGTTGAAGTCCGCCTCCTGCGTCTCGACGATGGGCTTCATGAGCGCCTCGGCGGGCGCGAAGGCGACGGCGTGGACGATGCCGTGGTACTGGCCGTTGAGCTTCGCGTAGAACGCCTTCACGGAGTCCTCGCTCGCGGCGTCGCACTCCTCCATCTGCTCGATCCACTTCTGGTCCTTCGTGAGCTGGAGGACGCGCGACATGAACCGCTTCTGGTAGGCGAGCGTGACCGTCGCGCCGCGCGCGGCGAGCTCCTGCGCCACGTACCACGCGATGGACGTGTCGCTCGCGACGCCGAAGACGATGTACCGCTTGCCCACGAGGTCCTGCGCGCCCATGCTGTTCCCTTCACCTGCGGTTTCGTGGTTTATGCCTGATGGCGGCCCGAGCCCGCGCTGCGCTCAGAGCGGCATCGTCCCGTGCTTGCGCGGGTGGCGCTCGACGTGCTTGGACGCGAGGCGCTCGAGGTGCTTCCCGATGAGCGCGCGCGTGTCCGCCGGGTCGATGATGTCGTCGACGAAGCCGAGCTCGGCCGCGAAGAGCGGGTTGCCGAAGCGGTCGCGGTAGCCTGCCTCGAGCTCCTTGCGGAACTCGGGGTCGGCGTTCTTGAGCTCGCGGCGGTGCAGGATCTGCACGGCGCCCTGCGCGCCCAGGACCGCGATCTCGGCCATCGGCCACGCGAGGTTCACGTCGCTGCGCAGGTGCTTGCTGCACATGACGATGTACGCGCCGCCGTACGCCTTGCGCGTGACGACCGTGATCTTCGGGACGGTCGCCTCGCAGTAGGCGTAGAGGAGCTTCGCGCCGTGGCGGATGATGCCGCCGTGCTCCTGCTCGCGCCCCGGCAGGAAGCCGGGCACGTCGACGAGCGAGACGAGGGGGATGTTGAAGGCGTCGCAGAAGCGCACGAAGCGCGCGCCCTTCTCGGACGACTCGACGTCGAGGACGCCCGCGAGCACCTTCGGCTGGTTGGCGACGACGCCCACGACGCGGCCTTCGATGCGCGCGAAGCCGACGACGAGGTTCTTCGCGACGTCGGGCGCGATCTCGAAGAACGAGCCCGCGTCGACGATGCCCGCCATCACGTCGCGCATGTCGTAGGGCATCTGCGGGTCGAGCGGCACGATGGCGCCGATCGTCTGCGGGTCGCGCTCGGGCGCAACGGTCTCGTAGCGAGGCGGGTGCTCCAGGTGGTTCTGCGGGAGGTACGAGAGGAGGGCGCGGATCTTGTCGAGCGTGTCCTCGTCGTTGTCGCCCGCGAGGTGCGCGACGCCGCTCACGGAGGAGTGCACCTCGGCGCCGCCGAGGTCCTCGTGCGTCGTCTCCTCGCCAAGCACGGTCTTCACGACGTCGGGCCCGGTGAGGTACATGTACGACGTCTCGCGCGTCATCAGCACGAAGTCGGTGAGCGCGGGGCCGTAGACGGCGCCGCCGGCGCAGGGGCCGAGGATGCCCGCGATCTGCGGGATGACGCCCGAGGCGTCGACGTGGCGCTGGAACATGTCGCCGTAGCCGCCCAGCGCCGCGACGCCCTCCTGGATGCGCGCGCCGCCGGAGTCGTTGAGCGCGACGAGGGGGACGCCGGTCGCGATCGCCTGCTCCATGATCTTGCAGATCTTGCGCGCCTGCGCGGAGCCGAGCGAGCCGCCCTGGACGGTGAAGTCCTGCGCGTAGATGCACACCGGGCGGCCGTGGATCTTGCCGTAGCCGGTGACGACGCCGTCGCCCGGGTGGGGGTCCTGCGGCAGGCCGCGCGAGAGCCCCTGGTGGAGCGCGAAGCTGTCCGTCTCGACAAAGGAGCCCGCGTCGAGGAGGTACTCGATGCGCTCGCGCGCGGTCATCTTCCCCTTCGCGTGCTGCGCCGCGATCTTGTCGGGGCCTCCCCCTTCGCGCGCTCGGCGGCGCGCGCTGTCGATCGCATCGAGGAGCGGCGGGCGAGGCGCTTCGCCGCGCGTGACGCGGACGATGCCGTTCGACGCCAGGCTGGGTGGATTCATTTCCGCACTGCCCCGATGCCCCACGCCAGCCCCCCCATTTGTACCTTTGGAGGTGAATTTCGGTGAATCCCGCCACCAGCGGCCAAGCGCCTCACGGCGCCAGCCGAAGCGGGGGGCGTGCTTCAACCTGAGCCTGGCGGCGTCGACGGCGCGCGGCCAGAGGGTTCTTGCCCGCCGGCAGCGAGGGGGGGCGGGCGACCCCCTGCTGGACCCGTACGCCAGGTACCTCATCGTCGACGACTCCCCGAGCGTGCGCCTCCTCATGCAGCGCATCCTCGCGAACCTCCTCGTGCCGCCCGAGTCCATCCACGTCGCCAGCGGCGGCAACGCCGCCCTTCAGGCGCTTCTGGAGAAGGCTCCGGCCGTCGTCTTTCTCGACCTCGAGATGCCCGACCTCGACGGGCGCCTCGTCTGCAGGAAGATGCTCGAGATCGAGCCGATGCTCGTGATCATCATCATGACCGCCCACGACGACGACCCGCGCGTGCGCGAGATGCTCGCCATGGGCGCCGCGGGGCGCATCGAGAAGCCGGTCCGCGCCGACGCAGTGAAGCGCGTCCTCGAGACGGTGTCGACGCGCGAGGCGGCGCTCGACCGCATCCCGCCCAACCGCGGTTGAGCCGGCGCTGCCGCTCGGGTGCGGGAAAAGGAAAAAGGAGGGGGAGGGGCGGCGGCGCCGCCCGCGTCGTGTTCACCAGGCGACGTCGGCGGCCTGGACGCCCTGGTCGCGGAACGCCTGCGGGAGCACGCCCTCGTTGGCGTACTTGTACAGGGCGGCGACGAGGATGCCGTCGATGGCGACGTTCGTGGCCGAGAGCGCGATCCAGTAGACGACCGCGAGCGCCATGAGGACGAGGCCGAAGGCGCCGCCCATCAGGATGCCGAGGAAGAACGGGATCAGGCCGAGGAGGCCGAGCAGGAAGAACACGAGGCCCGTCGTGACGATGCCCGTCAGGCTCTCGCCGAACGTGCGCTTCACGAGGCCCGTGGAGCCCTTGATGGCCTGCATCGGGCCGACGTCGCGGTAGACCGCGATGGGGACCGCGAAGTAGGTCACGATGTTCCAGGCGCCTTCCATGAGGCCGAGGACGAGGTGGGCCAGGAAGTTGTTCTTGGCCTGGTCGCGCAGGATGCGGAAGATCAGGCCGACGGTGGCGGCCACGAAGGCCCACTGGATGATGCGGCCGAGCTTCGACCAGCTCTTCTTCAGGCCGTCCTTGAGGACCGGGTCTCCGCCGTTGAAGCGGATGGTGGCCATCTCGATGACGGCCGCGTTGAAGAAGATGGCAATCGCGTAGACGACCACGTAGATGGCGAAGAGGGCGGCGTAGAACAGGAGGCCGCCGTCCGTTCCGATGCCGAAGGCGCCGAAGCCGAGACCGACAACGGCGATCACCATCAGCACGGCGGACATCAGGGGGAGGGCGAGGATCTCCTTGTCGAGCTTCAGGACCTTGAATGACGTCTTGGTCATGGCCCAGCCGCGAGACAGGCTTGCGAACATGTGAGGGTCAACCTCTGGATGCGCCGAGTCCGCACCCGTCACTTAAGGCTGGCGAGGTGAGCGGGACGACACTTTATGCGCTGTGCGCCGTGCTAGCACGCGCTGCTCACGGGAAAAGCAGGGGCGCGAGCGGCCCCAGCCAGTTGCACCCAGGAGCGGCGCCCACGTCGGCCACCCGCGCGTAGGCGACGCACCCCGCGCCGTGGGGGCCGCCCCCGCGCCACCACGCGCCGGCGTGCACGACGTGCGCGGCCGTCACGTCGAGGTCGCGCTCCTCCCACGCGTCGTCGCCGTGCGTCGCCTGGCCCTGCGTCGCGGAGACGGCGAGGAGCGTGAAGCGGCGCGTCGACGCCTCCAGGCTCGCGCCCTCCTCGTCGAGCGACCCTTCCTCGGACGTGCGCGACCACTCGCCCGCGACGAGCTGGGCGCGCGCGACCTGGGCGTTCGCGAGGACGACAAGGATGTCCTGCCGCTCGGCGCCCGAGTCCCAGCACCCTTCGTAGAAGCCCGCGTACGCGAACGGGAGAAGCATCGTCCCCGTGTACGCGTGCCGCTCGTAGGCGCCGTCGCAATCGCCTTCGCCCGACGAGGAGGACCACGAGCCGACGACGCAGGCGACGTCGATGTCCACCTCGCAGGAGTGCGTCTCCTCCGCGGACGCGACGGGCGCAAGCAGGACAAGGGCGAGAGCGAGCGCGCGCATGGGCGCCGATGGCCGCCGTCGCGCAAGAAGGCTCGCCCGCGGCATCGGCCTCATCGCAGGAGCGCGACGTGGTCGTCGAGCTCGAGCTCGCCCACCTGGACGGCCGCGCGCGCCACGACGTCCGTCGTCGCGAGCGGGAGCGCGTCGGCGGTCGCGCGCGGGATGCGCCACGTGGGGCCGGCGGCGCTCATCTCGAGGTCGCAGGGCGTCGGGAAGTACATGGGCGCGTACCACGCCCAGCACCGCGACACGCCCTCCGAGGAGCCCAGCATGAGGACGGGGCCGCCGGAGAGGACGGGGCGGTACGCCGGGAAGAAGTCGACGGCGTAGCGCGGCGCGCGCACGTCGGGCGCGAGCGCGGGGCAGCTGAACGCGCGCGATGTCGCGTCCTCGACAACGAGCGACACCACGAGCGCGTCCGGGTCCTCGCGCAGCGCGAGCGAGTGGATGTCCACCGCCGGCGCGTGGCAGGCGCCCGGAAGCGGCGCGAGCGGGTCGTGGCGCACGACGTACTGCGCGGTGAGGCGCTCGTCCCCCCGCTCGTCGACCACGCCAAGGGCAGCGGCGTGCGCGAGGGGCGCGGCCAGCACGAGGAGCACGAGGAGGGGGCGCACGGGCCGCGAGCGCCGTGCGGCGGACATGAAGACTCTCGGGAGCCTCTGTGCGCTAGACGCGCATGAAGCGCCCGTCCTGGCGCGCGGCGATGAACTCCTTCTCCAGCAGGCGCGCGAGGTGCTTCTCCACCATCACGCGGAGGTGGTAGCGGTCGAGCGGGTCCGCCGCCTGCACGCCGAGGACGCCCGCGTCCGTGAGCTCGTCGAGCGTCTTCGGCGTCTCGAGCGCGTCGAGCACCTTGTGGTCGCGGTCGCGGATGGCCTCCGCCATCCCGCGGAAGAGCGGCTTGATGCCGCGCTTGCGGGGCGGGCGGTGGCTCGTGAGAAGGATGGCGACCGGCACGTCCGCGAGCGTCGACGCGGTCCGCTCGAGGTCCGACGGGTCGCTCGTGGGGTAGCCGTACCAGGGCGCGCCCTCGCCGTCGAGGTCCCCCGCGAACAGGATGTGCCGCTCGTCGTCGAGGAGCGCGACCATGCCGGGGGAGTGGCCGGGCGCGGGGACGAGGCGCCACTCGCTGCGCTCCAGCTTCAGGAGGCCGCCGGCGCGGAACTGCTTGTGCACGGGCGAGGGCTCGTAGCCGCCGCGGCGCAGGTGCGACGCCACGAGGTCGTGGTCGCGCCGCCCGACGCCGTACGTCTGCAGGAAGTCCTCGACGCCGCCCATCGCGCGCGCCTCCGCCTTCGGCGCCCACACCTCGCGGAAGTCGCGCGCGCCGTGCGCGTGCGGCGCGTGGCAGTGGGTGAGCAGGCAGACGTCGACGTGCGGCGCGAGCTTGCGACGCGTGGCGGGGTCGAGCCCCGCGTCCACGAGCACGACGTCGCTCCCCTCGTCGAGGATCATGCTCGCCGCGCCCGGATACCCTTCGGGCGGCGCGAGGAGGCCCACGCCGTCGGCGACCCACTCGACCGGCACGACGTCCTTCGGGAGGGGCACGCGACGCGCACGCGCGCGCGGCCGGAAAACGTTGTTGCGAGGCGGAGGCCGAGGCCGAGGCGCGGGCAAGGGCGGGGACGAGGACGAGGACGAGGACAAGGACGAGGACAAGGACGAGGCAGGACGAGGATGAGGACGAGGACGAGGACGAGGCCTCTCCTTCCCCGCGTGGCCTGCGTCTCCCGCGCCCGCGGCGCGATGAGCGTCAAGAACCGCTCCGCGCTTCCTCCGCGAGCTCCTCGCTCTCCGCGGTGAGCGGTCCCGAACGCTCCGGGCAGTCACCGAGTGACGACGACGATGGGCAGGAAGGCGCGGTTGTTCGAGAGGTCCATCTCCGCCATGCGGTGCTCGGGGTTGACCTCGTTCTCGAGGATCATGACGGTGCCCGTCGGGATGCCCGTGACGTCCACCCACTGCCCGTCGAGGCCCGCGTTGTAGAGGTCGCTCCAGCCGCGGCTGATGCCCGCCTCGTGGGGGCCGAAGCCGGGCCAGCAGTAGCTGTACTTCGGCAGCGGGTCGGGGGGCGCGCGCAGGATGCCGGCGGTGCCCGGCACGGCGGGGTAGATGTCGCCGGGGCAGACGCCCTGCTTGCGGGCGGCGCGCATGTGCTCGCGAAGCTCCGGGTGCGCGTCGAGCACCTCGGTGGCCGTGCGGCTGGGGTCGGCGCGGCGGAGCGCGTCCCACGCGAGGAAGCCCTCCACCGTCCAGAGGCGGTACGCGGAGAAGCCGATGAAGTGCCAGTGGCCGTGGCAGGGGCTCCACTCGTACCACTCGGGGCGCGAGGGCGGGTGGCCGAGGCTGAGGTCCCCCTCGCCCACGTTGGCGACGGTGGTGCTGAAAACCATGAGGTCGCGCGTGCCCGGCTCGACGGCGCCCTCCTCCACGGCGCAGTGGTCGGGGGCGAAGGTGCGCCGCTGCGGGTGCCCGACGGCCATCTGCGCGACGTCGATGGTGAGGTCGGGGCATCCGCGCGCGTCGGGGCAGGCGACGATGGGGTCGGCCGAGGCCGCGAGCGGCACGGCCGGGGCGGCAAGAAGCAGGAACGCGATCGCAAGGCGCAGTCGGATGTGGGTCTCCCCCAAGGGGGGAGCGCCCGGAGGGCGGATAAGCGAGGTGCCGTCAAGCGACGGCGCTCTGCTGCTTGAGGAGGTTCACGACCTCGGCGGTGCAGAGGTGGTTCGACTCGTCGGTCCGGGACATGCCGCACAGGCAGCAGACGCGCATGCACCAGGCTCGACGCGAACGTGCTTGAACGGCCGCCGACCACCGGGCGGGGTTGTGGGCACGTGGTTGCGCGCATGTCTCGAACGGTGCGCGGAGGATCGCCGAAACGCCCGACCCTTCGGCGAACGTCACCAGGAATAGGCGCGCGCGACGCCCATCGCCTTGGCGACGTGCAGGATGTCGCGCGCCTCGGTCGGGTGTCGCAGGAGGCTCGCCGCGAGCCGGAGCGCGTGCCTGCGCTCGGTGCTCTGGCCGGGCACGACGTCCACGACCGGCGGCGCGTAGCGGAGCAGGCCCGCGAAGTCGTCGTTCGTCCAGCGGCGGATGGCGGCAAGCGCCGGCGCGAACGACGGGTGCGAGATGGGGTGCGCCGCGACGCGCGCGGCGTAGTCCTCCACGCGCCCGTCGCGCAGGCAGCGCGCGAGGATGTCGGCGGCGTACACGACGGCGCTCATGCCGCCTTTCGTGATGGGGTTCGTGAGGCCCGCCGCGTCCCCCACGAGGACGACGTTCCCCTCCTGGAGCTTCGTGCCGAAGAAGCCGATGGGGTACGCCTCGCGCTTCAGGACCTTCCCCGTCACGTCCTTGTCCTTCATGAAGCGGTCGAGCCGCTCCCAGTCGCGGCCGTCGCCCGACGCGAGGAGGCCGACGTTCATCATGCCGCCGCGCGGGAAGACCCACGCGTACTCGGGCGAGTACGTCTTGTCCGTGTAGAACTCGAGGCGCTCGGGCACGCGCCCCTCGCGCGCGACGCGGTACTGGATGCCCAGCATCGTCTCGTGGTTGCCGCCGACGACCTTGCGCGTGGCGCTGCCGGGGCCGTCGGCGCCGACGACGACGTCCGCCTCGCGCGCCATCTCGCGCACCTGCTCCGCGCTCACCTTCACGCCCGTGCGGTACACGCCGCCGCGGCGCGCGACCTCGGCGGCCATCGCGGGGATCCACGCCTCGCGCGCCATCGTGTGGCCGCGCTGG
Source organism: Thermoplasmatota archaeon (assembly GCA_035687045.1). Lineage (GTDB taxonomy): Archaea > Thermoplasmatota > SW-10-69-26 > JACQPN01 > JAJPHT01 > JAJPHT01. The sequence goes on along the minus strand of DASRYU010000084.1, from coordinate 11,107 downwards.
TGGATGCGGAACTCGACGTCGCCGGGAAAGAACCACGAGGCCTGCTCGAACGTCTCGGCGATGTAGGGCGTGCTATCGAACGCGCGGAACGCGCGCAGCGTGTCGGCGCTCAGCCCCTCGCCGCACAGCGTCGTGTGCGCCGCCGCCTCGCGCTCGTAGACGGTGACGCGGCAGTCGACGCGGTCCAGGAGCGTGAGCGCGGTGACGACGCCCGCGAACCCGCCGCCCACGATGCGCACGTCGAGCGTCAACGCGCGTCGATGCGAGGTGCCGTACTTGAGCGTACGCCCTCAGGCCGGCTCTTGCGAGAGGCCGCGAAGACGCGAAGACGCGAGACCTAACCTTCGCGGCTCAGATGCAACGGGAGCGCCGCCAGCGCGACGAACGCCGCGACGCTCAGCAGCGCCGCGCCGAAGCCGGCCGCGTCCGCCACGACGCCCGCGCCGACGGCGCCGGCGGCGTAGCCGAGGTCGCGCCAGAAGCGGTACACGCCCAGCGCCGTCGCGCGCGCCTGCGGGCGGGCGCGGTCCGCGACGAGCGCGAGAAGCGTCGGGTACGCCATCGCCGTGCCGAGGCCGACGACGATCGCGGCCGCGAGCGCGCCCGCGGCGCCGGGGGCGAGCGCGAGCGCCGCCACGCCCGCCGCCTGGAGCGCGAGGCCCACGACCGCGAGGCCGCGGCGCCCGACGCGGTCCGAGAACGGGCCGAACGCGAGCTGCCCGAGCCCCCACGCGACGGGGTACGCGGCGACGACGGCGCCGATGGTCGCGAGGTCGAGCCCGCGCGCCGCGAGCGCGAGGGGCAGGAGCCCCCAGAGCGCGCCGTCCTTCAGGTTCGTCGCGAGGCCGGCGACGCTGGGCGCGGCGAACGCCCGATCGCGGAACGCGCGCGCCAGCTCGCCGCGCCGCGCCGCGGGGCGCTCCGCGTCGCGCGCGAGGAGCGAGAGCAGGAGGCCGGCGAGCGCGAGCCCGAGGCCGAGCGCGCCCATCGCCTCGCGCGTGGCGTAGAGCGCGGTGACGAAGGCGAGCGCGGCGACGCCGAGATAGCCCGCGGCCTCGTTGAGGCCGACGACGAGGCCGCGCTCGTCCGCCCGCGCGCGGTCGAGCTTCATGTTCACCGTCATCGACCACGCGAGCCCCTGGTTCACGCCGAGGAGCGCGTTCGCGGCGACGATGTAGCCCCACGAGGGCGCGAAGAGCACGACGAGCGGGACGGGGATGCCGGCGAGCCAGCCGGCGAGGAGCACGCGCCTGCGGCCGAAGCGGTCGGCGAGGCTCCCGGCGGCGAGGTTCACGAACGCCTTCGAGAGGCCGAAGGTGACGATGAAGGAGAATGCGGCCGCGGCGCTCGCGACGCCGTACTCCGACTCGGCCAGAAGCGGGAGAAGCGTGCGCTCGAGCCCCACCATGCCGCCGACGAACGCGTTGACGACGACGAGAAGGAGGATGTGCCGCCAGCGCCCGCTATCGGACGGCACAGCGGTTCGCTCCCGCCTCGAGCTTCGGCGCGTCCGACCACGGCGCCTCGCCCGCCTCGTTCGCCTTCACGATGGCGTGGTGGTTGGGCGGCGGCGGGGGCAGGCGCTGCGTGAGCCGGTCGACGAACTCGTCGCGCGCAAGCGAGAGCATCGGCGTGCGCGCGCGCACCTGGCGCAGCTCCGCGACCAGGGGGCGGCGGTCGAAGGGCACGGGAGCGCCCACGTGGCAGGGCGCGACGAGGGTGCCCGCCGGCAGGCGGAGGATGCGCTGGAGCGAGCCGTGCAGCGCGACGGCGCGCGCCTTCGCCTCGTGGACGTCCGCCTCGAGGTCGGGGCGGCCGACCGCGTCCAGGAACAGCGTGTCGCCCGTGAAGAGGAGGCGCCCCTCGAGCTGATAGCACGTGCTCTCGTGGGTGTGGCCTGGCGTGCGCATCGCGACAAGCTCGGTGCGCCCGACGGCGATGCGCGTGCCCTCGTCGACGGGCTCGTAGGGGAAGGCGACGCGCGACGTGCGCGGGAGGTGGAGCTTCGAGCCGACGGCGGCCCACAGCGCGCGCCCGCGGGAGAGGTGGTCGGCGTGGACGTGCGTCTCGACGACGTGCGCGAGGCGCCATCCGTTCTTGCGCGCGAGCTCCACGTACACCGACGCGTCGAGGCTCGGGTCGATGACCGCCGCCTCCCCGTCGGAGACGACGATGTACGACAGGCACCCCTTGCCGGTGCGGCGCAGCTGCACGACGCGCGTGGTGGAGCCGGGCATCGCGATGTCCGCGCTGTTCCACGCCGCCGTCCAGGCGTTCATGCCGCCCGCAAGGGAGACGGCATCAAGCCCGCGCGCGCGAAGGGCGTCGGCGGCGACCGCGCTCGTGACGCCGGCGTAGCAGACGGTGACGACGGGGCGGTCGAGCGGCACCTCGACGGTGGCGACGGGGCCCGCGCGGCCGGCCGCCAGGTCCTCGTACGCGTCGCAGTGCAGGGCGCCGGGGATGCGCCACTCCGCGTAGTCGTCGCGGTCGCGCACGTCGAGGACCGTGAGCTTCTCGCCCTTCTCGAGGCGCTCGCGCAACGCCTCGACGGTGATGGTCTCCGCCACGCGCGGGCACGCGCCTTTCCCGTCTTTGGACTTTTGGGAGGGGAAAGCTTCTTCCCGCGCATCGGAGGCTCCCCTGCCCATGGCCCCGAACCTCTTCAGCTCGGAATTCTTCGAGGAGCTCGTCAAGACGCTCAACAACGACCCCGAGTTCAAGAGCAAGACCGCGAACGTCAACACGACCGTGCTCATGGTGAACCGCGACACGAAGACGTCGCACCTCATCACCATCTCGAAGGGCACCGCCGTCTACAACGGCCCCGGCACGGAGGAGACGAAGGCGGACTTCACCTTCATCGGCGACAGCGCGACGTGGATCGCGAACCACAAGGGCGAGATCCCCATGGAGAAGGCCGTCATGACGGGGAAGCTGAAGTTCAAGGGCTCCCTCCCGAAGATCATGAGCCTGCGCTCGCAGCTCACCATCATCGACAACATCGCGCAGAAGGTCCCCGCGGAGTGGTAGGGCGCGAGCGCGCGCAACGCAGCGGGCGCAGCCGCCGAGCGATGGCGTGCCGGCGACGCGGCGCGTGGTGCGCGCGAAGGCGCGCGAGGGGCGGAGCGCGCGGATGCAGTCCGGCGGCTGCTCCGCTTTTATCGTCGACCGCACGCGTTCCGCGGCAGGTCGTTCCCATGGACCCGAAGGACCGCCTGCCCATCTTCCTCGTCCTCGCCGCTCTCCTGCAGGCGCCCGCCGCGGCGCTCGCGCCACCGGCGCTTGGCGCTTCCGCCGCGGACACGGATCCCGCGCTCGTCGGCGCGTGGTCGGCGCCCATCGAGGGGGAGGCGACGGCCATCACGATGGTGCTTCTCCACGACGGCCGCGTCCTCTACTGGTCGGGGCACGAGGTGCAGCCTTCGGACGACCCCCTGCGCGTCGACATCCTCCTGGAGCCGCTCCTCCCCGCGCAGACGCGCATCTACGACCCCCGGACCGGCGCCGTGACGCAGCCCCACTACCGCTTCACGTCGCACATGGACATCTTCTGCGCGGGGCAGGTGCCCCTCGCCGACGGCCGCATCCTCGCCGCCGGCGGCACGCGCTACGCGCCGCTCCACGCGCCCGGAGGGCCGGTCGCGGGGCTCCGCGAGGCGTGGGTGTTCGATCCTCTCGTCGACGACTGGGTCCCCGTGAGCAGCATGGCCGACGCGCGCTGGTACCCGAGCGTCATCGGCGACCGCGAAGGGCGCGCGTGGGCGGTGTCGGGGATGGAGGTCCTTGGCGACTCCTCCACGTACTCCGTCCGCCCCGAGGTGTATGACGGCTCGGACGACACCTGGACGCGGGCGGGGGAGAGCGAGCGTCTGCTGCCGATGTACCCGCGCGTGACGATGGTGCCGGGCGGGCCGCTCAAGGGGCAGATGTTCTACAACGCCGTTGGCGACCTCTGGGGCCCGTTCGGCCAGCACCCCGCCGAGGCGCAGTGGGCGCTGCAGCAGGCGTACGACCCGGCGGCGGACGCGTGGCGCTTCCTCGGGCCCTCGACGCTCGGCGCGCGCCACCACGCCGCGAGCGTCATGCTCCCGCTCCGTGCCGAGACGGGGTACGCGCCGCAGTTCCTGACCTTCGGCGGCACCTTGCACCGCGCGCCCGTCGCCACGCCAGCCGCGGAGATCGCCGACCTCTCCACCGATCCGCCGACGAACCGCCTCGTCGCGCCGATGAACGAGGGGCGCTGGCACGTCAACGGCGTCCTCCTGCCGGATGGCACCGTGATGGCGGTGGGCGGCGGCCGCACGGACGACACGGTCCTGCTGGGCACGGCGAGCCCGCCCGTCCTCACCGGCGAGATCTACGACCCCGAGGCCGACGCGTGGCGCGTCACGGCGCCGATGCAGGCTCCCCGCGTGTACCACTCCACGGCGGTCCTCCTGCCGGACGCGCGCGTGCTCGTGGGCGGCCACTCGACGACGCCTCTTCCGCCGAAGCTCGCGCGCGACATCCTGCGCCCGCAGGAGCAGGAGACGCGGCTGGAGATCTTCAGCCCGCCCTACCTCTTCCGCGGCGCGCGGCCGGTCATCGAGGCGCTCGGCGCGACGCACGTGACGCACGGGGACGACCTCGCCGTCCGGCTCGCGGACGCGCACGACGTGCACTCGGCCGTCCTCATGCGGCCGGGCGCGACGACGCACGCCTTCGACAGCGCCCAGCGCGCGATCGTCCTGGAGGTGAGCGCGCAGGCGGAGCGCGACCTCGTCGTGCGGATGCCGCCGGATGCCGACGTCGCGCCCCCGGGGTGGTACATGCTGTTCGTGAACGGCGACCATCCGGCGGGGCCGGTCCCCAGCGTCGCCGCGTGGGTGCACGTGAGCTGAGGACGCCCCCCGTCGGGCCGACCTGGGGCGCGACGGCGGGATTATCCACGACGGCGGAGATGTGGACGCGTGGGGCTCGCGTGGAACTGGTACGCGGCGCCCGCCACGCTTGGCGCGGCCGTCTCGCTCCTCTTCGCCGTCATCGTCCTCGCCGCGCGCCCCCGCTCGCCGCAGAACCGCGCGCTCGCGGGCTTCCTCGTCGCCGAGGCGCTGAGCATCTTCGGCCTCAACGGCGGCGCCTACCTCATGGGGAGCGCGGCGAGCGCGGGCGCGCTGCACCTCTTCGGCGCGCTCTGGCTGGGCGCGAAGCCGTACTTCTACGTCCGGTTCCTCTCGACGCTGGACACGCCGCTCGCGCGCCCCCTGCGCTCGCCCCTCGTCCGCCACGGCCTGCTCGGTGTCTGGCTCCTCCAGATGGGCGCCGTCGTCCTCGCGCCGCAGCTGTTCCTCGCGGGCGTCGTCCCCCACCCGGACGTCCGCTGGTCCACGACCATCGGGCCCATCATGCCCTACATCGGGCTCAGCCTTCCCCTCATCTACATCGCCGGCATCGGCGTCGTCTACTCGGCGTGGCGCCGCGCCGTCTCGGGCATCTCGCGGACCCGCGCGAAGATCCTGCTTGTCGCCTTCGCCTCGCGCGACGCATACTTCCTCGCGTGGGGGATCAGCCTCAACGCGCTCCCGCTGGACCACCCGCTCTGGCACGAGATGTTCGTGAGCGGCGGCCTGCTCCCGCTCACCTTCGTGCCGCTCGCCGGCTACGGCGTCCTTCGCGCGCAGCTCTTCGACATCGACCTGCGGCTCAAGACCACGCTCAGCCGCGGCGCCGTCGCCGGCGTCTTCGTCTTCGCCTACGTCCTGGTGAGCCAGCTCGCCGGCGCGCTCCTCACGCCGAAGGTCGGCGTCGCGGTGGGCGTCGCGTCGACCACCGTCCTTCTCCTGGCGGTCCTCCCGCTCCACCGCGCGGTCGAGCGCGCCGCCGACCGGCTCCTCCCGGGCGTGCGGCCGGAGCCGAGCTACGTGAGCGCGCGCAAGCTCGAGGTGTACCGCGCGGCGCTCGAGGAGCTCGTGGGGCCGGACGGCCGCATCGGCGCGCGCGAGGCCGCGCAGCTTGAGCGCCTGCGCGGCAGCCTCGGCCTCACGGAGCGCGACCACGCGCTCCTCGCGTTCGGTCTCGCGGGGGGCCGCCTCCCTGCGCGCGCCGAGCTCGTCCCGGGCCGCCTTGTCGCCGGACGATATCGCCTGGAGCGCCCCCTCGGCGACGCCTCGCGCGCCCGCGCGTGGGCGGCGCGGGACGAGCGCGCGGATGCGGTCGTGGTGGTCAAGGACGTGGGGGAGGCCACCCCTGGACGGCCGCCGGTCGAGCGCGCGGCCCTCGACGCGGTGCGGCATCCGTGCGTCGTCCGCGTGCTCGACGCGCTGGAGGTCGACGGGCGGCAGCTCCTCGTGATGGAGCACGTGGCCGGAGGCACGCTCGCGGAGCGCCTGCGGCGCGGGCCGCTCGCGCGCGCGGAGCTCGCCCGCGTCGGCGCCGACCTTCTCGACGCGCTCGCGGCCGCCCACGCGAACGGCGTCCTGCACCGCGACGTGAAGCCGTCGAACGTGCTCCTGACGCCCGACGGCCACGCGCGCCTCGCGGATTTCGGCGTCGCGCGCGTGCGCGGGCTGGAGGAGACGCTCGGGCCCGACGACGGCTGGGGCGCACCCTCCGTCGTCGGCACACCGCGCTACATGGCGCCGGAGCAGGCGCGCGGTCGCGAGGCCACGCGCGCGAGCGACCTCTATGCGGCGGGCGCGACGCTCTACGAGGCGGCGACGGGCTCCCCGTACCTCCACGTCATCGCCGACGAGACGCGCGAGGAGCTCCAGCAGAGAGCCGCGCGCATGCGCCCGTTCGCGCGGCGCGTGCCGGGCGCGCCGGAGCTGGAGCCGCTCTTCGCCCGCGCGCTCGCACCGGAGCCCGCGGAGCGGTACGCCTCCGCGACGGAGATGCGCGACGCGCTCCTCGCGGCGCTGCGGCCCGCGCTGCCGACGGCGCCGCTTGCCGCGTAGGCGGCGCCTACTCGGGCATGTAGACGAGGAGCGAGCGGCCGACGCCGACGATATCGCCGGGGCGGATCGCGCGCTGCTCCCCCTCCGCCAGCCGTCGCCAGTTCAGCCACGTCCCGTTCTTGCTCGAATGGAGGTCGCGCAGAAGGAGCGCGCCGTCCTGACGCGCCACCTCGGCGTTCTCGAGGCTCACGTACGGGTCGTACTCGAGGCAGACGTCCACGCCGAGCCGGCGGCCGATGATCCAGCGCGACGCCTCGCGCCGCAGAAGGAACGACTTCCCCTCGCGCAGCCCGTGGGCGAGGACAAGCTTCGGGCCCGGCGGCAGCGCCCCCTCCTCGCGGCGGTCGAGGTCGGCGGTCGCGTCGTCGAAGGCGGGCGCGCCCACGGAGAGCATCGTCCCGACGGCGCGGAACTCCTCGAGGATCTGGTAGAGCCGCTGGTGGTTCACGACGTATTCGCGCGGGGCCCGCGGCGTCGCCGGCTCCTGCGCCACGACGACCCCGATCTCCACGAGCTGGTCGAGATGCGCCTGCACGGTCTGCCGCGCGACGGGCCGCTCCGCGTTCTCGCCCGCGCGCACCTGGCGCGGCGCGATGCGGATGTCGGCGATCGCGCGCGGGAAGCGCAGCAGGTGGAGGAGCTCCAGGCGCGTCGCGTACGACAGCGCGCGGAAGTAGTCCTCCAGCCGCTCGAAGTCGGGACGCTTCTCGCCCGGCATGGCCATGGGAGCGGCGCGCGGAAGTTTGACGTTTGCGAGGCGGCGCTCACCGCGCCCAACGAAGCAGCAGGCTCCGCACCCGCTCGCGCTCGTCCGCCGAGAGCGCGGGCTCCTCCTCGACCGCCGCCACGAGCGCCGCCATCTCGCCGCTCGTGACCTGCCCGTCCTCGAGCGCCGTGTCGAGCACGCGCCGGAAGTGCGGCGAGAGCTTGTTGAGCGACGCGCCGAGGAGACGATAGCGCGCGGACTTCATCGCGCGCACGGCGCGGTGGTCGAGCATCGCGTACTGCGCGTCGTCGAGCCGGCGCCGCGTGTGCTGGTCGCGCAGGTGCGCGCGGTGCGCCTCGAGCGCGGCGAGGCCTTGCGTGGGCGTGAGCAGGCTCGCGTCCATGACGACGCGCAGCCGCTGCTCCTCCTGCGCGAGCCGCGCGTGGCGGCGACGCCGGAGCGCGGCGGCGAACAGCGCGCCGCCCCCCGTGAGCGCGAGACCGAGAACGAAGAACGTGAGCTCCTGGCGCTCGGGCGCGAACGCGCGCTGGATGGCCGTGAGCGTGGCGGGCGGCGGCGCGCCCACGCGCGCGAGCACCTCCGTCGTCGCGGTGCGCCCGTCGGGCATGACGGCGGTGACGGAGATGGCGCGCGGCCGCTCCGCCTGGTACTGGTGCGTCGCCTCGCCCGACGTCACCTCGTCCACCGCGCCGTCCCCCCACGCCACGAGCACGCGCGCGGCGCCTGGCGCGTCCACGCGCAGCGTCACGGCCTCCTCCACGGCAGGGTACGCGTTGCTCAACGCGACCGTCGGCCGCGGAAGCGGCGTCGCGCCGAGCGTGTAGACGCGGCCGGCGCCGAAGGTCACGAGCATCGACCCGTCGGCGCGCGGAACGATGCGGCCGCCGGTGCGCTCCTCGCCAAGCGGGATGCGCTGGAGCTCCGCGGCGCTGGAGAGCTCGAGGCGCGAAAGATGCGCGGCGCCCGCGCCCGCCTCCCGCCACAGGACGGCCGCGCTGCCGGGCGTCACGAGAACGAGGTCAAGGATGGAGCCGCCATCAGGCGCCGACCACGCGCGCTCCCACAGCGGCTCGAGGCTGCCGGTGTCGTAGCGCTGCATCGTGCGCTCGCGCGGGACAAGGAGCGTGCTGCTCCACCACGCGGGCGCCGCCTGGGGCTCCGCCTGCACGTCGGCGAGGGGGCGCCGCTGGACGTTGCCGCTCGTGTCGGCGAGGATGATGTCGCCGCCCAGGACGAACGCGGCGCGGGGCCCGCGCGCGGCGGCCCACGGCGACGCCTGCGCGCCCGCGGGGGCCGGGCTCGTCACCTCGGGCACGCTGCGAAGCACGTTCCCCTCGTCGTCGATCACGATGGCGCCCGAGCGGCTCTCCGTGTAGCCCAGCACGACGTAGCCCCCCTCGAGGCGCGTGATCGTCTGCGCGCCGAAGCCCAGCGGCACCGTGGACGCGTCGGGACCGACCGCGAACGAGGGGAGGTCCGGCGGCGGGAGGACGCGCCGCCAGAGGACGCTCCCGTCCGACAGGCGGAGCGCGGCGACCTCGTTGCGGTCGTCCGAGCCGAACGCGACGACGACGCGCCCGCGGTCGTCCTCGACGGAGGCCGCGTCGCACCACCACCCGCGCGTCGTCCCGTCCGCCAGAGGGGGCGCGGGCGACGCGCTCCACCGAAGCGCCGCGCCGCGCGCGTCCCACGCCTGCACGATCGGGTCGCCCGCGCCGCCGCTCGAGCAGACGAGAACGACGCCCGCCGCGGGCGCGACCCCCGCGACGCGCGCGTCCCCCGCGCACGGGAGCGAGGCGCGCGACGGCTCCGCGCCGGGCGTCCAGCGGACAAGGGCGCAGGCGCCGACGGGCGCGAGCGCGCCCAGGATGTCGAGGGCGGGCCCGTTGCCCGCCGTCGCCACGCCGAAGAGCGCGCCCCCCGCATCGACGAGCGGCAGGCCGCCGACGACCGCGAACTCCTCGCTCTCCCGAAGGAGCCCGGTGGAAGCGACGACGTCGAGCGGCCACGCGTGCCCGTCGACGAACCCGCCGCGGGAGGGCGAGCCGCCCGGCTGCGTCCATGCGCCGGCGCCGCTTTGCGCGAGCGCGAGCGGCGCGAGGAGGGCGAGAGCGAGAAGAAGCGGCGCGCCCCTCATGCGTCGCGCACGGCCGCGGCGCTTCGTGAAGCCTCCGCTGCGCGCAACGGGCGACGGCGCGCGACGTACGCCTATTCCTCGAAGTCGTCCACGCGCGACATCGCGGGGAGGCGCGAGACCTCCGGCGCGACGGTGCGCTCGTGGATGGAGAAGGGCAGGTTGAACCCGCGCTTGTTCTCCTGCCACTCGATGGGCTCCATCGTCGCCTTGAGGCTGAAGTACTGGTCGACGATGGCCTCGAGCATCGCGCCGAGGAACACCGGGAGCAGCGGGTAGTGCATGCCGCGCAGCTCGTGGACTGCCTCGAAGTCGGCGAGCCCGTGCACCTCGAGCACGTAGTTCTCGCCGCGCTTGGCGACGTGGATGCGCTCGGCGTACCCCATCGTCTCGAGGCGGTTGAAGAACTCGTTGAGCGCGCGGACGGGCTCCTTCGCCTTGGGCGGGAGCCAGCCGCGCTTGTAGCCGTACTCCAGGATGCGCAGCGACGCGTTCTTCACGACGCTCTGGCCCGCGAAGCCGAACGTCTTGTTGACGGCCGCGAAGAGGCCGTACTCGATCGCGCTGAGCATCTGGTGGTCCACGTGCCCGGGCTTGGCCGGGGGAGGAAGGGGAGCAAGCTCGGGGCGCTCCTCCGTCAGGGGGCGGAAGATGGGCGCCGCGGCGAGCGACGACATCGGGATGGGCTTCTTCTTCGCGGCGAGCTTGGCCGCGGCCTTGGCGGCGTCCTCGGCGGCCTTCGCCTCGGCCTTGAGGCGCTGCTGCTCGGCCTTCTCGGCGGCCTTGCGCTCCTGCTCGGCGCGCTTCTCGGCCTCGCGGCGCTCGCGCTCGACGTTCTTCTCGAGCTCCTTGCGGCTGAGCTCCGCCTGCCGGGCGGCCTCCTTCTGCGCCGCGATGGCCTGCTGCGCCGCCTCGACCTTCTGGCGCTCCTTCTCGAGCGCCTGCCGCAGCTGGGCGAGCTCGCGCTCGGCGCGCTCCGCATCCTTCTTGCGCTGCGACTCAAGCTGCGCCGCGAGCTTCTCGGCCGCGCGCGCCTGGGCCGCGGCCTCCGCGGCGGCCTTCCGCGCCGTGGCGACGGGGTCGACCTTCGGCTTCGCGACAGGCTTCGCGGGCTTTTTCTGCGCCTTCTTGAGCGGCTTCGGCGCCGGCTTCTTCGCCTTGCCCGCGGGTTTCTTGGACTTGGCCATGATGAGCCCTTTTATACTCTAAGCTGGTCCGAATCTGTAGGCCGCGGGCAAGAGGCTTTCGTTTCGTTCCAGCGGATGCTATCGCAGCCGAGGGAGCGAGGGCGGAGGGAGGAGGGAGCAGGGG
>DASRYU010000083.1:0-10845 GCA_035687045.1 Thermoplasmatota archaeon | reverse complement strand
GGCGAGCTCGCGACGTTCCTCGTCGCGGGCGCCGACCGCTACGGCAACCCCGTCGCCCCGCCTGCGGCGAGCGTCCAGATGCTGCTCCCGAACGGTTCGGGCATGCACGACGCGTGCGCCGAGCTTGGCGGCTTCTCCGCCTGCGTCCGCGTGACCGTCCTTCCGGCGGAGCTCGAGACGATCACGGTCTCGGGCCCGGCCAGCATGGTCGCCAACACGACGGCCACGTTCGCCCGCGTCGGCGCGGACCGCTTCGGCAACCCCATCGCGCTCACGCCGTCGAGCTTCGCGTTCACGGCGCCCACCTTCGCCGCGCCGCGCGACGTCTGCACGAGCGAGGGCAACGTCAGCGGGTGCCTGCGCGTGAGCGTCACGCCCGACGCGCTCGCCTCGCTCTACCTCCACGGTCCGGCCAGCCTCGTCGCGGGCACCAACGTGACCTACGAGGTGCGCGGCTTCGACCGCTACGAGAACCGGGTCCCCGTCTCGACCCCCACGTTCACCTACGAGGTCCCCACGAGCGCCGGCCCGGCCCGCGCCTGCGTCGAGGTCGACGCGCTCTCGACGTGCCGCGACGTCACGGTCGTCGCCGACGCGCTCACCGTCGTCCTCGTGAGCGGTCCCTCGCAGCTCGTCGCGAACGCGACCGCGAGCTACGACGCGAGCGGGCGCGACCGCTTCGGGAACGTCGTGAGCACGGCCACGTTCACCTTCCGCGCCCCGACGCGCGCCGGGGACGCGCAGGCGTGCACGCTCCTCGGCGGCATCGAAGGGTGCCGCACGGTGAGCATCGTCCCCGATGTCGTCGCGAGCGTCGTCGTGACGGGTCCGAGCATCGTCCCCGCCGGCGCCACGGCGCGCTTCGCCGTCGCCGCGAGCGACGCGCACGGCAACGCGGTCGACGTCGGCCTCGTCGCCTTCGACCAGGCCGCGCCCACGCTCGCCGGCCCCGCCACCGCCTGCTTCACCGCCGGCTCCGTCACCGGCTGCGCCGCCTACGAGGTCGTCGCCGGCGCCCTCGCGCGCCTCAGCCTCGCCGCCCCCGCGCGCATGGTCGTCGGCGCCTCCGCCGCGCCCACCGCCGCCGGCTTCGACGCGCACAACAACAGCGTCCCCGTCGCGCCCGCCTGGAGCGCGAGCTGCGGCAGCTTCGCCGGCAGCGCCTACGTCGCGCCGACAAGCGTCGGCAGCTGCGTCCTCACGGCGACGGACCGCGGCGTCTCCGCGAGCGCGACGGTCTCCATCCTCGCCGGCGCGCTCCAGACGCTGCGCATCGCGAACGGCGATATCGACCGCTCCGCCGACGACCGCACGCCCATCGTCCTCTCGATCGCGGCGCGCGACGTGCACGGCAACCCCATCGACGTGCCCGCGTCGTCCCTCGTCTGGCACGGCGCCGACGTCGTCAACGGCGTGCTCCAGCCCATCGAGGCCGCCGGCACGCGCACGCTCACCGCGCGCGACCCCGCGACGAACGTGTCCGCGTCGATCAACGTCACGACGCGCGCGGGCGGGCTCGCCCGCATCGAGCTCTCGCCGCCGAGCGTGAAGGTCGTCGAGAACCGCAGCGCCACGTTCACCACCGCCTACTTCGACGCGCAGGGGAACCGCCTGCCCACGCCCGCCGTGTTCTGGCAGCTCGACCCCATCGGCGTCGCGAGCTTCGACGCCCGCACCGCCACCGCGACCGGCGTCTCCCGCGGCATCGCGACGCTCACCGTCCGCGACCTCGCGGGCCGCGTCTCGGCGAACGCCACGATCGAGGTCGTCTCGGCGGCCGAGGCCGTCGTGCAGGCGACGATCATCGTCCCGCCGCCGCGCGAGGGGCGCAACGGCCTCTCCGCCGGCGAGCCGTTCGTGTTCCGCGTCGAGGCCTTCGACGCCGCGGGCGTCCCGATCGAGGGGCTCGTCGTCACCTACACCGTCGAGGACCCGGAGATCGGCACGATCAGCGCCGACGGCGTCTTCACGGGCAACCGCGTCGGCACGACGGGCATCACCGCTCGCGTCGGCAGCGTCGTCGCCCGCGCGGTCGTCACCGTCGTCCCCGGCGAGCCGGCGATGCTCCGCATCTCGCCCGACTCGGCCTCGCGCACGCTCGGCGGAAGCATCCAGCTCAGCGCCATCGGCATGGACGCGCGGCGCAACGTCATCCCCGACCTGCCCATCACGTGGTCGGTCAACGACTCCACGATGGGCTCCATCACGCCCGAGGGCCTGTACACGGCCGGCGCCGCGGTCGGCGCCTCGCTCGTGCGCGCCTCGACGGTCACCACGTCCGGCATCGTCGTCTACCGCGAGGCCGCGATCTACCAGTTCATCAGCGAGACGCGCGCGCCCGCGGGCGTCGACACCGTCCTCGCGGCCGTCAACCTCGAGGCCGCCGTGGCGGACGTCGTCACCACCACGCACGTCGTCGGCCTCGCCGAGGTCGCCCCCGGCGCGCTCCTCGACCTCTCGCTCCCGCAGTCGGGCCCCGGCACCTCGGCGCTGGGCACGGCGCGCGTGGAGATCGAGCGCGCCGCGACCGACGTGACGGTCATGATCGAGGTGCAGCCAGCGAGCCAGTTCGTCCTCCCCGAGGAGGTCGACCGCGCCATGCACGAGACGCGCATCGGCGACGGCCGCGACCAGGCGCCCGCGCTCTACATCACCGTGACGGCGACGGAGGACGGCCGCCGCCTCGACTCGACGCAGCTCAACTCGCTCCTGCGCCGCCTCGACATCACCTTCCACGTGGAAGCGTCGTACTTCACGGCGAACAACCTCGACCCGAACGAGGTGCGCCTCATCGAATGGTCCGACGGCGTCCTCATCAACGCCAACGTCCCGGCGCGCCTGCTCACGCCCGAGCCGGTGGGCGGGTACTACACGTACGCGGCCACGCTGATGGAGTTCTCCTCGTTCGCGTTCGTCGCGAAGCCGCTCGCGGCGCCTGCCGCCACGACGCCCGCGGCGCCCCTGCCTCCGACGTCCGCGCCGGCCGCGCCGCCGCTCGCGCGCATCCTCATCGCGGGCCCGCGCACGGTCGTGGCCGGCACCACCGCGACCTACGTCCTCACGGGCGTGGCCGTCGACGGCACCGCGCGCACGCTCGCGCAGGGCCTCCTCGTGAGCACCTTCACGCAGGCCGGCGACGCCGTCCTGCAGTACGGCGAGCAGGGCGTCGTCGGCGCCATCCGCGTGACGGTGCTGCCGGGCGCGGCCCAGACGGCGGTCGCCGAGAACGGCACGCGCGTCTTCGCCGGCTCGAAGGGCGGCATCCGCCTCATCGGCACCGACGAGTTCGGCAACCGCGTCGACCTCGGCTGGCACGCCGTCGAGTTCACGCGCGCCGGCACGCACACGATGACGCTCGTGAAGGACGGCCTCACCGTCGACGCGACGGTCGAGATCGTGCCCAACTTCCTGCACGAGATCCGCATCCTCGGCCCCGACACGCTTGTCGCGGGCACGGAGGCGACCTTCACGCTGGCCGGCTTCGACGCGCACGGCAACCCCGTCGCGCTCGGCGAGTCCACGCTCCACGTGCAGGCGCCCAACCTCATGGGCCCCGTCGAGGTGTTCTACGAGGAGGGCGCGGTGCGCGGCTCGAAGATCGTGCAGGTGCTCGCGGGCAAGCTCGCGCGCATCGAGGTGCGCGGCGTCGAGGTCCTCCGCGAGAACGCGACGGAGCTCTACTCGCTTGTCGGCTACGACGCGGGCGGCAACGTCGTCCCGCTCTCGCGCGACGTCCTCGAGTTCGTGGCCCCCGCGGGCTCGCACACGACGTACGTCTGCTTCGCGGAGGCGGACGTGACGGGCTGCCTCACGGTGCTGGTGGAGCGCGAGATCGAGGTCCACGGCGACCGCGGCGACGGCGACGGCAAGGCGCCCTTCGGCGTCATCGGCTTCGCGCTGACGCTCCTCGGCCTCGTCCTGTGCGTCGTGGGCCTCGCGTCGATCCTCGGCGTCTGGCGCCGCCGCCGCTCGGACGAACAGGAGAAGTAGGGCGCGGCCGGCGCAGGTTCGGGATCCCCCCAACATCTTTGGAAGATGGATGGGGGAGCCGCGCCTACTCGGGTCGAAGACCATGCGTCTCCTCACCGCGATGATGCTTGCCCTCCTCGCCCTCGCCCCCCTCGCGTCGGCCCAGGAGGAGAAGACCGACACCTCCGAGCGCCCCTCCGACGCGGCGTGGGTGGACGACTGCCCGCCCGACATGATGTGCGCCTACGGCGGCTCCGACGACGCGCCCACCTACGACGGGAACTGCGGCGCCGAGGTCTGCGCCTACGGCGAAGAGGGGTGCATCGAGTGCAGCGGCCTGCCCGAGCCCGGCCGCGGCCCCGCGGACGGCTCGTGCGAGCACTGCCGCGGCGACGGAGAGGTCCCCCGCGACGGCGCCACCTGCATGGACGGCGCGTCCGAGACCGAGATCTGCGACCGCGACGTCCAGTACCTCGACGGCGGCAACGGCGCGCCCGTCATGGAGGCCGAGGACCGCACGGCCGGCGAGAAGAGCGTGCCCGGCGCGAGCGTCGTCCTCGTGGCGCTCGCCCTCGCGCTCGCCATCTTCCTCGCCGCCCGCCGCGGCTGATCCCGCAGGGCGGGGGCGCGAGCCGCGCGCGCCCCGACCCCCTCTTTTTCGCTTCTCCGCGCCACGTGGACCCGTCCAGCCCGTCGGACTCGCGAAACGAGGATGAGCGGGGCGGAGGAGGCTGGGCCCGATGCCGCGGCGGGAGCTGTGGGCGGTGCTTGGCAGCGTCCTCGAGGCCCTGGAGGCGGAGCGCGCCTCGCCCGAGCCGCGCCTGTCGAACGTGGCGACGCGCGCGAACGTCGCGTACGCCCGCCTGCGCGAGCACCTCTCCATCCTCGCGGCGCGCGGGCTCGTCGACTACGAGGACATCCCGCGGCTCACGCCCCGCGGGCAGGCGTTCCTGCGCGAGTACCGCGCCTGGAGCGGGGTCCTCCAGACGCTCGCCGTGCTGGCAGCGCCCCGCCGCCCGCGCGGCCCCTGAGCGCGGCGAGGAGCGGGCCCTTTATGCGCGTCCATGCCCAGCGCGGCGCGTGCTCCGCCCCCACGTCCTTCTCGTCGCCGCGCTCCTTCTCGCGGGCTGCGGCGCGCGGGAGCCGCCCGCCGACGAAGCCTGCCCCCGCCTCGAGGTGAGCGCGACCCCGCGCGAGGCGCCCTTCGGCGAGCCCGTGGTCGCGAGCGTGCGCGTGACCGCGTGCGGCGAGCCCCTGCGGCTCCCGAGCGACGGATGCGGCGTCGTGATGCTTCTCCAGGAGTCGAGCGGCCGCGCGCTGCACCTCGTCGAGGAGGGGCCCGCCCACGAGCAGGCGCCCGAGGGCGGATGCGGGGGCGCGCCCGCGACGCTTCGCGCCGGCGAGTCGTGGAACACGACGCGCACGTGGGACGGCCGCGTCGTTGCCGACGGCGTGACGGAGCCGGCGCCGGCGGGGCGCTACGTCGTGGAGCTCCGGGTGCTCGACGAGACGGCGCGCGCGAGCGTGCGCGTTTTGGAGCCGGGCGTGCGCATCGTGGCGCAGGCCAACGACTCCTTCCGGACCCTCGCGCGCGGCTCGCTCACGGGCCTGGAGGAGGACGACCCGGTGGTCGTCGAAGAAGAGGAAGCGTGGCGCGCCGCCTGGGAGCGCCACGGCTCGAACGAGTTCCCGCCCCCCGACATGCCCGACGTCGACTTCGCGCGCGAGCGCGTCGTCTTTGCCCTGGTCGGGCCGAGGCCGAGCGACTGCTGGGGGGTGGAAGTGGTGCGAGCGAGAACGGACGAGGCTGCCGGCGTCACGACCCTCGAGCTCGTGATCCACGAGCCGGAGCCGGGCGCCGCGTGCGCGCCTTTCGAGACGCGCCCTTACCACGTCGTCGCGCTCGCGAAGTTGCCCACAAGGCTCGCCTTCGAGACGCGAACAGGTCCCGAAGGCGAGCCCTGAGGGCTCTTTCGCCTTACTTGCGCAGCGAGATCTTCGTCTCGCGGACGTCGCCGTTGCCGAAGTCGACCTTCACGAACCACGTGCCCTCGCTGAGGGGCTTCGTCGCCAGGTTGTAGATGTACTGGCCGTCCGTCGAGGACCAGCGGAAGGTGTTCCCGCTGTCCGCGCCGGAGGTGGAGGTGGCTTCGACCTCAGCGCCGTAGATGCCGTTCGACAGCTTCTGCATCGAGACCTTGACGGTCGCGGTGCCCTGGTCGCCGCAGCGGAACTTCAGCGGGATCGTGCTGCCGAGCTTGAACACGGACGTGCCGTCCGCGTTCACCGGCTGCAGGAGGCCCGTCCACGTGCTGGAGCTGCAGGAGCGCTGCACCGTCACGCTGAACACGCCGCTCGTCTGGTGGCCGGCCTCGTCCGTCGCCGTGCACTCGACCATCGTCGTGCCGACCGCGAAGGTCGAGCCCGAGGCGGGCGTGCAGGTCCAGGACGGCGCGAGGTCGACGTTGTCCGTCGCCGTCACCGTGTACGTCACGACCTGCGTCGCCGACGTGATGCTCGACGGGAGCACGAGGGTGGGCGGCGTCGTGTCGACGCGGAACGTCCTCGAGCTCGCGGACTCCGTGTTCGCCGCGTCCTCCGACCAGTACGCGACCGTGTGCACGCCGTCAGGCAGCGTGAACACGCCCGTGTACGCGATGGGGCTGCCGCCGTTGAGCGTGTAGTACGTCGCCGTGCAGCCGACCGCGTCCACGCAGGTGAGCGAGACGCTGGGCTGGCTCGTGTACCACATGCTCGACGTCAGGAAGCCGCTCGTGCCGAGCGTCGTGACGGGCGCGATGCGGTCGAGGACGGTCACCGTGAAGGAGACCGCGTCCGCCTCGTTGCCCGCCGCGTCCGTCGCGGTGCAGGTCACCGTCGTCTCGCCGAGGGCGAAGAGGCCGCCGGACGCCGGGCTGCACGAGGCGATGCCCACGCCGTCGACCGCGTCGCTCCAGGAGGGCGCGGTGTAGGTGACGACCGCGCCCGTGGGGCCGGTCGCCTCGGCCGTGACGTCCTCGACGGCCGCGATGAGCGGCTTCGAGGTGTCGACGACCTTGACGATGAAGCTCACCGGGGACGCTTCGTTGCCGTTCTCGTCCGTCGCCGTGCAGGTGACCGTCGTCTCGCCGAGCGGGAAGACGCTGCCCGACGGGGGCGTGCAGGTCGCGATGCCGGCGCCGTCCACGAGGTCGCTCGTGGAGGGCGCGTCGTACGTGAAGCGGGCGCCGTTCGCGTCCACGGCCTCGAGCTCCGCGTCCTCGACGATGCCGTCGATGATGGGGGCCGAGGTGTCGCGGACGGTGACCTTGAAGGTCACCGCGTCGGCGGCGTTGCCGGCCGCGTCGATGGCCGTGCAGGTCACGATCGTCACGCCGAGCGGGAAGATCGCGCCGGACTCGGCGTCGCAGGTCGCGACGCCAGCGCCGTCGACCGCGTCGCTCGTGGCGGGCGCGTCGAAGGTCGCTTCCGCGCCCGCGTCGCTGGCCGCCTCGAGAACGAGGTCGACCATCGCCGCGATCGTCGGGGGCGTCGTGTCCTGCACGGTGACCGTGAAGGTCACCGCGTCGGCCGCGTTGCCCGCGGCGTCGGTGGCGCTGCACGTCACGGTCGTCTCGCCGAGCGCGAACACGCTGCCCGAGGCGGGCAGGCACGAGGCCACGCCCGCGCCGTCGACGATGTCGAAGGTGGCGGGGGCCGCGTAGACGTACGTCGCGCCGAGCGCGCTCGTCGCCTCGACGACGTCGTCCGCCATCGCGTCGATGGACGGGCCGGTCGTGTCGACGACGGTGACGACGAAGGTCACGGCCGTGGCTTCGTTGCCGGCCGCGTCCGTCGCCGTGCAGGTGACGGTCGTCTCGCCGAGGGGGAAGAGGCTGCCGGAGGCCGGGCTGCACGTCGCGACGCCCGCGCCGTCGACCGCGTCATACGTCGCGGGGGCGGCGAAGCTCACGATGGCGCCGGTCGGGCCGGTCGCTTCCGCCGAGAGGTCCTGGACCTCGCTGGCGACGACGCTCGGGCCGGTGCTGTCGACGATCGTCACGTCGAACGAGACGCTCTCGGCGATGTTGCCCGCCGCGTCCGTGGCCGTGCAGGTCACGGTCGTCGTGCCGAGGGGGAAGAGCGTGCCGGAGGCGGGCGAGCAGGTCGCCGCGCTCACGCCGTCGACCGCGTCGCGCACGGCGGGGGCCGTGTAGACGTAGACGGCGCCAAGGCCGCTCTCGGCCTCGAACGTGTCGTCGGCCATCGCGTCGATCACGGGCGCCGACGAGTCGACGACGGTGACGTCGAAGGTCGTGCTCGCGGTGTTGCCCGCGAGGTCGCTGACGCTGCAGGTGACCTGCGTCGTGCCGAGCGCGAAGAGGCTGCCGCTCGCGGGCGCGCAGCTCACGGCGCCGGGGCCGCTGCCGCCGTCGCTCGCGAGGGGGAGCGCGAAGGTCGCGACCGCGCCGGACGCGCCCGTCGCCTCGACCGAGAAGCTCTCGATGGAGGTGAGGGTGGGCGCGATGGTGTCGATCTTGAACGTCGTGCTCGCGGAGTTCTCGTTGCCGGGGACGTCCTGCGCGAGGATGCTCACGGTGTGGAGGCCCTCGCTCGTGACGGAGCCGCCGCACGCGATGGGCGCGCCGTTGTCCGTGCACTGCGGGTAGCCGGCGGCGAGGCCGTTCTCGTCGCTCGCGCTGAACGCGAGGGAGACGGAGGAGCGGCACCAGCCGTTGTCGCCCGCGGTGGCGCAGGTGTCCTGCACCGAGACGCTGGGCTTCGTGCTGTCGATGACGATCGTGTAGGTCGACTCCGCGCGGTTGTTCGCGACGTCGAAGCCCTCCGCGAAGAACGTGTACGAGCCGTCCTCGGAGGCCGAGAGCGACGCGCAGCTCGTCGACACGCCGTTGAGCGTGCAGCTCGTGCCCTGGGGGCCCGAGAGCGAGTCCTGCAGCGAGACGCTGACGGTGGTCTCGCCGAGGCAGAAGCCGTCCGTGCCGGGGGCGCTGCACGCGGGCGTGAGCGTCAGGGTCGGCGACTCGCGGTCGATGTTGATGTTCGAGACGCTGCCGCTCACGGAGTTGCCGGCGTGGTCGACGCACGAGCCGGAGCGGGACTGGCCCGCGCCCGACGTCGTGACGACCTGCGGGCCCGTGACGGACGCGACGTTCGAGAGCGCGTCAACGCAGCTGAAGGTCACGGTCACGTCGCCGTTGCTCCACTCGCTCGCGGGGCTCTTGGCGCCCGTGAGGACGGGGGGCGTGCGGTCGATGTTGATGTTCGACATCGTCGCGCTGGCGCTGTTGCCGGCGACGTCCGTGCAGCTGCCCGTGCGCGACTGACCGCTGCCTTCCGTCGAGACGACGGCGGCGGGCGAGGTCGACGCGACGCCGGAGCGCGCGTCCGTGCAGGCGAAGCTGACGGTGACGTCGTCGTTGTTCCAGCCGGCCGCGTTGGCGGCGGGGGAGCGGGAGGCGACGACGCTGGGGGCCGTCTTGTCGAGGTTGATGCCGGAGACGGTGGCGCTCGCCGAGTTGCCGGCGAGGTCGACGCAGCTGCCGGAGCGCGACTGCGCGGTCCCTTCCGTGCTGACGACCTGCGGGCCGGTGACGCTGGCGACGCCGGAGAGGGCGTCCGTGCAGGCGAAGCTGACCGTGACGTCCGCGTTGTTCCAGCCGGCCGCGTTGGGCGCGGGGGAGCGGGTGCCCGAGAGGACGGGCGCCGTGCGGTCGATGTTGATGCCGGTCACGGTGTGGGAGGCGGTGAGGCTCGCGTAGTTCGTGCAGGTGCCCGTCGTGGACTGGCCCGCGCCTTCGGTGCTGACCGTGTTGGTCACGGTCGCGAAGATGACGTCGGACTCCGCGTCGCGGCACTCCCACGTGACGACGACGTCGCCGTTGTTCCAGCCGGCCGCGTTGGCCGCGGGAAGGCGGCTCGCGAGGGTGATGACGGGGGGAGTCGCGTCGTCGCTGCAGTCGCCGACGCGGACGCGCGCGGGCGTCGGGCTCGTGCGGCCGGTCGCGTTCGCGAAGACGCTGTACCAGCAGTCCTTGTTGACGTACTTGCCCTCGAAGGTGACGATGCCGTTCACGGCCGTGACGCCGTTCTGCTGGCCCTGCGTGAGCTGCAGGTTGCCGCCGCTGATGACGGACTGCGACTCGAGCTTGACCTTCGTGGTGGAGTCGCTCGTGACGAGGTTGCCGTACACGTCGTGCACGGACACCTTGATCGTGACCGGCGAGGGCGCCTCGGGGGGCGTCAGGTCGATCGTGTGCCACTCAAGCTTCGTCGACGCGGCCGGGTTGATCGTGATCGTGCCGGTGTTGCCGCTGACGGAGCCGACGGTCGCGCGGAGCACGTAGGCGCCGGCCTTGTCAAGCTTGACGCCCGAGATCGAGTAGGTCGCGCTCGTCTGGGAGCCGCTCGTCGTGCCCGTGGTGGTGCCGATGAGCGCGCCGCCGGCGGGGCCGGAGGCGATGGAGAGCGTGACGGTCTGGCCGCCCGCGCCCGTGCCCGTGCTCGTCGCGGTGACGGAGCCGCTGACGGTGAAGCTCGCGCCGGCGGTGGCGCTCGAGGGCGCCGAGGCGGTGACGGTCGAGATGGCCGCGCCCGCGAGAGGCGCGAGCGCGGAGATGGTCAAGATCGCAATGAAGGTGAGGCTACTAGTCCTGGTCGCTCTGAGTCGCATAGGTGAATCTCCCCCTAACATGGGGGCCGATGCGCGAGCGCCTCATGAGGCGTTCTCACCTGACGTCGGGGCTGCTCTCGCGCGCCGCTCGCGTCACCCCTGAAGGGGGTGACACCCTTCCATGGAGAGAGAGGCGCGCGCGCACGCGTCCTCACACAGGGAGGGGTGGCGAGAGCACACGCGGTCCGTCCGCCGGGTTGGACGCG
>DASRYU010000082.1:0-12281 GCA_035687045.1 Thermoplasmatota archaeon | reverse complement strand
GGGGTACCTCCTCTTCGAGCGCACGCGCGTGACCGACGTCCTTCTGCTCATCCTCATCGGCGTGCTCATCGGCCCTGTCTTCGGCCTCTTCAGCGTGAGCGCGTTCCAGGAGGCCACGACGCTCGTGGGCGCGCTCGCGCTCATCGTCATCATGTTCGACGGCGGGCTCGGCCTGCGCCTGAAGGACCTCCTCGTGAGCTTCTGGCGCGCGATGCTCCTCGCGCTCGTCGGCCTCGCGATGACCGTCGCCGCCGTCGCGGCGCTCGCGCATTACGCCATCGGGCTTTCGTGGCCCGCGGCGGCGCTTCTCGGCCTCATCCTCGGCGGGACGTCGGGCATCATCGTCATGCCCACCATCGCCCGCACGCGCGCCGCGGCGCCGACGAAGGTGCTTCTCAACGTCGAGAGCGCGCTCACGGACGTCTTCTGCGTCATCGGCGTCGTGACGCTCATCGGTGTCCTCAGCGCCTCCGACGCCTTCGGCAGCGCGAGCGTCTCGGCCGCGGGCAAGGCCATCGCCGCGAGCTTCAGCGTCGCCATCGTCATCGGCATCGTCGCCGGCTTCCTGTGGCTGCGCCTCCTCCGCCAGCTCGAGGGCAAGAAGAACGCATACATGGCGACGCTCGCCGCCGTCCTCCTTCTCTACGTCGGCGTCGAGGTCGTGGGCGGCAGCGGCGCCATCGGCGTCCTCGCCTTCGGCATCGTTCTTGGCAACGGCGTCGACCTCATGAGCCGCTTCGGCATCGACGGCCGCGCCTTCACCGCGCGCCAGCGCGACTTCCAGGGCGAGATCACCTTCCTCGTCCGCGCGTTCTTCTTCGTGTACCTCGGCGTCATCCTCGACCCCGCCGTCCTCGCGGACACGACGTTCCTCCTCCACGGCGCGCTCATCGTCGCCGCCATCGTCGCGGCGCGCATCCTCGCCGCGCGGCTCGCGCTCGCGGGCGACGGCTCCACGCGCGGCGACCGGAGGCTCATCACGTTCCTCCTCCCGCGCGGCCTCGCCGCGACCGTCCTCGCGGGGCTTCCCGCCGCCGCGGGCGTCGCCGGCACGCAGAACTTCCTCGCCTACGCCTTCATCGCCGTCGCCGCCACGAACGTGGTGAGCACCGTTGCCGTCTGGGCCTACGAGCGGCGCGCGCCCGCGACGGGCGCTCCGGCATGCGACGAGGCAGCAGCTACGGGCGCCCGATAGGGTTCATCCGTCCGGACACCTTCCGCCAGCCGGGGAGTCCACATGCCCGACCGCCGCGCCGCCATGCTGCTCACGACCGTCCTTGCCGTCCTTCTCTTCGCCGCGCCGCCCGCGAGCGCCGCCGCGGCCGAGCTGGAATGCTCCCTCAGCCAGGAGGAGGACCCGGCGACGGGGCAGACGTCCCATTCGACGAGCTGCGCGGTCGCCGGCCAGGAGACGCGCCTTCCGGGCTCGTCGCACGCGTATGCGGCCGCCGGGATCCTGCACAGCCTGGCGATGCGCAGCGGCGCCTGCTCGGCCGACGGCGCGTGCGTCGAGAGCGACGTCGTGTCCGTCTCCTACGGGCAGCACGACACGAGCTCGAAGAAATACTACACCGGGCACGTCACCCTGCTGAAGCAGTAGGCGTCCCGGCGGCCGACGCGCCCGGGCGGCACGGGATTTATGCCGCCCTGCCGCGTGGCACGCCACCATGAGCGCTTCGCCGATCGTCCACATCCGCGACATCCTCGCCGGCAAGCACACCGGCGAGAAGGTCACGCTGCGCGGGTGGGTCTGGCGCTACCGCACCTCCGGAAAGATCGTGTTCGCCACGCTGCGCGACGCGACGGGCACCATCCAGACGACGACGAAGAAGGGGGTCGCGACGGACGCGGGCTTCGAGGACGCGCAGAAGGCCGCCATCGAGGCGAGCGTCATCCTCACCGGCACCGTCAAGGCGGACGAGCGCGCGCCAGGCGGCTTCGAGATCGGCGTCGAGGAGTTCCAGCTCGTGGGCCCCTCGCAGGACTTCCCCATCTACGAGAGCACGGTCGACGCCGACGCGCAGGAGACCCTGCTCGACAAGCGCCACCTGTTCCTCCGCTCGCGCCACCTGACGAACTCGATGATCCTCCGCGCGAAGACGCTGCAGGCGTTCCGCGAGTGGTTCGACCAGCGCGACTTCTACGAGGTGACCCCGAGCGTCATCACGACCGGACAGGCCGAGGGGGGCAGCGAGATCTTCGAGTTCGACTACTTCGGCCAGAAGGCGTACCTCTCGCAGTCGAGCCAGCTCTACCTCGAGGCGCTCATCTACGGGCTGGAGCGGGTGTACTGCCTCCTCCCGAGCTTCCGCGCGGAGAAGTCGCGCACGCGCAAGCACCTCACGGAGTTCCAGCACCTCGAGGCCGAGGAGGCGTGGGTGGACAACGCGGGCAACATGGAGATCCAGGAGCAGCTCGTCTCCTACGTCGCGAACCGCGTCGCGGAGACGGCGCGCGAGCAGCTCGTGGCGCTCGGCCGCGACCCGGCGGACCTCCTCAAGGTCAAGCCGCCGTTCAAGCGCTACACGTACGACGAGGCCATCACCGCCCTGCGCAAGAAGGACTACGACCGCGGGCGCGACGCGAAGGGGCGCAAGCGCGGCGCCATCGAGTGGGGCGAGGACCTCGGCGCGCCCGACGAGGTCGCGCTCGTCGAGGGGGAGGAGAAGCCCGTCTTCGTCATGCACTGGCCGCAGGACATGAAGGCGTTCTACATGCACTCGAACGGCGACGGCACGGTCGCCAACGCCGACATGATCGCGCCCGAAGGGTACGGCGAGATCATCGGCGGCTCGCAGCGCTCCACCGACATCGAATGGATGAAGCAGCGCCTCGAGGCGCAGGCGAAGCGCGACGGCACCGAGCTGCACCT
This sequence comes from Thermoplasmatota archaeon, assembly GCA_035687045.1. Lineage (GTDB taxonomy): Archaea > Thermoplasmatota > SW-10-69-26 > JACQPN01 > JAJPHT01 > JAJPHT01. The sequence continues at coordinate 9,409 of DASRYU010000082.1, read as the reverse complement.
CGCGGCGTACGAGTGGTACTTCGACCTGCGCCGCTACGGCAGCGTGCCCCACTCGGGCTTCGGACTGGGCACCGAGCGCGTCGTGCGCTGGCTCGGGAAGCTGGAGCACATCCGCGATGCGACGCCGTTCCCGCGGACGCCGAGCCGCGCGTACCCGTAGCGCGTGGGCTCGACCGCCGCTCACCGCGGGGGCGCACGGACGCGCTCACCGCGGAGGGCGCGGAGCGCGCGGAGGACCCGCGGAGGCGGGGTGAAGCGCTTCGTCTTCGAAGGAACACGTCGTCCTCGGCCTCCGCCTCGCGCCTCGGCCTACCTCGGCCTCGCGCGTCGGCGTCGGCGCGAAGCTCCCGGCTCAGCGCCCTGCGGGGCTCATCCCTCGGGCCCGAGGTCCTCCTCCGGCTTGCGCGGCATCATCGCGGCGAGGCCGGAGCCGACGCCGAGCGCGATGCCGACGGCGAACGCCGCGGCGACGTAGACGGCGTCCACGCGCGGCGAGCCGGCGAGGCCCTGGAAGCGGCTCTGCGGCGGCCGCGCCTCGTCGAAGAGGCCCGGGAGGCCCGCGAGGTTCGCCGTCACGCGGGCGAGGCCGAGGAAGCTCAGCCGCTCCGCGTCGGCCTCCAGGGAGAGGCCGAACTCGTACGCGCTCTGGGCGAGAAGCGATTCGACGCCGCGAGCGCGGGCGCCTTGGATGGCGCGCGCCGCGACCGTCTTCGCCGTCTCGAACTTGCTGTCCGGGACGTTCCCGCCGAAGCCCGCGATCTCGAGCGCCACGCTTGCGCGCACGCTGGCCTCGAGCGCCGCGAGCATCGCCGCCGCGTAGAAGCCGCGCGCCATCGCGTCGTTCGCGTCGCGCAGGAGCTCGCGGCTGCGCGCGAGCGCGCCCGTGGCGCCCGCGTTCGCGAAGACCGCCTCGACGTACGCCACCTCCTCGGTGCTCGTGGTGATGGTCTCGCGGGCCGTCTCGCGCAGCGCCTCCGTCTCCACGGGGCGCCCGCGCGGGAAGCCCTCCGTGAGCTGGAGCCACCAGGCCGCGGTCTCGGCGCGCTGCGCGGCGTAGGCGGCCTGGTAGATGGCGTCGAAGAGGTCCTGCGGGCCGCGCGGCTGGCGCACGAGCGCGCCCGCGTCCCCGAGGCGCCGCTCCGCCTCGACGAGGCGCACCTGCGCCGCGGCGATGGCCTCGAAGCTGTTCGTGTCCTCCACGCGCGCGCCCTCGACCTGCGCGCGCACGCGCTCGACGATGCCGCGCGACTCCTCCACGCTCGCCACCGCGGCCGCGGCGCGGTCCGTCGCGGCGAGCGCTTCCGCCGCCTCGCGCACGTAATGCGCCTGGATGCTCGCCTGGAAGCTCGTGCTCGCGGCGATGTAATAAGTGCCGTTGGCGACCTCGCGCCGCGCGCGCTCGACCAACGCCTCGGCGTCGGCGAGGCGCTGGGTGAGGCCGGTCCGGCCGGCCCCCTCGGGCGCCGCCTCGAGCGCGGGGCGCGCGCCCTCGAGGAGCGCCGCCGCCTCGTCGACAAGCTCCGCGGCCAAGGGCGCGAGGCGCGTGAGGTAATCTCGGCCTGTCACGTTGCCCGTGAGGGGCGGGCGCTCGATCACGTGGTCCGTCATGAGCGCGACGGCGTCGATGACGTCGGCGACGGGAAGGCAGTCGATGCGCAGCTCGTCGCGGCAGTACTGCGTCATGTTCACGACGCGCGCGGTCCCGAACGGCACGACCTCCTGCCCCGCGGGGAAGAGGAAGCGCGTCACACCGATGCTCGCGGCCGCGGTCGCCTTCTCCGCGATGCCGCCGACGGGCCCCACCGTCCCGTCGGGATTGATGGTGCCCGTCATGAGCGCGTCCTCGCGCACGCTCCAGTCGTTGATGGCGGCGATCGCGCCGACGGTCATCGCCGCTCCGGCGCTGGGCCCGCCGATCTGCTGGCTGTTCGAGCGGACGACGAAGAAGAAGTCGTGCGCGCTCACCGGATGCCCCGTGAGCTGCGACGCGACGCGCGCGGCGAGGCGGGCGGAGCCCTGCATGTCGACCTCCGTGAGCGGGAAGGTGTCGAGAAAGACGTGGCCGCTGCCGTTCCGGGCGCTCGTGATGCTGATGGTCGCCGTGGCGCCGACGAAGCCCTCGCTTGTCTCGCTGACCGCCGCGGCGCGCATGACGATCGTGCGGCTCGTCTCGAACGTGGCGCCGACGGCGCTCGGCGCGAGAAGGAGCAGCACGAGAAGGACCGCCAGGACGCGGGGCACGCGCCGCCCACGCGCCGCGTCGGCCAAAACCGTTGCTGCGCCGTGCCGCGAGGTTTTTATCCCAACGAGCCTCACCGCGGCTTGTGCCGGAGCGACCGCCCGTCATCCTCCTCCCGGGCGCGTTCGGTCAAGAGCTCGTGTACTGGAACGTCTGGGAGTACTTCCTCGAGAAGGACGGCTTCCACGTGTACCCGGCGAGCTTCCCGCGCTTCACGCTCTCCGACCTCACCATCAGCGCGCGCCTTCTCGCGGAGAAGGTGGAGGAGGTGCTCGCGGTCGAGGACACGGACAGGGTGGCCCTCGTCGGGCACAGCATGGGCGGCCTCATCGCGCGCCACTACGTCAAGTTCCTTGGCGGCCGCGACCACGTGAGCCGCCTCGCCTGCCTCGGCTCTCCGCACTACGGCACGTGGTTCGGCGCCACCGCGCCCATCGCGCGCGGCACGCGTCAGATCCTTCCCGGAAGCGAGTTCCTCAACGCGCTCAACGACCCCAAGGTCCCGCACGGCGTGCCCATCCTCAACATCTGGAGCCCCTACGACGGCGTCGTCATCCCGGCGAAGTCGTCGCTCCTCGAGCTCCCGGAGGTCGAGAACAAGGTCCTGCCGTTCGCGGGCCACTGGGGCATGCTCGTCTCGCGCCGCGCCTACCGCTGGGTGCGCGAGGCGATGGAGCGCGACGCCGGCCTCGTCGAGCGCGAGCTCGTCACCGCCTGAGCGCGCGAGGCGGCTTCAGCAGTACAGCTCGTAGGGAAGCTCCGCCTCGTGGCTGCCCTTGGCCGGAGGCTGCACGACGCCCGTCGGGATCCAGCGGTACAGGTACGCGATGGCCTCGAGGTCGAGCGACGAGACGCAGAGGCGCGGAGCCATGGCGCCGCCGTCGCCCACGATGGAGCCGTCCCCCCAGTAGAACGGCGCCGGGCTCACCATCAGGTCGGGGCGGCCGTCGACGTACGTCCACGTGTGCACGAGGCCGAAGATGTGCCCGAACTCGTGGAGGACGCTGTTGCGCAGCGCGGCGAGCGTCACGAAGTCGGGGATGAGCTCGCCCGCCGAGCTCGCGCTGTTGACGAGCGTGATGAAGATGCTGCAGTTCGCCAAGGGCGCGATCGTCACGTGCCGCAGCTGGGGGAGGACGGGGGCGAGGCCGAGCGCGCGGCCGCACCCCGCCGCGCCGCGCGCGCCATAATGCGTCTCGAGGAAGTGGACCTCCACGTCCCAGCTCCGGCCATCGAGCGTCTGCGTCCCGTTGTAGACCTCCGCCTCGATGCGCAGCGCGGCGAGGTACGCGTGCTGCGGGTGCCGCGCCGCGTACTCGTCGAGGACGCGGTCCCACTCGGCGAGCGCGTCGAGCGTCGTGCGGACGTAGTCGTCCGCCGTCGGGCCCTCCGGGTTGCCGAGGTCGCCGTGCGCGGGCGGGATGACGAGCGTGCGGAAGGTGGCGCTCGGGTAAGGGGGCATGAGGTCGATGCGATCCAACGCGTCGGGCCACGCGCAAGGGGTGCGGCAGACCGTGTAGTCGCCGCCAACGCCCGCGTCTCCCGAGAAGTGGATCCGATACTCGCCCGCGACGGGCGCCGCGGGGAGGATGAGGTTGGGCCGGCTGGTGGCGGACGCGGAGGTGCTGAAGCAGGGGGCCGGCGTCGCCTGCAGGACGGTCCCGTCAGGCGCCACCAGCGCCACGGGCGCGGGGGCCGGGACGGCGATGCCGCAGAGATAGTACGCGAAGAAGTACGCGGCCTCGCCCGCGTCGAGGTGGAGCTTGTACCAGTCGTGCGGGTCCCCCGCCTGCGGCGCGAGCGTGCCGACGGCGGAGCGCGTGGGGAGCGGGGTCGCGTCGGCGAACGTGTTCCCGGCGTCGGCGCCGGTGCCGGCGTCGTTCTGCCCCGGCGGGGCCGCGCTCGCGTGCAAGGCGATGGGAGTCAGCAGGACCACGGCGATGACGAGGGGGAGTCGCATCGGGGGAAGGACAGCCTCGGCGAACTTGAGCGCGTTCCCGGGAGCGTCTGCGGGAGGTTGGCTGGTTCAGCCGCGCAGCGAGCGCACGTAGGCGGCGACCGCGTCAGGCGGCTCGCCCTTCTCGATGCGCCCGACGATGGCGGAGCCGACGACGACGCCATCGGCGCCCGCGTCGCGAAGCGTGGCCACATGCGAGGGCTCGCTCACGCCGAAGCCGACGGCGAAAGGGGTGACGCCCGCGCACGCGGCCTTCGTCCGGCGCACGAGGTCGAGCGTCTCGGGCGGCAGGTCCTTGCGCGCGCCGGTGACGCCGTACATGGAGACGAGGTAGAGGAAGCCGCGCGTGGCCTTCGCGAGGCGCGCGAGGCGCTCGGGGGGCGTGGCGGGGCTCGCGAGCTGCACGAGGTCGATGCCGACCTTCGCGAGCTCCGCGCCCGGCCGCTCCGATTCCTCGAGCGGGACGTCGGGAAGGATGACCCCGTCGACGCCCGCGGCGGCCGCGTCGCGCGCGAAACGCTCGAGGCCGTAGCGGTGCACGGGGTTGTAGTACGTCATCAGCACGAGCGGCTTGTCGCTCTCGGCGCGCAGCGCGCGTGCGAGCGCGAGCGCGTCGGCGAGCTTCGCGCCGCGCTGGATGGCGCGCACCGCGGCGCGCTCGATGGTGGGCCCGTCCGCGACGGGATCGCTGAAGGGGACGCCGATCTCCAGGACGTCCGCCTCGCGCAGGACCGCGCGCGCGTACTCGAGGTGGCGCGTCGTGTCCGGGTCGCCGGCCATGACGTAGCCGACGAGCGCGGGGCGGCGCGCGCTCGCGAACGCGCTCGCGAGGCGGCTCATAGCGCCCCCTCGAACGCGCCCATGAGCGTGTGCACGTCCTTGTCGCCGCGGCCGGAGAGGGTGACGACGACGATCTTGTCCTTGGGGAGCGTGGGCGCGAGCTTGAGCGCCTGCGCGACGGCGTGCGCGGACTCGAGCGCGGGGAGGATGCCCTCCTTCTCGCAGAGGAGGCGCGTGGCGGCGAGCGCCTCGTCGTCCGTCACGGCGAGGTATTCGGCGCGTCCGCTCTCCTTGAACCACGCGTGCTCGGGGCCGACGCCGGGATAGTCGAGGCCAGCGCTCACGCTGTGCGTCTCGATGATCTGCCCCTCGTCGTCCTGGAGAAGATAGCTCATCGCGCCGTGGAGGACACCCTTCGTGCCCTTGCCGAGCGTCGCGCTGTGGAGGGGCGTGTGGGTGCCCGCGCCGCCCGCTTCCACGCCGATGAGGCGCGTCTCGCGGCGGTCGCGGAACGGGTAGAACGTGCCCATCGCGTTCGAGCCGCCCCCCACGCACGCGATGGCGACGTCGGGAAGCCGGCCGAAGCGGCGCGTCGATTCGGTGATGATCTCCTCGCCGATGACCTTCTGGAAGTCGCGCACGATCATCGGGAACGGGTGGGGCCCCACGACGCTGCCGATGAGGTAGTGCGTGTCGCGCACGTTGGCCACCCAGTCGCGAAGCGCGGCGTTCACGGCGTCCTTGAGCGTCCTGGAGCCGGCCTCGACCGGGTGGACCTTCGCGCCCATGAGGCGCATGCGGAACACGTTGAGCTTCTGGCGCTCGACGTCCTTCGCGCCCATGTAGACCTCCGCCTGGAGGCCGAGGCGCGCGCACGCCATCGCGGTCGCGACGCCGTGCTGTCCCGCGCCCGTCTCGGCGATGACGCGCGGCTTCCCCATCCGCTTCGCGAGCAGGGCCTGCCCCATCACGTTGTTGAACTTGTGCGCGCCACCGTGCACGAGGTCCTCGCGCTTGAGCCAGATCTGCGCGCCGCCGGCGTGCTCCGTGAGGCGCGGGAGGAACGTGAGCGGCGTCGGGCGGCCCCCGTACTCGGTCTGCAGGACGTGAAGCTCGCGCGCGAACGTCGCGTCCTCCTTCACCTTCGCGTACGCCGCCTCGAGCTCATCGAGCGCCGGCATGAGCGTCTCGGGCACGTAGCGCCCGCCGAACTCTCCGTAATAGCCGTTCTTCGGGAGATCGCTCATCTTTCGTTTTCCTCCGGCGTCAAAGTCAGCCGCGACGACGCGACGACGCGAAGCGGGGGGAGGATGCGCGTCTTGGCGTGGTCGCGGCGCACGCTCGTCACGCGCGACAGCTCAGGCACCACCCTTCGCGTTGGCGATGAACGAGCGGATCTTCGACGGGTCCTTCCTCTTCTCGCTCTCGACGCCGCTCGAGACGTCGACGCCGTACGGCTCGACGACGCGGATCGCCTCCGCGACGATGTCGGGCGTGAGGCCGCCGGCGAGGATGACGGGCACCTTCGCGCTCTGGCGCGCGGCCTTGGCGGTCGTCCAGTCCGTGCGCTGCCCCGTGCCGCCGTAGCCGTCGAGCGTCGCCGCGTCGAGAACGATGGCGTCGGCCAGGTCGGGCACGAGGTGCGCGTCCTCGGGGCGGCACGAGATGAGGATGCGGAGCATCGGGAACGTCTCGTGGAGAAGCCGGAACGCGCTCTGCCCGGCGCGGAAGGGCACCTGGAGCGCGGCGGGACGCACGTCGCGCACGATTCTGTAGAGCTCCTCGACGTCGCGCTCCGCCGTGACGGCCACGGCGGTCTGGAAGGGCCCCGCGGCGCGGCAGAGGGCGTGCGCCTCCGCGTGCGTGAGGTTGCGGTGGCTCTTGGGGCTGTTGACCACGAAGCCGACGGCGTCGGCGCCGCGCGCGGCGGCGAGCGTGTCGGCGTCCATGAGGCCGCAGATCTTGACGAACGTCACGTGAGACCCTCCGCGAGGCGCTTCATCGCGGCGGCAGGGTCGTCCGCGCGCATGAGTGCGCTGCCCACGAGGACGCCTCGCGCGCCTGCCCGGATGGCCGCTCGTACGTCGTCGGGCGTCTCGGCGCCCGAGAGGGAGAGGACGGGCACGTCGAGCGCGCCCATGCGCCCGAGCACGCCGATGGCCCGCTCGAGGTCGACGGGCAGCGCGTCGTCGCGCAGGTCGCGGTTGTTGATGCCGACCATGTCCGCCTCGAGAAGCGAGGCGAGGAGGTATTCCTCGTCGTCGTACACCTCGAGAAGGACCTCGAGCCCGCGCGCGTGCGCGGCGGCGATGGCCTGCTCGGGCGAGGCCCACTCCGAGTGCTCCTCGTTGAGGAGGGGAAGGATGAGGAGGACGGCGCTCGCGCCGGCCTGCTGCGCGAGGGCGAGCTGGCGGTCGGTGACGACGAAGTCCTTCATGAGCACCGGCCCGCCGGCGCGCACCGCGGTCGCAAGAAGCGACGGGCTGCCGCCGAACTTCTCGGGCTCCGTGAGCGCGCTGATGCCGATGGCGCCCGCGGCGAGGAACAGGCGCGCCATCTCCTCGCCGTTGCCGATGAGGCGCATCTCGCCCTGCGTGGGCGAGGCGGGCTTGAGCTCGGCGATGACGCCGGGCTTCTCGCGGAGCGCCTTCGCGAGCGAGGGCGCCTTCACGGGCGTGGGGATGAGGTCGAACTCGCGCTGGCGCGCGCTCTTCGCGAGTTCAGCGAGGAGGCGCATCGGAAAGCTCTCCGCCGGTGGCCTTGACGAACGCCGCGAGCTTGTCGAGCGCCTTGCCGCTCTGGATGCTCTCGCGCGCGACCGCGACGCCCTCCTTGAGGTCCTTCGCCTTGCCGCCCACGAGCGCCGCCGCGGCCGCGTTCATGACGACGGTGTTCGCGCGCGCGCCGCTCTCGCCGCGAAGCACGCTGAGGAAGAGCGCCGCGCTCTCCTGCGGATCGCCGCCGGAGACGTCGTCCTGCGTCACGCGCTGGAAGCCGAACTCCTCCGGGTTGATGGAGAAGAAGCTGACCTCGCCCTCGTGCACGCGGCCGACGCGCGTGGGGCCGAGCGGGCTCACCTCGTCGAGGCCCCCCTCCCCGTGGACGACGAGCGCCTCCTGCACGCCGAGGTTCGCGAGCACCTGCGTCATCTTCGGCACGAGCGCCGGATGGTAGACGCCGAGGACCTGCCCCTTCGCGCCCGCAGGGTTCGTGAGCGGCCCGAGGATGTTGAAGACGGTGCGGATGCCCAGCTCCCGCCGCGGGCCGACGGCGTGCCGCATCGCGGGGTGGAAGTTCGGCGCGAAGAGGAAGCCGACGCCCACGTTCTCGATGACGCGCTTCACGCGCTGCGGCTCGAGCGCGAGGTTCGCGCCGAGCGCCTCGAGGACGTCCGCCGAGCCGCACTTGGAGGTGACGGCGCGGTTGCCGTGCTTGGCGATGGGGATGCCAGCACCCGCGGCGACGAACGCGGAGAGCGTGGAGACGTTGAACGTCTTGATGGGCGCGCCGCCGGTGCCGCACGTGTCGGTGAGGCGGCCGGCGACCTGCGGCTGGATGAGCGCGCAGCGCTCGCGCATGGCGCGCGCGAAGCCGGTGAGCTCCTCCACCGTCTCCCCCTTCATGCGGAGGCCCACGAGGAGCGCGCCCATCTGCGCGGGCGTCGCCTGGCCGTCCATGATGGTGGCCATCGCCTCGTAGGCGACCTGCTCGGTGAGGCTCTTGCTGTCGACCACCTGGGCGATGGCGTGCTTGAGGACGGAAGGGTCGTGTGTCATCGTCGGGTGGACTCCAGGAAGTTGCGAAGGAGCGTCTTGCCGTGCTCGGTGAGGATGCTCTCGGGGTGGAACTGCACGCCCTCGATCGGGTAGCGGCGATGGCGCGCGCCCATGAGCTCCCCCTCGTCCGTCCACGCCGAGCGCTCCAGATCGGCCGGAAGCGAAGCGGCGTCCACGACGAGAGAATGATAGCGCGCCGCGAGGAAGGGGCTGGGCACGCCGGCGAAGATGGTGCGCCCGTCGTGGTGAACGGGGCTGGCCTTGCCGTGGAGGATGCGCGGCGCGTGCACGACCTTGCCGCCGTACACGTGGCCGAACCCCTGGAGGCCGAGGCAGACGCCGAGCGTGGGCGTCGTGCGGCTGAGGCCGGATAGGATGTCGGAGCAGACGCCGAAGTACTTCGGGTCCGTCGGGTTGCCGGGGCCGGGCGAGATGACGACGGCGTCCGGCTCCATCGCCTCCGCCTCCTTCGCCGTGATAGCGTCGTTCCGATGGACGATCGGCTCCGCGCCCAGCTCGCCCAGGTACTGGACGAGGTTGAAGGTGAACGAGTCGAAGTTGTCGATGACAAGAACTTTCATGCCATCCACTCCCTGGCGCGCCTCCCAGCCTCGGCCGCCCCGCGCTCGAGGCGCGCGCGAGTGCGTGGGAGGGGCG
>DASRYU010000081.1:0-21301 GCA_035687045.1 Thermoplasmatota archaeon | reverse complement strand
CCGCGGGGTCGCGGTGAGCGGCGCGACGAGCCCCCGCGCTCCCCGCGACCCCGCGGTGAGGCGGCCGACGAGCCCCCGCGGCCCCGCGGTGAGCGGCGCGACGAAGCGGCCGAAAGCCACAAGGTCCCCGCCGGTCGTCGTCGCTCGCGTGCGCGACGTTCTCCTCCTCGATCTTGTCGGGACGCTCGTGGACGAGGGGTCCGAGTACGAGGCGCTCGACGCCGCGATGGAGGCCGCTCGCCTCCGCTTCGGCATCGCCGAGCCGGCGAGCGCGCTCTCGGGCGACTTCTCGCTCGCCTTGATGGAGATCCTCCGCGCGGAGGACCCGGACGGCGAGGGGGGCGGCGCGCCGGCGGAGTTCGTGCCCTTCGAGGAGGCGGCGAAAGAGATCTTTCTCGCCGTCCTCGAGGTGCGCGGGATCACGGCCGACGCGAACGACGCCTCGTGGTTCTGGGCGACGTTCGTGCAGCTCCAGAAGAAGCTCCTGCGCCTGCACCCCGACGCGAAGCGCGCGCTGGAATGGGCGCGCCGCCAGGGGCACAAGGTCTGGATCCTCACCGACGCGGACGAGTACCTCGTGCGCGACATCCTTCCCGCCACGGGCCTTCCCGCGCTCTGGGACGGCGTCGTCACGGCGGGCGAAGCGGGCTACCCGAAGCCGGAGCCCGCGCTCTTCCGGCTGGCGCTCGAGCGCGCGGGCGTCCCTCCGGCGCAGGCCATCATGATCGGCGACTCGTACGAGCGCGACGTGCTCGGCGCGCGCGGCGCGGGCATCCCGCGCGCGGTCCTCGTGGACCGCCACCGCGCGCGCACGGTCGACGACGTGCCCGTCATCACCACGCTCGACGCGCTGCCCGCGGCCCTCGCGCGCCTGGCGCCGAGCATGAACTGAGGCGATGGAAGCGCTCATCTGCCGGGGCGCCGTCGCCCGCGCGTGGAGTGCGCGTTCTGCGGGCAGGCGCTGCGCCCGGGCGCCACGTTCTGCGCGGCCTGCGGCGCGGACGTCCCGGTCCCCGGTGCGCCCCCCGTCGCGACGCCCGCCGCGCGCGCGGGAGCGGAGCCGGCGAACCCCCGGGCGGCCACCGCGCTCCTCGCGATGCCGCTCGTCTTCATCGTGAGCGTCATCGCCTTCAGCGCGACGCGCGGCCCGGGCGGCGGCATCCCCGCGTTCGCGCTCTTCGTGATGACGCTCGTGGGCGGGGTCGTCGCCGGGGTGGCGTGGGCGGTGTGGCGCGGCGCGTCGTGGGCGCGCTGGCTCGCGCTCGTCGCGACGCTGGGCTGGGGCGCGTTCATGGCGTTCCTCCTGCCCGGTCAGGTGCGGATGCTGCGGGACCCCTACATGACGTTCGCGCCGGCGCGCGAGAGCGCGATGTTCGGCATCGCGTTGGGCGTCGTCCAGGTGGCGCTCGCGGCGCTCACGGCGTTCTTCCTGCTCTTCCCGCGCAAGCGCGCCTAGCGCCAGTCGCGCACGATGCGCAGGAACGCCTCGTGCACGCGCGTGTCGCCCGTGAGCTCCGGGTGGAACGCGATGGCGTAGCGGTTCCCCTGGCGCGCCGCGATGATGTGCTCGCCCAGCGCGCCCAGCGGCTCGCAGCGCCCCCAGGTGCGCGTGATGGCCGGCGCGCGGATGAACACGCCCGGCACGGGCGCGTCGAACCCCTTGATGTCGAGGGCGGCCTCGAACGACTCGCGCTGGCGGCCGAACGCGTTGCGGTTCACGGCCATGTCCATGAGGCCCAGAAGGCGCGTCTCCGTCTTCTCCACCTGGCCATCGCCCTCCTTGGAGAGGAGGATCATCCCCGCGCACGTGCCGAGGATGGGGAAGTCCTCCTCCGTGGCGCGGCGCACGAGGACGTCGTGGAGGTCGAAGGCGCGCAGGAGCTTCGAGATGGTCGTGCTCTCGCCGCCGGGCATGACGAGCCCGTCGAGCGCCTCGAGCTCCTCGCGGCGGCGGACGGTCGAGACGGTGCCGTCGATGCCGAGGGTCTGGAAGGCGCCGCGGACGGCGTCCACGTGCTCCGAGAACGCTCCCTGGAGGCCCAGCACGCCGATGCGCATCGGACATGCCCAGCCACGCCTCGGTCTTGAGGGTATCTTCCGTCGGAATGACGGAGACCTTTCCCTGTCCACTCCCTGCGCGCAGGCAAAAAGCTCTTGAACGCTCACGCGTCCTGGCGCGCGATGCCGCGCGCTTCTGTCGACGCTGAGACGGGTGGGAACGACCCCGTGCGCGTGTGCGCCGAGTGCCGGCGCGCCAAGACCATCCGCGGCGTCTGGTACCTCGTGCCCGGCCGCGCCCCCTCGCCCTTCGTGTGCGAGGCGTGCTTCGCGACGCACGGCTCCCTGCGCGCCCTCAGCTGAGCTTCGTCTCGACGTGCCAGTGGACGTGGTCCCCCGTCGAGGACCCGTCGCTGCCGCCGTAGCTCAGGAACGCGAGCGAGTGCTCGCCGGCCTCCTTCGCTTCTCCTTCCAGCGACGCCTGCCGCGCAAGCCCGCGCAGCGACGCCTCGGCGAGGACCGTGCCGTCCGGCGCTCGGAGCTGCACCTGGACGTCGGCGGTGGTGAGCGGAAGCTCCGCCGGGCCGTACTGCGAGCCCAGCGCGACGTTCGCGAGGATGCCCATGCCGCCCGCGTCGACGGGGAAGACGACGACCGTCTCCATGCGCGACTGGCCGGTGGACGGAGGGAGCCACACGGTGCCTTCGGCGGAGAACGGCTCGGGGACGGCCGTCGTCGCGTCGTCCGTCGTCGCGCCTTCGAGCTCGGAGGGGAGCGTCACGCACCCCGCGCCCACGAGCGCGAGGGCCAGCCAGAGGAGCCTCATGCGCGGGCGGACGCGGTGGGGCGGCTTGAACGCTGCCGTGAAAGCATGCGCTAGTCGTCGAGCATCCGCGCGCGCAGCTCGGGCGTCGGGTTCGCGCACGCCTCCACGGCGGGCCCGAAGCGATGGCGATGCCGCGCGACGAAGCGGTAGAGCGCGTCGCGCAGCGGCCTCGGCACGAGGACGGCCGCGTACGCCCACGACCACGGCCAGCGCAGGAGGCGCGCCGTCCGCACGATGGCGGTGGAGCGCAGGTGCGCGCCCTTCCCGTCGAGGAGAACGACGGTGCTCATGTCGGGCGCCACGCCGTGCTGCGCGAGGAGCGCCCGACCGCGCGCCGACTGGAGGCTCGCGAAGCGCACGCGCCCGCGCGGGTCCCTCCGGTGGACGAAGAGGACGCTGCGCGTGCAGAAGCCGCACTCCCCGTCGTAGAGGAGGACGGCCGGCGGGTCCACGCGCCTACCAGCCGCGGCCCGCGAGCTGCTCCTCGGGGCGGAGCGTCGCGTTGGAGATGCCGCGCATGGGGATGCCGATGCCCTTGGAGACCTCGGCGATGGTCTTCGGGTCGTCCCAGTGCGTGACGGCCTCGACGATGGCCTTCGCGCGCGCCTTCGGGTTGTCCGACTTGAAGATGCCCGAGCCGACGAACACGCCGTCGTTCCCGAGCTGCATCATGAGCGCGGCGTCGGCGGGCGTCGCGATGCCGCCGGCGGCGAAGTCGACGACGGGGAGGCGGCCCGCCTGCTTGACCTCGAGAAGGACGCCGAGGAGCCCCTCCTCGATCTGCTCGAGGGTGTGGCCCGCGAAGACGATCTCGCGCGGCATGCGCTTGCCGCCGTCGAAGCCCTGCTCCTTGTGGATGATGCTCGGGAGCGTGGAGTAGCTCTGCGCGTAGGCGCGGGCGACCTGGTGGAGGTCGTCCTTGTCCATGTGCTGGAGCTCCTGCATGGCGTGGAGCATCTGGCGGCGGTGGCGCACGGCCTCGACGATGTCGCCCGTGCCGGCCTCGCCCTTCGTGCGGATCATCGCGGAGCCTTCCCAGATGCGGCGCACCGCTTCGCTGAGGTAGCGCGCGCCGGAGACGAACGGGACGGTGAAGTCGCGCTTCCACGTGTGGAAGTACGGGTCCGCAGGCGTGAGCACCTCGCTCTCGTCGATCATGTCGACGCCGAGCGACTCGACGACGCGCGCCTCCACGATGTGGCCGATGCGCGCCTTGGCCATGACGGGGATGGTGACGGCGTCGACGATCTGCGCGATGATGGCCGGGTCGCTCATCCGCGCGACGCCCCCTTCCTTGCGGATGTCCGCGGGCACGCGCTCGAGCGCCATGACGGCGACGGCGCCCGCCTCCTCCGCGATGCGCGCCTGCTCGGGCGTCGTGACGTCCATGACGACGCCGCCCTTCTGCATCTTGGCGAAACCGCGCTTGAGGAGCGTGGTGCCGTGGCGCATCTGCTCGAGGTTCAGGGGCTCGCGGGGCATATGCCGCGTCCAGAAGGGTGTCTGCTCTTAAAGTCGCCGCCCGTGCGAGCGACATGGTGCGCGCGCCGCCGCGGGCGGGCGGTCGCTCGCGTGCACGCGCGGCAGCGACCGTTGAAACGGCGGATCCGCGTTCGCGCCCGCATGCCCCTCCAGCAGGACCTCGCCGCCCGCTTCGCCGCCCGCGACAGGGAGTCGGGCGCGTCCTTCCTCGCGCTCGTGCTCATGGAGGAGGTGGGCGAGCTCGCGGAGGCCATCCGGCGCGGCGAGCGCGAGGATGCGCAGAAGGAGTGCGCGGACGTCGCGTTCATGGCGTTCAGCATCGCGAACGTCCTGGGCGTGGACCTCGAGGAGGCCATCCGCGCGAAGTTCCTCGCGCGAAGCGACAAGGACGTCACGAAGAGCTGGACCGACCTTCCGCCCCGGTGAGGAAGCCTCCACGCGAGGGTTGATGCTCGCGCCTGCGCCCTCCCGCCGCATGCAGGGGAGGTTCCTCACGCTCGCCGCCGCGCTTCTCGCCGCCGGCTGCGTCGCGCCCGCGGCCATCGACGCCCAGTCCACCGCGCCTGGCGGCACGCGCGTCGCGCCCGCGGAGGGCGCGTGGGCGAGCGCGTTCGTCCACAACGGCAGCGAGATCGCCGCGCCGGCCGGCGGGCCGACGAGCTGGCAGATCTGCCTTCTTGTCGCGTGCACGCGCGAGCTCACGTGCGACCCCGGCGCGTGCGAGCGCGTGCGCTTCCGCATCGAGGGCGAGCCGGCGACGGTGCACGTGCGCGCGCAGAGCGTCCGCAACTACACCGTCGGACCGTACCTCCGCGTCCTCGACGCCACCGGCGCCGTCGTCGCGAACGCCGAGATGACGGACTGGCTGAGCATCGCGACGATCGAGCGCGCGGCGCCCGGCGAGTACGAGGCCGAGGTCGTCGCCGCCTACGGCCGCGGCGCGTACGAGCTCGCGGTCGTCGTCGCGCAGCCTCGTGTCCTCGACGCGGAGCCGCGCGAGCTCCTGCCGAACCTCGTCACCATCCGCCCCTCCGACCTCCGCGTCGAGTCGGTCGGCGGCTTCCTCTTCCCCGTCGGCCCCGACGCCCTGGCGCCCGGCTGCGGCTGGGACGAGGCGCTCGAGGCGAGCGCGCCCTCGCCGACGTTCGCGACGCCGTTGGAGAAGCGCAGGCAGCGGCGCGCTCGAGGTGCGCCTCGCGCCGCAGGACGCGCTCGCGTCGCTCGCGGGCGCGGGCCGCTTCGTCCAGCTCGTGTACGCGAGCGACGGGAGCGTCCGCGAGGTGCCCGTCGGCGCCGCGCAGTTCCACGCCGCGCACGGCCACTACCACTACGCGGGCCTCGCCACCTACGAGCTCTACGCATTCGACGCGACGAAGAACGCGCGCGGCGAGCTCGTCCGCGAAGGGCGCAAGGCCGGCTTCTGCTTCTACGACACCGCGATGGTCGACCTCACGCGCGCCGACGTCGGAGCGCAGCGCTACGACGGCCGCGGCTGCCTCGACCCCGCGTCGAGCGCCTCGGGCGAGGCGTGGTACACGGGCGTCAGCCCCGGCTTCACGGACTTCTACGGCTGGTACCTGCCCGACCAGTACGTCGAGATCAGCGGCCTTCCGGACGGCGTGTACGAGCTCGTGAGCATCGCGGACGGCTACGGGACGCTCGTCGAGAGCGACACGAGCGACAACGCCGCGAGCGCGGTCTTCCGGCTGCACGGCGACCGCGTCGAGGTCCTCTGGACGACCGGCCTCTAGAGGCTCGCGCCCTCCAGGTCGCGCAGCCCCTCGCGGTAGGTCGGGTGCAGGGGGCGCCACCCCGTCGCCTCGGTGAAGCGCGCGTGCGTCGTCACCATCGGTGTGGTGAGGAAGCGC
Organism: Thermoplasmatota archaeon; assembly: GCA_035687045.1. Lineage (GTDB taxonomy): Archaea > Thermoplasmatota > SW-10-69-26 > JACQPN01 > JAJPHT01 > JAJPHT01. The sequence continues at coordinate 15,127 of DASRYU010000081.1, read as the reverse complement.
GCGACGTAGTTCCCCGCCGCGAGCGCGCCGACCCAGCGCGGCGCGCGCATCGGCCGCGGCGCGCCGAGCCGCTGCGCCATCTCGTCGAAGAAGGCGCCCACCGGCGCGGGCTCGTCGTCGACGACGTGGTGGAGCCCCGTGGCGCGGCGCTCGAGCGCGTCCGCGAAGGCGCGCGCGGCGTCGTCGACGTGGAGGTACGACATCTTCGCGCTGCCGTCGCCGAGGACGGGGAGCCGCCGCCTGCGCAGCATCTGCGCGAACGCGCGCGTGTGCGCCGTGTCCGCGCCGTACAGCCACCCCAGCCGCAGCGTGGCGGTCGCCACCGGCGCCCCCTCGGCCAGCCGCTCCGCGTCGAGCGCGCTCGCGGTGATGCCCTCCGGGCGCGGGGGCGAGCGCTCGTCGAAGGTGGCGCCGTCGTCGGGGCGCGCGAGCCAGACGATGCTCTCCTGCACGTAGTGCGGGACGCCCGCCTTCTGCGCGGCGTCGAGGAGCGCGCGCGTGCCGTCGCGGCGGATGCGGTCGTTCTCCTGCCACGCGGCGCGCGCGCGGCCGTTCGCGGGGATGTGGGTGGCGGCGCGGACGACGGCGTCGCAGCCGCGCATCGCGCGCGCGAGCGCGTCGGCGTCGAAGAGGCTCGCGCGGGCGGGGGTCGCGCCGCGCTCGCGCAGCGCCTTGTCGTTCGCGTCGGACCTCGAGAGGCCGACGACGTCGTGGCCGCGCTTGCGAAGCTCGACGACCAGCGGGCGGCCGATCGCGCCGGTCGCGCCAGCGAGAAAGATCCTCATGCGCCGGGTCGAACGCGTTCGGGCCTACTTGACGCGCTCGCTCTTACTGTCGCGAGGAGCCGGCGAGCACCGGCGCGATGGCGGTGCCGCACGAGGGGCAGTAGCGCGCGGTGCGCGGCGCGTCGGCGGCGCACTGGGGGCAGGGGCGGCTCGCCGCGGCCTGCTGGACCGGGATCTGGCGCGCGGTGGGCTGCGCGATGACGCCGGCGACGATGAGGCCGATGCCGGCGAGCCCCGCGAGGGCGCCGCCGAGAAGGGCGCCGCTCCCGAGCATGCCGGCGAAGTACGCCTCGCCGTCGTCGCAGCGCATCTGCACGCACGCGTCGCCGAACGACTTCATCATGCCCCCCGCGACGACGGCGGCGAGGCCGACGAGAAGGAGGAAGCTGCCAGCGAGGATGGGTCCGACGCGCATGGGCGCCAGATGCGTCCAGGGCTTCTTGAACCCCATCGGGCGCGCAGCGTCGCGTCAGCGGCGGCCCTTGCGCGCCTTCTTCGCCGCCTTCTTCGGGGCCTTCTTCTCCGGTGCCTTGACCTTCCTCTTCGGCGCGACCTTCTTGGCCGCGCGCTTCACGGCCTTCTTCACCTTCGCGACGGCCCCCTTCGCCTTTTTCGCGACCTTCTTCGCGGGGGCCTTCTTCGCGGGCGCCTTGGCCTTCTTGGGCGCCGCCTTCTTGACGGGCCCCGTCCGCGCCTTGGTCGCCGGCTTCGCCTTGCGCGGGCCGGCCGGCTCGAGCCCCTGCGGGGTGAGCTCGGGTCCGGCGGCGTGCGCGCGCGCGACGCCGATGACGAGCGTCGTGCCTTCGAGGTCCCACTCGCGCACGAGGTCCCCCTTCGGCTCCGGGCCGAAGGTGAACGAGGTCGCGCGCGTCGCGTCGACGGCGGCCTTGAGGTGGGGCGCGACGAGGTCCACGAACTCCTGCGGCGCCTGCACCTCGACGCGGATCTCCTCGCTCATCTGGAGGCCGAGAAGCTTGCGCATCTCCTGCACGCGGCGCGTGAGGTCGCGTGCGGCGCCTTCCGCCTCGAGCTCCTTCGACACCTCCGTGTCCACGTAGACGCTGCCGCCGGGGAAGTCGGCGCCCGACACGTTCGCGGGAAGGCGCGTCTCGAAGCCGTGGAACATCTCCGGCGCGAGCGTGAAGCCGGCGACGGTGTGGCCCAGGCGCGCCTGCACGGCGCGGCGCGCCTCGCGCACCTCCGCCTGCGTCATGGCGGCGAGCGCCTGGAGCACGCGCGGGCCGTCCTGGCGGTACGTCTTGCCGATGGCGGCCTTGTTGGGCTGCACGACGAGGTCGAGCTTCTCCCACTCGGCCCCGACAAGCTCGAAGTCCTTTGCGTTGGCCTGCTCGAGCACGAGCGGGCGGAAGCGCGTGAGGGCGGTGCGGATGTCGGCGTCGTCCGTGGCGATGACGAGCTTCGCGACGGGCCAGCGCAGCTTCATGTTCGCCTTCTGGCGCGCGTAGGCCGCGGCCTCGACGACGGCGCGCACGGCGCCCATGTCGCGCTCGAGGTCGTAGTCGGTGAGCGCGCCATCTGCGACGGGCCAGTCCTCCATGTGGACGGTGGGCTTCGCGCGCCCCGCCGTGAGGTCGAGGTAGACCGCGTCGGCGATGTGGGGCGCGAAGGGCGCGAGAAGCTTCGCCGTGGTGAGGAGCGACTCGTGGAGCGCGTGGTACGCCGCGTTCTTCCCGGCGGAGGCCTCCTCCGTCCAGATGCGCTCGCGCACGAGGCGCACGTACCAGCGCGAGAGGTCCTCGAGGATGAAGCGCTCGACCTCGCGGATGGCGCGGTGGAACTCGTACTGCTCAAGCCAGCTCGTCGTCTCCGCGACGGTGCTCTGGAGGCGCGAGAGGAGCCAGCGGTCCTCGGGCGCGTACGCGGACTCCGCGACGCGCGCGGACGGGTGGAACCTGTCGGCCGCCATGTACTGCGTCGCGAAGACGTGGACGTTCCACAGGATGTTGAGCGTGCGCTGCGTGTTGCGCACGGTCTCGGTGCCGAAGCTGATGTCCTCCCAGGGCGCGGCACCTCCCATGATGGAGAGGCGCAGCGCGTCGGCGCCGAACTGCGGGATGATGTCGCGCGGCTCGACGTTGTTGCCGAGGCTCTTCGACATCGCGCGGCCGTGCTGGTCGAGCACCCAGCCGTGCATGACCACGCGCTCGTAGGGCACGCGGTCCATGGCGGCCACACCGGCGGCGAGCTGCGAGTAGAACCAGCCGCGCGTCTGGTCGAGCCCCTCGATGATCCACTGCGCGGGGAAGAGGCGCTCGAAGTCCCCCTTGTGCGAGGGGTAGTGGAGCGACGCCCACGAGGCGACGGCGCTGTCGAACCAGACGTCGAGGACGTCGGGGACGCGCTTCATCACGCCGCCGCAGCCGCGCGTGGGGCAGGCGACGCGCACCTTGTCGATCCACGGGCGGTGGAGGTCGCCGCTCCTGTAGTCCGAGACGTGGTGGAGCTCCTTGCGCGAGCCGATGACGACCTTGCTGTCGCAGTGCCCGCACTTCCACACGGGGAGCGGGATGCCCCAGTAGCGTTGGCGCGAGATGCACCACTCGCGGGCACCTTGCACCCAGTCGAGCTGGCGCGCGCTGCCGGCCCACTCGGGCGTCCACTCGACGCGCTTCGTCTCGGAGACCATCTTCTCCTTGACCTTGGGCACGTCGATGAACCACTGCGAGGTGGCGCGGAACACGATGGGGTTCTTGCAGCGCCAGCAGTGGGCGTACGAGTGCTTCTCCTTCCGGGCGCCCACGAGCAGGCCGCGCGCGCGCAGGAGCTCGAGGATGCGCGTGTCGGCCTCCGAGTCCTCCTTCGCCTTCACGCGCAGGCCGGCGAGCGTGCCGGCGGCCTCGGTGTAGCGCCCGTCCTCGCCGACGGGGGAGAAGACGGGGATGCCGTACTTCTTGCCGACCTCGAAGTCCTCGACGCCGTGTCCCGTGGCGGTGTGCACGAGGCCCGTGCGGTCGGCCGCGACGTGCGCGCCCAGGATGACGCGGTTGTTCCAGCCCGACGCGAGCGCGCGGTGGTAGGGCACGTCCTCCGCGAACGGGTGCGTGTAGCGGTGCCCCTCGAGCTCCGCCCCCTTCATCGTCGAGACGACCTCGAAGCTCTCGTAGCGGCCGATGCGCGCGACGGACTCGACGACGTTCGACGCGACGATGAGCGTCTCCTCGACGCCCTCCTTGACGACGCGGGCGCGCGCGTACTCGATGTCGGGGTTCGCCGCGATGGCGACGTTCGCGGGAAGCGTCCAGGGGGTGGTCGTCCAGATGACGAGGAACTCGCCGGCGCGCTCGGCGCTCGGGAACTTGACGTACGCGGAGGGGTCCTCGCGCTCCTCGAACTCGATCTCGGCGTTCGCGAGCGCGGTCTCGCAGCGCCAGCACCACGTGAGCACGCGCTCGCTCTCGAAGAGGAGGCCACGCTCGTGCGCCTTCTCGATGGCCCACCACGCGCCCTCGATGTACTCGTTCGTGATGGTCATGTACGGGTGGTCCCAGTCGAGCCACACGCCGAGCTCCTTGAACTCCTCGTTCATCACCTTCAGGTGCTCGACCGCGAAGTGGCGGCACGCCTCCACGAAGCGGTCGATGCCGTACGCCTCGATGTCCTTCTTCGACTCGAAGCCGAGCTCCTTCTCGACCTTCACCTCGATCGGCAGCCCGTGCATGTCGTAGCCGGGCTGGTCGCGGACGCTGAAGCCGCGCATCCGCATGTGCCGGACGTAGGCGTCCTTGAGCACCTTGTTTCGCGCGGTGCCGATGTGGATGTGACCCGTGGCGTAGGGAGGCCCGTCGAGGAAGTACCAGGGCTTGCCGTGCTCGCGCGCCTTGCGCGTCTGCCGGTAGGCGTCGGTCTCCTGCCAGTGGCGCGCGATGCGCGCCTCCAGGGCTCGCGGGTCGAACGTCTTCTCGGCCGGGCGGACCATGCCGGCGGGGCGAACGGGGCGGCGCCCTTTATACTTAGGGCGCGGACGCCGGCGCGTGCGGCGTCTCGTGGCCTACGCGAGGCACGTGCGCGCGGAGGGGATGCCGTGCTCGGGGAAGCCGACGAACAGGCCGCATCCCGCGACGACGACGCGCTTGTGCCCGGGGCAGGCCAGCACCTGGCCGCGCTCTACCTCTTCCTTCTTTCCGCCGCGGCACGCGCTCGAGGACACGACCTCGGGGTAGCCGTCGCCGTCGAGGTCGCCCGTGGCGGCGCAGCGTAGCGCGACGTTGTCGCCCGCCTCCCCCTGGTCGAGAAGCTTGCGGAAGTCGCTCGTGCCGTCGCAGTCGTTCGAGGAGCTCGTGTTGCCGGCGCGCTCGAGAACGATGTTCGCGTACGTGGTGCGGCCGGGCTTCTTGCGCACCACGCCGCTCGCGTGCGCGTCCCCGGCGCTGCCGGAGGCGCCGCCCCCGCAGGAGGCCGTGCCCTCGCGGATCTCCATCTCGACGAGGTCGAGAAGCTCCTTGTCGGTCGCGACGGAGCACGCGCCCTCCGACGCGGCCTCCGCGTCGCAGCGGCGAACGACGCTCCCGTCGGGCTGCACCTCGTTGACGCAGCGGTCGGCGCCGCAGCGGTGCGCGGCCGGCGCGCCGGTGGCGCCGACGGTCGCGGCGCAGGAGGACGCGGCGCCGGCGCGGTCGACGTGCCAGGCCTCGAACGTGACCGCGTCGCCCGCGCTGACGCACGCGCTGCCGCGGACGATCGGGATCGCGTCGCCCGCGCAGATGGGCTCCGCGGCGGCGAAGGGCATGGTCGCAGCGAGAAGGAGGAGGGCGATCGCGAGGGCGCGCATCGACGTGCGGAGCGCCGGGAGGGGTTTGAACGTTCTCCGAAAAGGCTGCGCGTCCGGGGGCGAGCCCGCCTTTAAGCGGAGGAGAAGGTTTGCGCCGGCCATGGAAGAGATCTGGGTCGAGAAGTACCGGCCCCAGAAGCTCGCCGACGTCGTCGGCCAGGACGAGATCACGCGCCGCCTGCAGGCGTACGTCGCCTCGAAGAACCTCCCCCACCTCCTCTTCGCGGGGCCCCCGGGCACCGGCAAGACCACCTCCGCCATCGCGCTCGCGAAGGAGCTCTACGGCGAGGCGTGGCGCGAGAACTTCGCGGAGCTCAACGCCTCGGACGAGCGCGGCATCAACGTCGTGCGCGGCCGCATCAAGGACTTCGCGCGCACGGCCAGCGTCGCGCCGACGGTCGGCTTCAAGATCATCTTCCTCGACGAGGCCGACAGCCTCACGAACGACGCGCAGGCCGCGCTGCGCCGGACGATGGAGAAGTACGCCGGCACGTGCCGCTTCGTCCTCTCGTGCAACTACAGCAGCAAGATCATGGACCCCATCCAATCGCGCTGCGCCGTGTTCCGCTTCCGCCCGTTCAACCGCGAGGACATCAAGAAGCTCATCCGCCGCGTCGCGACGGCCGAGAAGGTCGACGTCGACGCGGACGGGCTCGAGGCGCTCATCTACGTCGCGCAGGGCGACATGCGCCGCGCGGTGAACACCCTCCAGGTCGCGAGCGCGGGCGGCAAGGCCGTCACCGCGGAGAGCATCTACACGACGACCGCGACCGCGCGGCCGGAGGACGTGAAGGAGATGCTCGAGATCGCGCTCTCGGGCAACTTCCCCAAGGCGCGCGACAAGCTCGACGAGCTCCTCCTCAACTACGGCCTTTCGGGCGAGGACATCGTCCGCCAGGTCCACCGCAGCGTCTTCGACCTCACCGTCCCCGACAAGATCAAGGTCGAGATGGTCGAGCGCGTGGGCGAGGCCGACTTCCGCCTCGTCGAAGGCGGGAACGAGCGCATCCAGATCGAGGCGCTCCTCGCGCGCTTCGCGCTCATGGGCGCGTCGCTGAAGTAGTCTCGCGCGCCGGCGGAGCATCCGCTCGTCACGCACGTGACACGCGCGCCTTGACGAGCCGTGCCGCGAGCCCTCCCGCGGAGGCACTCGCGTGCTGCGCCTGCTCCTGATGCTCCTCGCCGTCGTCGCCGTCCCGGGCCTCGCCGCCGCCCACAGCTACGACGAGGCGCGCTACGTCGGCAGCGCCGGCGAGCCCGCCGTGTGCGCGCCCGTCGCCATGCGCGGCCTGAACGTCGGCGGCGCGTGCGCGCTCTCCGTGCATGCGGGCCGGGTGCACGTGACCGTCGCCGACGACGTCCTCGGCGCCGTCGCATTCTCCTGGAGCGCGCGCACCGGGCTCGATGCTCCGTGCGGCGCCGGCGAGGGGTTCGGCGAGGCGACGCTTTCTCTCCCGCCCTCGTGCACGCGCCTCACCGTCATCCCCGGCGTGGGCGCCACGACCGGCATCATCCGCGCGACCTTCTAGCGACGGCGAGGGCGGCGTCCGCCGCGCGCCTACCGCGCGACGGGGCGCCGCAGGCTCGCGTACAGGCGCTTCGGGTCGTCGGCGACGGCCACGCCGCGGTGCAGCACGCCGTAGTAGGGCGCGCGCTCGGCCACGACGCGGCGGAACGCGTCGCGCACGCCGTCGTCGTCGAGGCCGCGCGTGGGCACGTAGTCGTCGAGGCGGTTGAGGCACCCCTTGAGCTGGCCGTCGTGCGTGACGCGCACGCGGTGGCAGTTCGCGCAGAACTCCGCGTTGCCGACGGGGTCGACAAGCTCCACGCGCGCGCCGTTCTCGAGGAGGTAGACGTTCCGGTGGTGCATCGAGCGCTGCGAGACGGCGGCGGTGCGCTCCGCGAGCCAGCCGCGCACGCGCTCGAGGTCCGCGCGCCGCTCGGCCATGTCGCTGCGGATCTCCGGCATGACCTCGATGAGCTGGAGCTCGAGCCCCTCGCGCTGCGCGACGAAGTCGACAAGCTCGGGAAGCTCGCCGAGCGTGTCGTCCATCACGACCGTGTTGATCTTGACGGGCGCCAGGCCGCACGCAAGCGCGGCCTCCAGCCCCGCGAGCACCGGCTCGAGCGAGCCGCGGCGCACGGCGCGGAAGTGGCGCGCGTCGAGCGTGTCGATGCTGATGTTCACGCGAGCGAGCCCGGCGTCGGCGAGCGCCTGCGCGCGCCCCGCAAGAAGGCTCCCGTTCGTCGTGAGCGAGACCTCCATGAAGGGGGAGACGCGGGCGACGATGCTCTCGAGGTCGCGCCGGAGAAGCGGCTCGCCGCCGGTGAGCTTCACGCGGCTGATGTCGAACTCGCGGGCGATGCGCAGGAGGCGCACGACCTCGTCGCCCGTCATCTCGTCCGCGGACGGTTCGGCGGGCCCGCGCGTGTCGCCGAGGCCTTCGTTGTGGCAGTACACGCAGCGGAAGTTGCAGCGGTCCGTGAGGGAGACGCGCAGGTCGCTCACGTGGCGGCCGTACGGGTCCACGAGCATCCGCTCGGTCCTGGCGGGGTCGGGCGCGCGCAACGGCTCCGCAGGCGCCCGCTCGCCCTTAGCCTTATTCGGGGTACTTCTCGATGACCGCGCGGCGGGAGTCGCCTTCGCCCATGCCGTGCGAGCTCACGTTGTGGCTCATCAGCTGCTCGCGCGAGTCGAAGCCGTCGCCGCAGAAGCACTCGTAGTTCGTGTCGTCGCTCCGGTCCATGCGGCGGCTGCGGCGGGACATGGGTATCCGCGTTCCCGCGGGGTCATCGCTTGAGGCCGTGCGTGAGGTTGTACTCGCGGAAGAGCGCCTCGCCGAGCACGTGCTCCGCCTCGGAAGGGTGGCGGTTGCGGAAGAGGCGCACGACGTCCTCCTCCGGCACGTGCGGGCACTCGTTGAGGATGAGCGTGTAGATGTCGTTCGCCCAGTCGCTCGACTGGATGGTCTTCAGCCCCTCCCGGTACTGCCGCTCGAAGATGTCGCGTGCCAGCGCCTTCGCTCGTCCGTGCACCATCTGCGCTTCCGGCATGCGGCCACGCCTACGGGGCTGCCGTGCAAGAACGTTCGCGGGAACGGGCAGCCGAGGGCGCCGGGGGTCCCACGTAGGTACAGCTGTACCTACATGGCGCCGGGGGTCCCGCGTAGGTACAGCTGTACCTACATGGCTCCGCGCGCGGCTCGGTTACCATGCGTAACCTTCAAGGGGGAAGGCCCGTCATGGGGCGGCGTGGCCGCCCGCCGAACGTTGACCGTCACGTCCCGCCCGAAGGTCGATCTCTGCCCGGTCTCCGAGACGGCGAAGATCATCGGCAAGAAGTGGTACCTCATCATCCTCCACGAGCTCACGCGCGGACCCAAGGGGTTCAACGAGCTCAAGCGCGCCGTGCGCGGCATCAGCGCGAAGGTCCTCAGCGAGAACCTGTCCGAGCTCGAGTCGCGGGGGCTCCTCACGCGCACCGTCTACAGCGAGAGCCCCGTGCGCGTCGAGTACGCCCTCACGGACAAGGGGCGCGAGCTCGACGGCATCTTCCTCTCCATGCGCGTGTGGGGCGAGAAGTGGGCCATCTGCCTCGACAGCGAGATGCCCGAGACCCCCTTGCCGGCGCCCGCGCGGCGCTGAGGCCAACGACGAGCCGGCCGGAGCCGCCTTCACCCGTCGCGCGAAGCCTTCGGCGCATGGAGAAAGAACAGGGCCGCATCCACCAGAAGAAGGGCGAGTTCGGCAACGTGGCGACGGCGGACCCGGAGTTCCCCCAGCTCACGCAGATCAAGGCGCAGGACCGGCAGTTCCACATCGAGCGCGCCATCGAGATGGGGATGAGCCGCGAGGAGGCCGAGCGCCACGCGGAGCACGACCTCGAGGACCGCGAGGAGAGCGAGCGCTCGCCTCCCAGCACGAACGGCACCGTCTGAGGCGCGCTCGGGCGTCCGCGGCAGCTTCAAGAGCGCGCGCGGCGGCTTCGGGGCGTTGGCGTTCGCCTGCCCGTCGGACTGCGGCCACTGCTGCACGCACCTGGAGCGCGAGCCGGACCCCGGCGCCGACGAGTTCCGCGACATCCTGCGCGAGCAGGGCATCTACCACTGCGGCGACGGCGCGCGCCGCGGCCTATCCCTTTCCAACGCCGAGGCGGCGACGCTGCGCGACGAGGCGCGGCGGAGCGGCGTGCGCGCGCGCCTCCACCCCCGCACGTACCTTCTCGAGACGCGCCGCCGGCTCGCCGTCGTTCTCGACTGGCACCTCGCGCACGCGTCCTGCCCCTTCTACGCCGGCGACGGCTGCAGCGTCTACGCCCAGCGTCCCCTCGTCTGCCGCGCCTATCCGGTGATGCTGGCAGGACCGCTCACCTTCGCGCCCGAGTGCCCCAAGGCTCCCGCGCCGCGCGCCGACGTGCGGGCGGAGCTTCGCGCGCGCCGCGCCATCGACCGCGCGCACGCGCTCGTCGACGCTGGCGCGTGGGACGCGATGGAGCGCGGGCGCTTCGCGAAGGCGCTCTCCACGCGCGAGGCCGCCGAGCGCCTGCGCCGCTACCGCCACGTCGCGCTCGAGGAGTTCCTCGCCGCGACGGCGGCGCCTGCGCCGTGAGGCTCAAGACAACGAGCGTCCCTCGCCCGCGCACGCACGGCCCCCGCGAGGTCCTCAACGAGCTCAAGTGGCACCGCCAGGCGCTCGAGCGCGCCCTCGTCCACTACGTGCACCGCCCTGAAGGGGAGCGCGTCGTGGAGGGCAAAGATATCACGGAGTTCGGTCCGTCGCACTTCGCGCGCCGCACGCGCGCCTCCTGGCGGCCGGGGCGCATCCCGTACCATCGCGTCACGCGCATCGAGCTCGACGGGGAGACGGTGTGGGAGCGGCGCGCGCCCGACGGACCGATGCCTTGATGGGGCGCGGCCGGGCTCGCGGCGCGATGTCCGACCGGTGGAGGGACGACGCCGCGGCGCGCCTGCGCGAGGCCATCGAGCGCGCGCGGCCGACGGACATCAAGATCCCGGAGAAGGTCCGCTTCGAGATGCGGCGCAAGGTCCTCCACATCCTGACGGCCATCGTCGCCGTGCCGATGGTCCTTCTTCTGCCCTTCTGGCTCGCCCTGGGGATCGCCACCGTGGGCATCGCGGCCATCGCGATGACGTGGGCCATCGAGCGGCAGCGCATCCCGCCCGAGTTCAAGGGACCCCTGCACGACCCGCTCGCGCAGGTGCTCCACAAGACGCGGCGGCCGCACGAGGACTTCCCGTGGTCTCCCGTGCTCTACACGCTGAGCCTCATCCTCATCGGCATCGCGCACGAGTTCCTCGGCCTCTCCTCCGCGCTCGCCTTCGCCGCCTACGCCATCCTCGGCATCGGCGACGCCGCGAGCGCCCTCGTCGGCGTCGCGTACGGGCGCACGAAGCTCGCCTGGAACCGCAGGAAGAGCGCCGAGGGCACCTTCGCGGGCCTCACGGCCGGCTTCCTCGCCGGCGTCGTGATGGCGTCCATCCCGTACGCGTTCCAGGGCGTCCCCGTCTCGCCGCTCATCCTCCCCGTCGTCCTCATCGGCGCGACGGCGGGCGCGCTCGCGGAGACGGTCCCGAACGTCGAGGACAACTTCGTCGTGCCGCTCGCCGCGGCCGCCGCCATGTGGGGCGCCGCCGCCGCGCTCGGCGTGCCGCTTCCGTAGCGGCCGAGGAAAAGGCTCAAGAACGCCCTCCGTATGGCGAAGCCGTTCGACATGCCGGTGACCGTGATCGTCGGAGCCCAGTGGGGCGACGAGGGGAAGGGCAAGGTCACGGACTTCCTGGCGGAGGACGCGGACGTCGTCGCGCGCTATCAGGGCGGCAACAACGCCGGCCACACCGTCGTCGCGAACGGCGTCGAGCACAAGCTCCACCTCCTTCCGAGCGGCTCGATCCACGAGAACGTCAAGAACGTCATCGGCAACGGCGTCGTCGTCGACCCGGCCGTCCTTCTCGACGAGCTCAAGAAGCTCCATTCCAAGGGCATCCGCCCGAAGCTTTTCGTGAGCGACCGCGCCGCCGTCATCCTCCCCATCCACAAGCTTCTCGACGGAGCCTATGAGGACAAGACGGGCGGCTTCGGCACGACGCGCCGCGGCATCGGCCCGACGTACGCCGACAAGATCGCGCGCACAGGTGTGCGCGTGGGCGACCTCCTGAACGCCGCCGCGCTGCGCGAGCGCCTCGCGGCGACGCTGCCCGAGAAGCTCGCGCTCCTCCAGCACCGCGGCGGCAAGGTGCCAGGCCACGACCTCGCGAAACTCATGGCGGACCCCACGCCGTACGTCGACGAGCTCACGAAGGAGCTCTCGGGGCTCGGCGAGGCCGTCGCGCCCATGGTCACCGACACCGTCGCGCTCCTCCACGAGTCGCTCGAGGCCAACGAGAGCATCGTTCTCGAGGGCGCGCAGGGCACGTTCCTCGACATCGACCACGGCACGTACCCGTTCGTCACCTCGAGCAGCACGACCGCCGGCGGCGCGTGCACAGGCACGGGCGTCCCGCCCACCGTCGTCGACAGCGTCTACGGCATCGTCAAGGCGTACACGACGCGCGTCGGGTCCGGGCCGTTCGTCACGGAGCTCCCGCACGAGCACGGGCCCGGCAAGCACCTCACGGAGGTCGGCCACGAGTTCGGCACGACGACCGGGCGCCGCCGCCGCGTCGGCTGGCTCGACCTCGTCCTCCTCAAGCGCGCCGTCCAGGTCAACGGCATGACGAGCATCGCGCTCACGAAGCTCGACGTCCTCGCCGGCGTGGGCGAGCTGCAGGTGTGCGTCGCCTACGAGGTGGACGGCTCGCAGACGACGCGCCTGCCCGGGAACGCGGCGACGATGGCGCGCGCGAACCCGGTCTACGAGGCCATGCCGGGCTTCGAGGCGATCAACAAGGCGACCGTCGCGAAGGCCGCGCGCGAGGGGCTCGCGGCCCTCCCCGCGGAGGCGCGCCGCTACGTGGAGTTCATCGAGGACGCGCTCGACGTGCCGGTCGAGCTTGTCGGCCTCGGCCCCGGACGCGAGCAGACCATCGACCGGCGCATGCTCTCCTGACGCTCCCGCGACCAGCCATCCATCGAAGCCGCAGCCATCGCGTTCTTGAGGCCCCGCGGCCGAAGTCCGCCCCCATGTGGGGCATCCTCATCCCGCTACTGATCGGCGTCGCGTACGGCTACTTCGCGACCGGCAAGCAAGACAAGAGCCGCCTCTTCTGGACCGGCGCGGTCATCGCGCTCATCCTGGCGGTGGTGCTCAACGTCATCGGCTTCTTCACCGGGAACAACCCGACGACGGGCGGTGACAACGTCAACGGCACGGCGATCTTCCTGTCGGCGATCGTGAGCCTCGTGATCTTCCTCGTCGGCGTCTGGATCGGCGACATGCTCGAGGGCCGCCGCCACCGCCGCGCGCTCCCGCCCGGCAACCGCACGCGCATCTAAGGCGAGCGCGACGCACCCGGGGCGGCGGAAGCGACCGCCCGCCCCACCCTTCTTCCTCTCCTCCCGATAGCATTCCGGCGTCCGTCCAGCAACGGCTATGCGCTTGGCCGGTCAGCGCCGCCTGAAGACCATGCTCGGTTGGCTCGCGCTTCTTGGCGGCATCGCCTACGGATACTTCTCGCCCGGTCGGCAGGACCTCAAGACGCTCCTCAAGAAGGGGCTCCTCTACGGCCTCATCCTGGCCGTCATCCTCGCCGTTGTCGGCATCCTCCTGAACTTCAGCATCCTCGGCTTCGGCGACAGCTTCATCGCCAACATCATCGGCGCCGTCATCGTCGTCCTGCTCTTCGTGGCCGGCGTCTGGTTCGGCGACTGGCTCGAGCACCGCCGCGGCCCGAAGACGACGGCGACGACGCCGCGCCCGTGAGGGCGACGCTCAGGGGGCGGGCCCGAACTTCACGCCGTAGCGCGCCTTGCCCTCCTGCACGAAGAGCCGGCGCACGAGCGCGCGCACGGGCTGCCCGATGGAGGGGCCGCTCTCGTCGAAGCCCGCGAGCCGCGCGATGACGCGCACGTCCTGCTCCGGCCACTCGACGACACCCACCCAGTAGGCGCCCACCTGCGCCTGCTCAAGGGCGAACTCGCTGGGCGCGCCTCCGCGCCCGATGCGCGTCGCGGTGTAGACGCGCGCGTCGCGCGGCAGCGGCAGCGGCGCGAACGCCGTCCCGCGGCACGCGGGGCACGCGCCGCGCGGCGGGTAGATGGCGCGCCCGCACGCCGCGCAGCGCTGGCCGACGAGGCGCAGGCGCGCGGGCAGGTCCTCGTTCCACGTGCCCCACGGGACGTACGCGCCCATCGGCGCGTCGGGCATCTCCTCCGCAGGCGGCACGGCGCGCGACTCCTGCAGCGCGCGCATCGACGAGACCATGCGCGGCGCGGGCGACACGTCGCGCGGCGCCGCGGGCTCGGGACCGGCGGCCTCGCCGACGAGCGCGGCGACGGCGCTGCTCGTGCCGGGCGGGCAGCCTACGGCGAGGACGTTCCCCGTCATGCCCTTCGCGACGCCCATCGGATCGTCCGCGGCGAAGACGCGCGGCACGTCGAGCGCGACGCGGAACGTCTCCGCGTCGATGCCTGGCCCCACGACCGCGACCGCGGCGGCGGCGAGGGCGGAGGCGGCGTCGATGGCAAGCGTCGTCGCGTCCTCGTCCCACGCGAGGACGCGCTCGGGCCAGCTCGCGCCCTCCTCGAGCGTCTTCGGATCGACCGCGAGGGCGCCGCGTGCGCGGGCGCTGTCGAGGACTCCGCGGGGCATCTCAGCCCCTCCGGAAGAAATGGACCACGCAGGTCGCGCCGCTGCCGCCGACGTTGTGCGCGAGCCCGACCTCGGCGCCCGCCACCTGCCGGCCGCCCGCCTTGCCGTGGAGCTGCTCAAAGATCTCGACGACCTGCCCGGCGCCCGTCGCGCCGAGCGGATGCCCCTTCGCCTTGAGGCCGCCGGAGGTGTTCACCTTCACCTTCGTGGCCGGGCCCTTGCCGCCCTTGCCCTTGTCCGCGAAGCCGAGGTCCTCCACCGCGAGCACCTCGGCGATGGTGAAGCAGTCGTGCACCTCCGCGACGTCGACCTCCGCCGGCGTCGCGCGAGCCTCGTCGTACGCCGTGCGCGCGGCGCGGCGCGTGGCTTCGAGCGTCGTCATCGTCGGGCGGTCGTGCACCGCGAGGAAATCGGTCGCCGCGCCCGAGCCGTCGACCCACACAGGCGTGTCCGTGTAGCGGCGCGCGACGCGTTCGCTCGCGAGAAGCACGGCGGCGGCGCCGTCGGTCGTGCTGCAGCAGTCGAACATCGTGAGCGGCGCTGCGACCATCGGCGAGGCGAGCGCCTTCTCGAGCGTGATGGCCTTCTGGAACTGCGCCTTCGGGTTCTTCGCGCCGTTCGCGTGGTTCTTCACCGCGACGCGCGCGAGGTCCTCGCGCGTCGTGCCGTGCTCGTGCATGTGGCGCGCCGCCATCATCGCGTAGACGCCGGGAAAGGTGGCGCCGGCCATGCGCTCCCACGGCGTGTCGCCGGAGACGCCGAGCCAGTAGCGCTTGTGCAGGCCGC
>DASRYU010000080.1:0-12011 GCA_035687045.1 Thermoplasmatota archaeon | reverse complement strand
GATGCTCCCCGCGTTCCTCGGCCTGCCGCTGGCCATCGCCCTCTTCGTGGCGCTGCCTGGCTGGCTTCTCGTGAACGCGCTCTTTCCGCGCCGCGACGCGCTGCGCACGTCCGAGCGCATCTACCTCAGCGTCGCCGGCGGCATCTTCGTGACGATGCTTCTCGCGAGCATCCTCGGCTTCCTCCCGCACGGCGGCCGGGGCGCGCTGCAGAGCTTCGCCATCCGCGGCATGCCCAACGTCGAGCTCATGATGATCGCCGCATGCCTCGGCCTCTTCTGGGCGGGCGTCGCGCGCGGCGCGTACCCCACGGTCGCCTCGCGCTTTCCGCGCATCGCGGCGCCGTGGGCGGCCAAGCCGTCACAGGTGAGCGATCAGCAGCCATAGGCCGCCGGCAAGCGCCAGCGTGCCGATGAGGAAGAGAAGCTCGCGCGCCATGATGGCGTCGCTCTCGGCGGTGTCGGGCATCATACCCCGGGGAGCGGGTGAGACCAAGAGGCTTCCGTAATGACTACTCCTTCGCGGAGTGGATTCCTGGTTCCCGATTGTCCTCGGTTTTCCGCCAAGGAGTGGAACCCTTATGTGGAGGCGCGCGGCATCCTCCGCCATGCCCCCGGCGGAGGAGGACAAGGCGAAGGCCGCGGCCCTGGACGAGCGCGGCCTCCTCGAAGCCCTTGGCCTCACGAAGTACGAGACGAACGCGTACCTCTCCCTTCTCCAGCTGGGCGTGAGCGACGCCCGCGAGCTCTCCCGCGCCTCCGGCGTCCCCACCTCGAAGATCTACGAGACGATGGTCCGCCTGGAGGCGCTCGGTCTCGTCGAGGTGCAGGCGAGCCGCCCGCGCAAGTTCATGGCGCGCGAGGTCGGCGAGGCGCTCGACGAGCTCAAGAACGCCAAGCGCAAGGAGTTCGACAACCTCCTCAAGTCGCTCCCCGCGCTCGAGACGCGCCTCAAGATCCGCGCGCGCACCTCGCCGCGCGACAGCACGTTCTGGAGCGTCACGACGAGCTGGCACGACTTCGCGAACAAGCACCTCGCGAAGGCGGCCGAGGCGAAGGAGGAGGTCCTCATCTACGTCGACCTCTCGGGCTGCTTCGGCGACCTTCTCCAGGCGATGCGCGACGGCGTCGAGCCCAAGAAGTTCGACGAGGCGGACGTGCGCATCCTCGAGGCGATCAAGAACATCCGCAAGCACCTGCGCAACGACAAGGTGAGCTTCCGCATCCTTGTCGGCGCCGGACCCGAGGACAAGGAGGCCGCGCGCGCGTGGGTCATGACGACCGGCGGCGCGAAGTTCTACAGCCGCTTCCGCATCGGCGAGCCGGGGCGCCAGCAGTTCATCGTTCTCGACCGCGAGGCGGTCATCCTGCTCCTCATGAACCCCGCGCGCGTCGGCTCGCCGCTTGGCTCCACGTACGCGCAGGACGCGCAGCTTGCGCGCGAGATCATCGGCGCCTTCGCGGAGATGTGGGACCGCAGCGAGCCGATGGTCGCGCGCGCGCCCGCGGCCGGCTGACGCTCAGGCGGCGGAGAGACCCACTGGAGCGCGGCGCTTCGCCATCGCGCCGCCCACGAGCGCGCCCACGAGCATGAGCGCGAGGACGTAGACGACGAGCACGCCCACCGTCGCGCCCAGCGCCGCGGCCGGCAGGGTGGCGACGCCCGGCAGCACGTCCGCGAGCGCGTAGATGGCCACGCCGGCGATGATGGCCGGAAGGACCGCCGCGAGCGCGGCGCGGCCGGCGGAGCCGGCCTTGCGTCCTCCGATGGCGCCCGCGAAGAGGGGGCCGAAGAGCGGGATCCACCCGATGAGGAGGCCGAGCGCGAGCATGTACACCATGCCGAGGAAGATGCTGGGGCGACCCATGGCCTCTCCGCGGCGCCCCTCCTCGAATCCCCTTCTGGCGCGGCCGTCGATGGCGCCGTTATCGCGCGCGCCGCGCGCGACTTCGCCCCACGCTCCGGACGCGAGGAGCCGCTGCGCGAAGGAGGAGCGACCTCCCCACGCGCGCGCATGCCGCGCGCCAGTCCTATGTGACGCACGTCGATGGTCGGGTCGGTGACGAACACCATGATGAACCCCACGACCCTGCAGAAGCCGAAGATCCGCGACGCGACCGTCCGCCAGCGCCACGAGGGGAAGCTCCTCGAGCCGCCGATGGGCCCCCAGCTCGTGAAGCTCTCCGCGCGCGAGACCGACGGCGTCTTCGAGCTCATCGAGATCGAGGTGCGCCCGGGCATGGGCCCGCCCCTCCACATCCACCCGACCTTCGACGAGTCGTTCTACGTCCTCGAGGGCACGCTCACGCTCCGCGTGGGCGACGACATGTACGAGGTCCACGCGGGCGGCAGCGCCATCGCGCCCGCGGGCGAGGTCCACTCGTGGACGAACCGCGGCGACAAGCCGATGCGCTTCCTCCAGGTCACCGCCCCCGGCGGCTCGATGGAGGACATGCTCGAGGCGTTCGCCGCGCGCCCCCTCCTGAGCCCCGAGGAGATGGCGCAGCTCGCGGAGCTGTACGGCACCATCGTGGTGGGACCCCCGCTGTGAGTGGAGAAGGCTCAACCTTCCGCTATCGAGCGGACCGCGCACAGCAAGGCTATGCTCCACCCTTGACTCGCGCAGCGCAGGAAGCGAACGTATGGACGAGCTCGACGCGATGATCCTCCGCGAGATCCTGTGGCGCCCGGCGGACCCGCTCCACGCGGCGCGTGGACCCCGGCGCCTCTGGGACGTCGCGCGCGTGCTCGGCCTGCACGGCACGACCGTGAAGCGGCGCCTCGCGGCCATGCGCGAGTCGGGCTTCCTGCGCGAGATCCACCTCCAGCCCATGCCAGGGCTCATGGGGCTGGAGGGGAGCGAGCATCACCTCGTCTACAAGGACGCGCTGACGAAGCGGCGCGCCTTCGAGGCGCTGAGCGCGGACCCGCGCGTGTGGACCATCTACGCGAACGTCGGCAACGACCTCTGCGTGCGGCTGGTCGCGGCGCCGGGCGAGGACGGGCAGGAGATCGCTGCCGAGATGGCGCTCGACACGGGTGCCCTCGAGCGGCGCTTCCACCACCTCACCAACTGGTCCGTGCCGGTCGAGAAGGTGAGCGCGCTGGACCTGCGCATCCTCGCCGCGTTCGCGGAGGACGCGTACCGCCCGATCTCCGACGTGGCGGCGGAGGTCGGCGTCGCGGCGAAGACGGTGACGTCGAGGATGCGCGCGCTCGCGAAGATGCGCGCGTACCTCATCTATCCCGTCGTCGATTACAGCAAGATCTCCGGCGGCATGATCGTCTACCTCGACCTCGCGCTCTCGCTGGGCGCGACGGAGACCGCGCACACGGAGCTTGCGAACCGGTTCCCGGTCGCGCTCTGCCGGAGCGTCCGCGGCATGGACAACGGCTACCTCGTGCTGCACGCGAGCGGCCCCACCGACATCGAGGAGATGGTCTCGCGCGCGCAGTCGATCCCTGGCGTCGAGCACGTCGGCATGGCCATCATGCACGACATCCACCAGGAGCCGGCGCGGTGGAAGGACGCTCTCCTCGCGCGCGCGGAGGAGCTCGCGCGCGCGAAGGGCCTCTGGGCCGCCGCGTGGCGCGCGCGCCCGGCGGCCGTCGAGGCGCGCCAGCAGTGAGCGCGCCGCGCGCGATATCGGCGCGCGCTCCTCGCGCGTGCGCGCCTCGCGCGCCAGGCTGAGGAGCCTGACGCCGATGCGCGTGCCGATGAGCACGCACGCATCATCCTATGTCTTCCTGCACGACGAGCGCCTCCTTCTCGAGGTGAGCTGAATGGAAGAGGCCATGATCGGCGCCGTCCGCGTCGTCCACATCGCCTCCGCCATCAGTCTCGCCGGGGGCGGCTTCCTGTACACGCTGGTCATCGCGCCCACGCTCGCCAAACGCTTCCCCGGGCCGAAGATCGGCGAGTTCATGAACGCGCTCGGGCCGGCGATGGGGCGCTACTTCTCGCTTCTCGCCTACGTCGTCTTCCTGAGCGGCGCGACGCTTCTCGCGAGCATCTGGGGGTGGCGCCACGTCTTCGACATCCTCTTCGGCGGCGGCCTCTACGGAAGCATCCTCCTCGCGGGCATCGCCGCGTTCCTCGTCGGCCTCGCCATCGCCGAGAGCGTCATCATGCCCACGGGGCGCCGCCTCGTCTCGCCCGACACGCCGCCCTCGAGCCTGCCGCGCCTCCAGCGTCGCCAGGCCATCGCCTTCGTCGTCGTCTCGGCGCTCGACTTCGTCGCGCTCGCGATGATGGCGCTCGCGGTGAACGCGCGCACGTGAGCGCGCCGCGGGCGAAGGGTCCACCGCTTCGCTCGCAACGCTCAATCGGCCGCGGCCCATCCCATCGCGAATGTCGCCTCGCAGGCTTTTCGTGGCGTGGGCCGCGGCCACGCTCGTCGGCGCTGTCCTCATGGCGCTCCCGGACAACAACGACCGCGTCCTCACCTTCACCGAGGACCACGGGCCGGCCCTTGTCGACACCGTGGGCATGCTCCTCGTCGTCGCCGGCTTCGCCGCCTACGTCGCGGCGCTCGTCCTCGCGCGCCGTCGCGTGCGGCGCGCGGATGCGCTCGTGGCGCTCGTCGGCTACCTCGGCGGCACCGCGCTCACCGCGTGGTCCGTCTCCACCGACACCGGCTGGTGGTGGGCGCTCGGGCTCGCCGTCGCGTACGCCGGCATGGGCTGGCTCGCGTGGCGGCTGGAGCGCCCCGCGCGCACGCTCGAGGCGGAGCGCGAGCCGGAGGCCGACGCCGGCGGAGCGTGAACGTCCCGGTTGAGCCGCTTCAGCCCTTGATGCGGCCCATCAGGCTGCGCGCGATGATGAGCTTGTGGATCTCCTTCGTGCCCTCGTAGATCTCCGTGATCTTCGCGTCGCGGTAGAACTTCTCCGCGGGCATCTCGTCCACGTAGCCCATGCCGCCGAGGATCTGGACGGCCTCGTCGGCGTTCTCGCACGCGGCGCGGCCGGCCCACCACTTCGCCATGCTGCTGGCCTGCGGGTTGGGCTTCCCCTGGTCGTTGAGCCAGGCGGCCTTGTACATCAGGAGGCGCGCGGTCTCGGCGCGCGTCGCCATCTCGGCGAGCTTGAACTGGATGGCCTGGAGGTTCGCGATGGGGGCGCCGAACGCCTCGCGCTGCTGCGCGTACTGCGTGGCGATGTTGAGCGCGCCCTGCGCGATGCCCACACCCTGCGCGGCGACGCCGATGCGGGTGTTGTTGAAGAACTCCATGACGTAATAGAAGCCCTTGCCCTCCTCGCCGAGAAGGTTCGTCACGGGCACCTTGCAGTCGGTGAACTGGAGCTCCGACGTGTCGCTCGCGCGCACGCCCAGCTTGCCGTGGATCTTGTTCGACTTGAAGCCGGGCGTGTTGCGGTCGATGACGAGGAGCGAGAAGCGCGCGTGCGGCTTCGGGTTCTTCGGGTCGGTCTGGACGAGCGTGATGAAGTAGTCCGCGCGCTCGCCGTTCGTGATCCACATCTTCGCGCCGTTGACGACGTAGTGGTCCCCCTTCTTCTCCGCGGTGGCGGAGGCGCCCGCGACGTCGGAGCCCGCGCCGGCCTCGCTGATGGCGGCGCCGGAGACGCGCTCGCCCGTGCTGATGCCGGTGAGCCAGCGGTCCTTCTGCTCCTGCGTGCCCAGGCGGATGATGGCCTCGGTGCCGAAGTCGGCGGCGAAGATGCAGAGCGCGAGGCCCGCGTCGACGGCGTTGAGCTCCTCGGCGATGAGGCAGTTGTCGAGCATGCCGAGGCCGGGGCCGTACGGGGGCGGCAGCATGACGCCGAGGATGCCCTGCTGGGCGGCCTTCTTCATGAGCTCCTCGGGGAACTTCTCCTTGTCGTCGCTCTCCTTCGAGTAGGCGGGGAACTCCTTGAGGGCGAACTCGCGGGCCATCTGCTTGAGCGCGCGCTGCTCGTCGGAGAGGGTGAAGTCCATGAGGGCGCGACGCGCGCCGGATGTTTTAAGGGTGTTCCCCCGGCGAGGACGACGACGGATGGACGAACGGCGAAGCGGGCCCCTCAGCTCCTGGCGGTCACGAGGATGTCCGCATGGAACACGCCCTGGTAGGCGTGGCTGACGGTGAACCTGTGCGCCGCCGACAACGGCTCGTCCATCGTCATGGAGAGCGTGCACGTCGTCCACCCGTGGACGCTGGGCCGGATGAACTCGCAGGTGGTCGCGAGCGCCCCCTCGTCGAGCCGCATGCTCCAGCGCATGACGGGCTCTGGTAGCGTCGAGGCCGAGCTGACGAAGACGGCCCGCACCTCGACCGTTCCGGCGGGCGCGACGACGTGGCGGAGGGCGGAGCCGGCGGGTCCGAGGTCGCCGTGGAACTCCCAGAGGACGGTGCTGGTGGCATGGGCGGCCGGCAAGGCGACGAGCGCCGCGAGGAGCAGGAGCGGGGTCCGCATGGTCGGCCCGCTGCCCTGCGGCTGCAAGAAGAGTCCCGTCCGGAGCTGTCTAGACGCAGCCGCACTCGCGGGTCTAGCTGCTGCGCGGCGGCGAGAGGCGCATGCGGTGGCGCGCGCGCTCGTCGCGGTCCGCGCGCAGCGTGCTCCAGCCGAGGAAGTGGTAGGCGATGTCGTTGCGCGCCACGGCGGTCATGATGAGGTAGGCCGACAGGATGGCCGGGTGGATGAGGAGCGTCAGCGCCCAGTCGGTGTCGCTCGCGCGGACAAAGAGGATGGCGCCGACGAGGATGCTGAACCCGAGGACGATGCGGACGATGGCGTCGAGCGGGCCGACGTTCGGCGCGAAGCGTGACATGGCCTCTCCCCGGGACGCTTCCTTCAAGCGTCTCTTGGCCGGCTCGCCGATGGCCTGAAGGCGGGAGGCGCGCTCGCGGCGCCGTGGCCTCCGCGTGCCCCCGCTGCCTGATGTCGTTCCCGCAGCACGTCGTCGTGCGCGCCCGCTGCACGAAGCGCTGGCGCGGGCACAACTTCGATGCCGCCGCCGCGGAGGGCGCGGTGGGCGCGGCCGTCGCGCGCGAGCTCGGCATGAGCGTGCGGACGACGCCGGAGCTCGAGGCGTTCTACAAGCGGGCGTTCGTGCGTGCCTACGGGAGCGGCCTCGACCCGAACCCGGGCGCCGCCTTCGACGTCCTTGAGGGGGAGGACTACGAGTTCCACGTGGGCCTGCGCCAGCCGGTCGAGGAGGCGAAGTTCGCGGCCATCGAGCGCGCGGCGCGCGAGGCGGTGGCGCGCTCGCGCAACTTCGTGCCGCAGTAGGCGGATGCGCGCGGCTCAGGCGGCCTGGAACATGCGGCGCGCCGCCTCCACCTGGGCCGAGGAGCCGAGGACGACGACGGTGTCGCCGACCTGCAGGCGCAGCACCGGCGCGGGGTTCAGGATGGGCACGCCGTCGCGGCGAAGCCCGACGATGCTCGCGCCGGTCGTCTCGCGGATGCGCGACCCGGCGAGCGTGTGCCCGGCGAGCGGCGAGCCTTCGACGACGTCGATCTCCTCGATCTCGACGCCCTGCTCCACCGTGCCTACCGGGCGCTGCTCCGTGGGGAGCTCGCTCGTGAGGAGGCGCCGCGCGTCGCTGACCTGCTGCTTCTCGCCGAGGACGCCGACCGTGTCGCCGGGCAGGATGAGGATGTCCGGGGGCGGGTTCACCGTCTGCACGCCGTCGCGCTCGTGCGTGACGATGCTCGCGCCCGTCTTCTGCGGGAGCTGGAGGTCGCGGATGCGGCGGTTCGCCGCGCGCGAGCCCATGGGGATGATGACGCTCTGCACGTGCATGTCCCACGGGTAGCGCTCGCGGATGAGCGCGAGCACCGTGTCGCGCTGGCCCGGCGCGGGCTTCTCCTGGAAGACGACGTCCACCGCCTGCTCGAGCTGGGAATTGAGGCGGCGCAGCGAGCCGCGCAGCGCGAAGGCGGCGACGCCCACGACGAGCATGGCCGCGACGACGAGCGGGAGGGGCGGGAGGAACGCGGCGCCCGCCGCGACGCCGACGAGCGCGGCGAGGACGGCGAGGAACGCGTAGAGCGTGTTGCGCAGCACGGCCGCCGCCGCCTGGCCGCGCCCGCCCGTCGTCAGGCGCGGCGGCACGACGACGTAGACGAGGTTGTCGACAAGCTCGCGGACGGCACGGGCGAGGCCGATGACGATGGGCGTGGCGACGAGAAGCCACGCGGCGAAGACGCCGGCGGTGAGGAACGTCGGGTTGCCGACGGCGGCGCCGAAGTTGGCGTGCGCGTAGGCGTTCAGGTAGCTCGCGACGAAGCCGGAGGCGACGAGCACGGCGCCGTAGCTCACGAGGCGGATGACGGCGCCGAGGTCGTAGCGCCCGTGGAACGCCTCGGCGTCCTCCGGCCGCTTCGACCGGCCGACCCACGCGTGGTACATGTGCGAGTACTGCCGCACCTGCCGCGGGAGGCGGTCCCCCAGCCACGGGAGGATGGTGTCGGCGTGCCGGATGAGCGGCGGCGTGACGAGCGTCGTGACCGCGCACACGGCGACGGCGATGGGGAGGAGGAAGCCGCTCGTGACGCCGGACTCGGCGCCAAGGCTCGCGATGACGAAGCTGAACTCGCCGATCATGGCGAGGCCGATGCCCACGCGCATGGCTTCGCGCGGCGGGTAGCCCGAGACGAACGTGGCGAAGCCCACGGCGGCGATCTTGCCGAGCACCGTGACGGTGGCGAGGATGAGGATGGCGGGCCAGTAGGCGAGGATGTCGGCCGGGTCGATGAGGACGCCCGTGGCGACGAAGAAGACGGCGGCGAAGATGTCGCGCAGCGGCTCGATGCGACGCTCGACGATGGTGCTCGCGCGCGATTCGGCGATGATGGCGCCCGCGATGAAGGCGCCAAGCGCGATGGAGAGGCCGAGGGCGAGCGCGATCATGGAGGTCGCGAAGGCGATGCCGACGGCGACGAGCACGAGCACCTCCTCGACGCGCATCTTCGCGATGTGGTCGATGGCGCGCGGCACGATGACCATGCCCAGGACAAGCGTCGCGATGACGAAGATGGCGACGCGGACGAGGAGCCCCGCGATGGTGGCGACGGTGATCGCGCCGGTGAGCGCGATGCTCGAGAGGAGCGCGATGAGGAGGACGGCGACGATGTCCTCGACAAGCAGGATGCCGAAGATGGCCTGCGTGGACGCGTGCCGGAGGCGGCCTTGCTCGCTGAGCACCTTCACGACGATGGTGGTGGACGACATCGCGAGCATGGCGCCCAGGAAGAGCGCGTCGACGCGCGTCCACCCGAAGAGGCTCGCGACGAGGAAGCCCATGCCGACCATCAGCGCCACCTCGAGCGTGCCGGCGGTCAAGGCGAGGCCGCCGACGCGGCGGAGCTTGCGGAGGTGGAACTCCAGTCCTAGAGAGAAGAGGAGGAACAGGATGCCCAGCTGGGCGAGGAGCTTGATGTTCTCGCTGTCCTGGATGACGGGGAGGGGCGCGAAGTGCGGCCCCACGAGGAACCCGGCGACAAGGTAGCCCAGGACGAGCGGCAGGCGCAGCTTCTGGAAGACGAGGGCGGTCGCCGCGGCCGCCACGAGAACAAGCCCGAGGTCCCGGATGAGCACGAGCTCCTCTTGGACCACGGCGTGCGCATCCCACGGCAGGGGAAATAGGCTGCGCGACCTTGCCCGCGTTCTTATAGGGGCCTAGCGGTGTCGCGCACCGCCGGCATGTCGTTCCCGCTCGCGATCCTCGTGGACGTGGTCTCGGCGCTCGCGGCTCTTGTCCTCGCGGGCGCGTTCGTCGCGCTTTGGCGCCGCTCCCGGGCGCCGCTCCACATCCTGTTCGCGACCGCGTTCGCGACGCTCGCGGTGGGCATGTCCGTCGTGAGCACGAGCGAGTTCGACCTCAGCGGCAGCCACCCCGCCATCGACGCGCTGCGGGTCGTGGCGCACACGGCCGCGCCGCTCATGCTCGTGCTGGGCTATCGCGCCGCGTGGCGCGACCTGGAGGCGCGGCCGGCGCGGACGGCGCTTGTCTCGTTGGGGCTCTCCGGCGGCCTCGCGGCGCTCCTCTTCTTCGCG
The DNA here is from genome assembly GCA_035687045.1 of Thermoplasmatota archaeon. Taxonomy (GTDB): domain Archaea; phylum Thermoplasmatota; class SW-10-69-26; order JACQPN01; family JAJPHT01; genus JAJPHT01. The sequence goes on along the minus strand of DASRYU010000080.1, from coordinate 2,013 downwards.
CCGCCCTCCGGCGCCATCTCCGCCGGCACCACGTCCGCCGGCTTCGCCGTCGCGCACGCCCTGCAGTTCCTTCTCTACCTGGCGCTCGTGACGCTCTCGGCGCGCACGTTCTTCCGCGCGCCCTCCTGGCGCCGCGCGCTGGTCCCGCTCGCGTTCCTCGCCTACTCGTTCAGCAAGTACAGCTGGATCCTCATCGACCTCAGCGAGGACCGGTCGCTCGTCGCCTTGGTCTACTTCTGGCGCTTCGTCACGTTGGCGCTCTTCCTGGCGGCGCTCCTCATCCCGCTCGTGAAGGGGGTGCGGCATGCCGAGGCGTGAGCGCTGGAGCGTCATCGGCGACATCCTCGCCGCCTTGGCCCACGAGCGGGCGAAGGGGGACGGCGCGCGCATCTCGAACGTCGCGGCGCGCGCGAACATCGCCTACGACCGGCTCCAGCCCTACCTCGACGAGATCGCGGCCGCCGGGCTCATCCTCCTGTCCACCAACGGCGGCGTCCCCGAGCTCACCCCGAAGGGGCGCGAGTTCCTGCGCCACTACAAGGCGTGGACGGGTGTTCTCGAGGACTTCGGCCTCGACTAGTCGCCTGCCTCGGTGCCGTTTCCGGGCGCGCTGAGGGGGAACGCGGACGCGCGGGTGGAGGCGGGGCCTCGTTGCGGCTTCGGCGTTCGTCCGACGATACGTGAGGTTCAGCTAAGAACAGCCTGCAGCCTGTTGGCTGCAAGGGGAGGAAAGCATGAGCCGACGCGAACGCTGGGCGATCTTCGGAGCCATCCTGTACGCCTTGGACGAGGAGCGCGCGAGGACGCCTCACGTCCGACTGTCCAACGTCGCCGCCCGGGCGAACGTCGCCTACAACCGCCTTGGCGAGCACCTGCAGGCCCTGGCGGAGGCCGGCCTCGTGGACAACCTCCAGTCCCCCAGCATCACCGCGCGCGGGCGTCGCTTCCTCGAAGAGTACTCCACGTGGTCGCGCACCATGCAGGACTACTCGGATACGGTCCAGGCATCCCGCCTCGTCACGCCGTCCAGTTCTTGACGTGACAACGCAGGCGTCTCCCGCCCGGCCCGGGAGCCTGACCGGCGGACCCTCGTGCTCGCCTCCTGACCGTCCGCGCGGACGCTCTGCGGCGGGACGACTCGTGCGTCGCCGTCATGCCTGGGCCGGGTCATCGCGCGGCGGGAGGCTCGGGAGTTGACGCTGCGCGCTCGCGCGAGAACGCCACGGCGTGGGCGCCGCCTCCCGGAGGCCGCGCGCGCATGATCGAGCTTGGCATCGTCTCCGTCGCCTGGCTCGTCTACGCCGTCGCCGCGGCCGTCTGCGTGCTCGTGGCCCTGCAGGCCGTGCGCATCACGCGGAGCGTCCACGCGCTCGCCGCGCTCCTCGCGCAGCAGGCGCTGGCGACCGTCGCCGCCGTCCTCGCCTTCACCGCGAAGGACGCCGCGGTCGCGTCGTTCGCCTTCCGCTTCGGCGTCGTCGTGTGGCTCCTCTGGGCGCCCGCCGTGGCGGCCGTCGGCGTCTTCCTCCTCGACGGGGGCCCGCTCCAGCGGCTCGGCCGCGCCGTCGGCGCCGTCGTCGCGGTCCCGAACCTCCTCGCGCTCCTCGCGCTCCTCGTGCGCCCCTCGCTCCTCTTCGCGCCCGACGCGATGAGCGTGACGCCGCTTTGCGCCGCGCTCATCGCCATGGCGTTCGTCGCGATGGCGGCCTTCGCGCTGCTCTTCGCCGCGGAAGCGCGCTCGACCGCGCTCCCCTTGCGGCGGGCGCAGCTCTGGCTCCTCACGCTCGCGCTCGTGGGCGAGGGCATGTTCCACGCGTCGCAGAACGCGATGAAGGCAGGCCTCGACCTGGACGTCCACGGCTTCGCCCAGGCCGGCGTCGCGCTGAAGTCCGTCCTCTTCGCGCCTTTCGTTCTCCAGCTCGTCCTTCTCGGCCTCGCGGTCCTCACCGCCGTCGAGACGCGCGACGCCGGCCTGGGCGAAGCCGTGGACGTCCAGGTCGAGGCCTGCCTTCATCG
>DASRYU010000079.1:0-5721 GCA_035687045.1 Thermoplasmatota archaeon | reverse complement strand
CTTCCGCTTCGCCTCCCCCTTCGTCCTCCCTTCCCGTTTCCTTCTCCCCTTCCTTTTCCTGCCGGGCCCCGCGGTAGGGAAAAGGAAACGGAAGAGGAAAAGGAAAGGGGAGGGGAAGGGGAAGAACGCGTCCGAGGCCATGACGGAGCCGCGGATCTTGTCGCCCCCTTTCCAGACGGCGATGCGCGTGGCGTCGACGCGGGCCGTCTGCCCGCCGCCGATGGCGACCGTCCTCTCGCCGCTCGCGAAGACGACGCTGTTGGAGCGCACGTGGCGCACCGCCTTGAACGCGAAGAGCATGTCGCGCCACTGCTCCTTCGTGGGCTGCACCTTGGAGACGACCTTCCACGTGGAGACGTCGGGCTCCTTGATGTCGCGGTCCTGGATGACGAGCCCGCCGACGACGCTCTTCACCTGCAGGCCGCCGAACTGCTGGCGGCGGTCGAGGCCTGGGACCTCGAGGAGGCGCAGGTTCTTCTTCTGCGTGAGCACCGCGACGGCCTCGGGCGTGAAGCTGGGCGCGCACACCAGCTCGAGGAAGAGCTTGCTCAGCTCCTCCGCCGTCGGGGCGTCCACCGCGCGGTTGAACGCGATGACGCCGCCGAAGGGCGAGTACGTGTCGCACGCGTACGCGGCCTGGTACGCCTCGAGGGGCGTCTCGCCGCAGGCGATGCCGCTCGGCGTCGCGTGCTTGATGATGACGCACGCGGGGCGCTCGTGCTCCTTCACGGCCTCGATGGCCGTGTCGGCGTCGACGATGTTGTTGAACGAGAGCTCCTTGCCATGGATCTGCTTCGAGTTGACGACGCAGGGCTCGTGCGTCGGCTTGCCGCGGTAGAACGCGGCGCGCTGGTGCGAGTTCTCGCCGTAGCGCAGGTCCTGGAGCTTCCTGTAGGAGAGCGAGAGGAACTGCGGGAAGTCCTCCTCCTCTTCGAGGACCTTCGTGCGGAAGTACTGGTTGATGATCGTGTCGTAGCGCGCCGTCGTCGCGAACGCCTCGGCGGCAAGGCGCTCCCTCGTGGCGAGCGTGACGTGGCCGTGCGTCTCGTACTCCTGCGCGACGAGGTCGTACTGGCTCGGCGAGGTCACGATGGCCACGTGGTGGTAGTTCTTCGCCGCGCTGCGGATGAGCGTGGGGCCACCGATGTCGATGTTCTCGATGACCTCCGCGAGGGGGGCGCCCTTCGCGACCGTCTGCTCGAACGGGTAGAGGTTCACGACGACGACGTCGAGGAGCGGGATGCCGTGCTCCTGCGCGGAGGCGAGGTCGCCGGCGACGTCGCGGCGCGCGAGGATGCCGCCCGTGATGCGCGGGTGCATCGTCTTGACGCGCCCGTCCATCATCTCCGGGAACCCGGTGACGTCGGAGACGTCCTGCACCGAGAGGCCGGCCTCGCGGAGCGCCTTCGCGGTGCCGCCCGTGGAGATGAGGCTCCCGCCGACTTTCGCGAGCCGCTTGGCGAACTCGGTGAGGCCCGTCTTGTCCGAGACCGAGAAGAGCGCGTGGAACGGGCGGTGCACCGTGATTACCACGCCGAGATTCCGGCTCTCACCATGAAGCTAGCTGCGCCTCGCCAGGTTCGAGAGGACGCGCTGGATGCGCCGCTTCGCGCCCGCGTCGAGCGCGAACTCGCCGCGGTGCGGGCATTCGTCGTCGCGCAGCAGCCGTCCGTGCTCGTTGAGGACGAGCGGGTAAATGCGGCAGCCCTGGGGTCGGTCCGCGTAGACGCTGCACGCGTTCGCCTTCAGGAAGAAGCAGGGGCGCCCCGGCGCGGCCGCGTCGTCGGGCGCGCGGGTCGCGAGCTGCGCCGTCCCCTCCGCGGACCACGCGACGAACGCGGCGCGGTCATGCCCGAGCGCCTCGAGGCGGCGGATGTCGTCCTCGGTGAGCGGCATCTCGGTGTCGTAGCAGCACGCCGCGCACCCGTGCGTGACGCAGGGGGAGCGGAGGGACATGGAAAAAGGAGGGGCGCCGCCCCCAGATAAGGGCGAGGGCGGCGCCGGTGCGCGCGCGACTACAGCCCCATGCTGTAGCTGCCCTGCGCGGTCGCCGTCATCGGCGCGCTCAGGACCGCGGTGACCTTGTGGTCGCCGGGGACGCGCGCGCCGAGGTCGGCGAACAGGAGCTGCACGCGGCCGTCCGCGTTCGTGCGGCCGGTGAGCGAGCTCGAGTGGCCCGGCGACATGCTCGGCGTCTGCGTGACGACCACGGTCTGGTTGACGGCGGCGGTGCCGTCCAGCCACTTGGCCGTCACGACCACGGTCGCGCCCTCGAAGAGGTTCGCGTTCGTGATCTGCAGCTCCAGAAGGAGCGGGACGTCCAGGGACCAGCCGACGCTGCGGGTGACGCTCGGGTTCGCCACGCTCGTCGCCTTCCACGTGACGATGGTGCGCTCGCTGATCGCGGGCGCCTTGATCGTCGCCACGATCGTCCGCGACTCGCCCGGCGCGAGCGTGACGGACGCGGGGCCCGTCGCGTTCCAGCCGCGCGAGTTCGAGAGCGCGAGCGCGAACGTGTCCGTCGCGAGGCCGCCGTTCGTGATGACGGCCTGGAGCGTCACCGTCTGCCCCGGCGTGAGGTGGAGCGCGGGCGCGGGCTCTGCCACGAGCTGGAGGGCCGCGGCGCCGAGCACCGTCACGTTCAGGGTGCGCGAGACGGAGAGGCCGTTCGCCGTCGCCGTCACGTTGACCGAATACGCGCCGCGGGCGCCCAGCGGGGGCGTGCCGGTGAGGCGGCCCGCGCCGTCGCCGAGGTCCGCGAAGCTTGCCCAAGAGGGGACGCCGCTCGCGCTGAGCGCGACGACGTCGCCGTCGGCGTCGCTCGCGGTGACGTTCACGACGAGCGCGTTGAGCTCCGTGACGGTGCGCGCGGCGATGGGGTCGAGCGTCGGGGCGCGGTCGACGTTCGCGATCACGATCGACGCGACCTGCGTGGCGTTGAGGTCGCCGTCGCTCACGCGGAACGTGAGGGCGTACGAGCCGCTCTGCGCGAAGGTCGGCGTCCAGCGGAACACGCCGGTCGTGGCGTGGACGGTGGCGCCCGCGGGCAGGTCCAGGCCGGCGTACGTGAGGGCGTCGCCGTCGGCGTCGTTGCCGCTGAGCGCGAACGTCAGGGGCGCGCCCTCGCTGCCGTTCTGCGCCGCGATGGCGGCGAGCGTCGGGGCGGTGTTGCCGACGGAGACGTTGCGCGTCGCCGTCGTGAAGAAGCCTTCCGAGTCGGTGACCTTGAGCGTCACCGCGAAGACGCCCGAGCGGGCGAAGCTGTGCGTCGGGTTCGTCGCGGTGCTCGTGGCGCCGTCGCCGAAGCTCCACGCGCGGCCGGAAATGGTGTTCGCGCCCGCGGTCGTCGCGTCGGTGAAGGCGACGGCCGTGTTGATGTGCGGGCTCGAGGGCGCGTGGCTGAACGCGGCCGCGGGCGGGCAGACCGCCGCGCCGCTCACGCGGTAGTAGCAGCTCACGTCGACCGCCTGGCCGATGTGGCCGGGGCCGTCCTCGTGCATCGAGGCCTGGATGTCGGCGCGGGTGTACGCGCCCCAGTGGTTGTAGCGCGCGTCGACGGGGCCGACGGCGGTGGTGAAGCTCATCGTGCGCTCGGCGATGCCGAACACGTTGTCGCGCAGGACGAGCGGGCGGGTCGTGCCGGCGCGGATGTTCGCCTGCACGGCCTGGCGGAGGTCGTTGCGCGCGACCTCGACGGTCGTCGCGCCGCCGCCGAGGTAGAGCGCGTTGTCGCTGTTGCGGTTGATGAGGTTGTCCGCGATCTTGCCGGGGGCGTTGCCGTAGACGATGATGCCCGTGTGGCCCCAGTCGGTGATCGTGTTGTTGGCGACGAGCCACGCCGCGCCGCTCGGGGCGGCGGCGACGACGCCGAACTGCTCGAGGTTGCTGTAGCCGTTGCCGTCGATGACGTTGCCGAGGACCTGCGCGCCAGCGCCGGTGAAGCGGACGCCGTGCGCCTCGCCCGTCGCGCCGCTGTTGCGGATGGTGAAGCCCTTGACCGTGACGCCGCTGCCGGTGATGAGGACCGTGGAGGGGTTCGCGCCCGCGGCGTCGAGGATGGTGGAGTCGCGCGCGGAGGTCGTGACGCAGGTGGGGGAGTTCGCGTCAGGGCACGCGGTGTCGACCTGCTCGCGCAGGACGGCGTTGTTGATGCGCTGGTTGTCGAACCACGCGATGCTCGTGCCCGCGGGGGTGTTGTCGTAGACGAGGTTGATCGTCGTGACGGTCGCGTTGCCCGCGAGCGCGTCGGCCTGCGCCTTCGTGGCGCCGCTGCTGGGGCCGCCGAGCGCGCCGAGGCCCCACGTGCCGTTGGCGAGGACGTCCGCGACGACCCACTGGCCCGCGGGGCAGCTGAAGGGCGCCTTCGGGTAGGCGAAGATGGTCGCGTCGTTCGTGCCGTCGCCGTTGGTGTCGAGGCGGAGCTGGAAGCGCAGGCCGGTGCTGCAGCCGCCGCTCTCGAGAAGGAAGCTGAAGGAGAGCTCGTGGATGTCGCGCACGCGCAGCGGCGTCGCGCCGGGCTGCTGCGTCGCGGTGAAGAAGCTTGTCGAGGCGGGGCTCACGGCCTTGATGGCCTCGCCCTGCCAGGGCGTGGGGGGCGTGCCCCAGGTGGCGGCGGAGAGCTGCCAGCGCCCGGGGGCGGCGACGGGAGCGCAGGTGCCCAGCGCGACGGTCGCGCACAGCGTCACGTTGTTCTTCGCGAGGGTGAGGGCCCCCGTGTAGGCGGAGGGGTTCGCGCCGCCCTTCATGACGACGGTGACCACGTCGCCCGCGAGGCTCGCGTCGAGGGCCTCCTGGATGGTGGCGAAGCCCTCGCCCGTGCGGACGATGACCGCGACGGGCTCGCCGGTCGTGGCGGCCACGCTGGCCGGCGAGAACTGGATGGTCAGAAGCAGGGCGATGGCCGCGGTCAACACGCGGCCCCGGAAGAGGCGGGACAGGTAGGTTCCCTCGGGGGCCGCCACCGGTGCTCAGAAGATGATGTTTCTGCGCACGTTCTATTCGGGTTGCAGCCTTTTGGCTGCAGGGTCGTCGCGCGCGAGCGTGATGCCCGTCTGCCCCTGGTAGTTCCCGCTGCGCTCGACGTACGACCTCTGGGGGAGCGACTCGAGCCGCTCGAAGACGAGCTGGCAGAAGCGGTCGCCGATGAGGATGTCGATGGCGCCGCGCCCGGCGTTCAGCCCGCCCACCGTGAGCGTGCCCTCGAAGCCGGCTTCGACCTTCCCGAAGGAGCCGAAGACGCCGCGGCGGGCGTAGCTCGAGCGCAGCCACAGGGAGCCGCACACGTCGGCGGGCATGTGGACGCGTTCGATCGTGCTCACGAGGAAGCGCGCGCCTCCGGGCACGACCGCCTTCCCCTCGCGCACGACGTCGGGCGAGACGTCCGGCACGAGCACCTCCGCCACGCGAAGGTCGTAGCCGTTGGGCGTGAGCGAGCGCTCCTCGAACGGGTCCACGATGGGCTCACCGGCCGCGCGGCGGGCGAGGATGTCGCGGTCGCTCAGGATGCCCATGGCGCGCGCAGCGCGCGGATGGGAGATAAGCGGCGCGGCGGCAAGCGGGGCCGGTGGGATTCGAACCCACGAAGAACAGCTCCGAAGGCTGCCTCGTTATCCGGGCTACGATACGACCCCAGGGTGGCGCGAAGCGGGTCCTACCAGATGAATGCCGCGGGGCCTTGTGGGTGGCGCGCGACGTGGCGCGCACGCTGGCGCGGGAGGGTCG
>DASRYU010000078.1:0-9707 GCA_035687045.1 Thermoplasmatota archaeon | reverse complement strand
GTCACCGGGCTCTTCCTCCTCGGCGCGCTCCTGGGCTACCTCGTCGCCGCGCCGCTCATGATCCGCACGCTCTACTCCTACGCCCCCGGCATCGGCGCGCAGGCCCTGCTGGCCGTCGGGGAGCTCGTGAGCTTTAGCCTCCTCGTCATCCTCGCCCTTGCCATCGCCTTCGAGCTCCCCGTCGCCATGTACGCGCTCGCGCGGCTAGGACTCGTGCGCGCCGCCACGTTCGGGCGCTACGTGCGCCACGCCATCCTCGTCATCGTCATCGTCGCAGGACTCATCACGCCCGACCCGAGCGTCGTCTCGCAGCTCCTGCTCGCGGTGCCGATCGTCGCGCTGTACGTGCTGGGGATCGGCGCGGCGGCGATGGGCGAGCGGGCGACGCGGGCGGGATGAGCGCTTCCTCGTAGGTACACGTGTACCTACACGGGAAGTGACCGGACATCACGTGACGCGGGGAACAGCCTCAAGAGCCGCGCATCCCCCATCGCCGCGCATGCTCGCGCCCCCTCCCGACGACATTCTCCTCGCGTTCCGCCACGCGCTCCGCCGCAGCCGCGTGCGCGCCGAGATCCTTCTCGTGCTCCGCGCGTACGGGCGCCAGACGCTCCCGGACCTCGCGCGGCTCGTTGGCGCCACGCCCGACAACGTCCAAGGCGCGCTCTACGGCAGCGAGAAGCGGTACCGACCGGACGAGTCGCTCCTCGCGCTCGGCCTTGTGGACGTGCAGGAGGTGGATGACGTGGAGGCCTTCGAGCTCGCGGCGCTGGGGCAGGCCGTGGCGCGGAGGCTGCACGAGGAGGTGGAGCGCCGGCGCGGGCCGCTCCCGCTCGTTCGCACGTAGGTAACCCTGTACCTACGCGGGAAGCGACGCGTGCCTCGGTTCGGGCGCCGTCCCGCTCCGCCCGCCCCTCACCCCGTCTCCGCCACGCGCCGCGCCGTCGCGCGCATGCTCTTCCCGCGCCACCACCATCCGAGGAGGCCAAGCCCGAGGGGGATCAGCATCCAGAGGACGGCGGCGAGGGCGACGAACGTGGCGGGGACGAGCCAGTCGGGGAGGACGGCGTTCTTGAGGGCTTCCGTCTCCATGTAGTCGCGGAAGCGTTCGCGCCAGAGGATGAGGATGCCCGTGTAGCTGGAGAGGGGCGAGAGGGCCTGCGCGCCCCAGAACCAGTCGGGGAATCCGCCGTTGGCGAGCTTGTGATAGCCTTCGGTGCGGAAGAGGATGGTGCGCGTGAGGGCTTCGTAGATGCCGAGGAAGAAGAGCCAGATGGCGGCCGCGGCGGCGATGGCGTGGTCGCGGAGATAGCACGCGCAGAGGAAGGCGAGGGAGTAGAAGGAGAGCGCGAGGACGATGTGCGCGCTCACGAAGGCGTTCCAGGCGTCGGGCGGCGTCTCTCCCGCGCCCAGGGCGCCGATGGTGGCGGCCACGACGACGGCGAGGCCGAGGAGCGCGGTGTGGACGGCGTAGGTGCGCACGAGGGTGCTGGGGCCGTGGAGGGAGGGCTCCCGCGCGCGCAGCGCGAAGGCGCCCAGCAGGAGCGCGGGGACGCTGGTCGCGAGGACGAGGTCGCTGCGGACCATGGCGACGCCGCGTTCGAACGAGGCGGGGCCGGGCCAGCCGTGCGGGGCTTTCTCGCTGGGGAAGGCGTTGGAGTAGTGGGCGCCGGCGACGACGACGGCGCCGAGGCCGAGCGCGAGGAGGAGCGCGTACGGCGCGGCGCGGCGCAGGTCGGCGAGGAGCCAGGTCGGGAGCGCGCGCACGCGCGGTCGCGTCGCGGCGGAGGCGTCAGCCGTTCTGGTACGGCGGGCGAAGGGCGCGCGGTCAGTCCACGCGGACGCCCATGGCGCCGAGCATGATCTTGCCGTCCTCGGTGGCCTTCTTGGGGTCCCACGGGGGGCGCCAGACGAGGTTGACGGCGACGCGCTTGAGGTCGGGGAAGGACATGGCGATGGTCTGGCGGACCGTTTCGACCATCTGCGGCGCGACGGGGCAGCCCATGCCGGTGAGCGTCATGTCGACGTCGACGGCGTCGGGTGCTGGGAACTCGACGCGGTAGATGAGGCCAAGGTCCACGATGTTGATCGGGATCTCCGGGTCGTAGACGTCCTTGAGCGCGGTGAGGACGTCCTCCTTGGCGGGCATCGTCGTTCTCCAGGGTGCTCTTCGGTTTGAAGCTTGTGCGCTCCCGCGAGCACGGCGCGCACGCCGAGGTAACCGGCGAGGCCGGCGACGGCGGGCGCGGCGGCGGCGAGCGTGTCCGCGAGCGCGGGTGCCCCCAGGCAGGTGGCGGCGAACGAGAGCAGGCTCGCGAGCGCGCGGCGCATCCACAACGCGGCTGGAGCCCGCGCACCTCATGGGTTGCGGCCGTCCGCTCGCTGGCGCCGAAACGCATGACCCCGCGCCGCCGCCTCGTCCGGCCGAGGGTGACCACGTCCTCGATGAGGAGGCGTAGCAGGGCACGCTCTTCGGCTTCGCCATCCAGGTGTCGCGCGCTTCAGCTCGCGGGGACGAGGTGGCGCTCGACGAGCGTGCGGAAGGGCTCGAGCATCTCCTCGATGCGCATCGGCTTCTCGATGAAGCCGTGCAGGCTCTTGTTGTCGAGGTCGGTGCCGATCTCCTCGGGCGCGTGGCCGCTGAAAAGGACGCGAACCGTGCCGGGGCAGCGGGCGCCCACCTGCTCGAGGAGGCGCACGCCGTTCATCGTGTCGCGCAGGTCGTAGTCGCTGAGGACCACGTCCGGGCACTCGGCCGAGATCCTGGCGAGGACCTCGCGCGGGCTCCGCGCGGTGCGGATCTCGGGCGGGCCCCAGCCGGGGAAGGCCGTCTCGAGCCACATGGGGAGCATGTCCAGCATGAACCGGTCGTCGTCGACGACGAGGATGCGTAGCCTCGCGCGCGCGACGTCGCTCTCCATACGCATGCGACGCGCGAAGCCCCCTATAACGGTGTCTCACGGCGAGTGAGGAAGCCGCAGCGCCACGCGCGCGCCTCCGCCTGGGAGGTTCGCGAGCTCGAGCGTGGTCCCGAGCCGCTCCGCGGCGCGGCGCGCGATGAGGAGGCCGAAGCCGCCCTTGATCGTGGGGAGCTCCTGGCGGCGCGACGGATGGAACCAGTCAAGGACGGCCGGGGGGAAGCCTGCGCCGTTGTCCTCCACCGCGACCTCGACGACCCCCGGCTCGGCGTGCCGCGCAACGATGCGCACGCGCGGCGCGGGGGCCTCGTTGTGCTTGATGGCGTTCACGACGGCGTTGCCGAGGACCTGCGCGAGAAGGGGCGCCGTGGCGAGCGCCCTGAGGCCTGCCGTCTCGACCTCGAGCACCGCGCGGCGCTCCTTGAGCAGGTTCGCGTACTGCGCCTGCGCCTCCTGCCCCTGCGCGACCTCGGCGATGTCGAGCGGCACCGGCGCGAGGGGCCTGCGCGCGACGCGGCTCCACTCGAGGAGCCCGCGCAGGAGCGCCTCGAGCTGGTCGTTCGCCTCGGCGGCGCGCGCGATGGCGTGCCGCACGCGCGGGTCGGCCTCGCCGCTCTGCGCGAGCTTGAGGTAGCCGTGGAGCGCGCGCACGGGCTCCTTGAGGTCGTGGCTCACGAGGAAGTTGAACGCCTCGAGCGCCTCGTTCGCCTCCCGGAGGCGGTCGCGCTCCTGCTCGAGGCTCTCGCGCAGCCGCGCGCGGTCGGTCACGTCGCGCACGATGGCCATGACGAGCCGTCGCGGCTCCTCGAGCGGCGTGAGCGTGAGCTCGACGACAAGCTCGCTGCCGTCGCGGCGCACGGCGGGCAGCTCCACCGTCTGGCGCGCGTCGACGAGGGGGCCGCGCCCCGTGCGGGCGAAGCGGTCCATGCCCGCGATGTGGCGCGAGCGCAGGCGCTCCGGCACGATCATCGCGACGCTCTGGCCGACGGCCTCGGCCGCGGTCCAGCCGAACAGGGCGGCCGCGCTCTCGTTCCAGAGGACGATGTTCCCGCGCTCGTCCGCGACGATGACGCTGTCCCGCGCGGCGTCGAAGAGGCGCCCGAAGCCCAGCGCCCGGGCGGCGGCCGCGTGCTGCGCGCGGTGGTCCTCGCTCACGGCGGCCGCAGCGCGGGTCCCGCGTAAGAGGGCATCGGCCGGGGCCTACTCGCCCTGCGAGCCCTGCTGCGCGAGCGTCTTCGGGTCGACGCCGAGCTGCGCCATGAGCTTGCGCTGCATCTTCTTGTTCCCGGCGAGCCCTTTCATCGTCTTCTTCGAGGTCTCGTAGTACTGGAGGAGCGCCTTGACCTCCTGCGGCTCGACGCCCGCGCCGCGCGAGATGCGGCGGATGCGGCTCGCCTTGATCTCGCCGGGGTTCTCCATCTCGTACTGCGTCATGCTCGACATGACGACCTTGAACTTCTCGAACTGGCGCTGCGTGGCTTCCATCTGCTCGTTCTTCATCTTCGCGCGCATCGAGAAGCCGGGGATCATGTCCAGGACCTTGCCCAGCGGGCCCATGCCGCTGAGCATCTCCATCTGCTCGCGAAGCTCGACGAGCGAGAAGCGGCCCGTCATGATCTTCTTGGCCGTCTCCTCCGCCTTGTCCTCGTCCGTGATGGACTCTTGCGCCTTCTCGAGGAGCGTCTGGATGTCGCCCATCCCGAGCAGGCGCGAGATGAAGCGCGCGCTGTCGAACTTCTCGAGGTCGTCGATCTTCTCGCCCACGCCGATCCAGAGGACCGGCGCCTGCGTCTCGGAGACGGCGGTGAGGGCGCCGCCGCCCTTGGCGGTGCCGTCGAGCTTGGTGATGATGACGCCGGTGACCTGCACGGCCTCGTGGAACGCGCGCGCCTGCGGCCCGGCCTGCTGGCCGACCTGCGCGTCCATCACGAGGAGCTTCTCGTCGGGCTTGGCGGCGTCGAAGACCTGCTTCATCTCGTCGATGAGGCCCGTCTCGAGCTTGTCGCGGCCGGCCGTGTCGACGATGATGACGTCGCAGCCGCGCCCGCGCAGCTCCTTGATGCCGCGCTCGACGATCTTCGCCGCGACGCCGCCGGCAAGCTGCGCGTCCGTCTCGTCGGCCTCCTGCCCCTTCCACGCGTCGGGCTCGCCGTAGAACATCGCGTGCGTCTGCGTCGCGAGCGTCTTGAGCTGCTCGTACGCGGCGGGGCGGTGGACGTCGGCCGCGATGAAGCCGACCTTGACGCCCTTCTTCGCGAACCACTTGCCGAGCTTGCCGCACGTGGTGGTCTTGCCCTGGCCGTAGAGGCCGACCATCATGATGGTCTGCTTGCGGGGCTTGATCTCGCGCGCCTCGCCGAGAAGCTTCACGAGCTCCTCGTAGACGACCATGAGCACGTGCTCGCGCGCGCTCTGCCCCGGCCGGGGCTTCTCCTGGACGGCGCGGCGCTCGATCTCGCGCGTGAGCTTGAGGGCGAGCTTGACGTTCACGTCCGCCTGGAGGAGGGCGCGCTGGATGTCGCGCACGACCTCCTTGATGGTGGCCTCGTCGACCGTGCCCGTGCGCGCGATCTTCGCGAGCGTCGCGCGCAGGCTCTCGCCGAGGTTGTCCAGCACCATAGGGAAGCCGGCTTACGAAAGGCCCGGACTTAAAGCCTTGTCCCCCGCGGCCGGGGGCTCACGCGCCCGTGCCGAGGAGCGGCTGGATGTCGAGGCCCGCGTCGCGCGCGAGCTCGGCGGCGCGCGCCATCGTCGTGCCCGCGAGCCCGGGCCGGTCGAGGTAGGGGGAGAGCTGCGTCACGATGCCCGAGGCGCCGACCGCGCGCAGCCCCTGCGGCGTGGCCTTGCACGTCGCGATGGCCGCGCCCGAGTCGCCGTAGGCGCCAGGATAGGCCGCCCACCAGCGCTCGCTCGTGGAGCCGAGGCCGACGCCCGCGCGCGACTGCCCGGCGTGCGACTCGCCCACGCCCACCGAGCGGCCTTGCACGCAGACGAGGTTCCCCTGCTGGACCTCCTGCACGTACGTGGGCGTGCCGAACGTCGTCATGCCGGGGCGGACAAGCGCGTGGAGCGCCGGGGGGATCTCGAGAAGCGCGAAGTCGAGCCCTTGCCCGCCCTGGCGCGCGTAGACGAGGGGGCCCAGAGGCTCGGCGCGCCCGCGCAGAAGGACGATGCCCGTGTACCCGCCCCATTCGCAATCGTCGACGCACACAAGGACGTGCACGCGCGCCGGGTCGAAGTCGGGGCGCGGGCCGTGCGTCATCGTCGCGTCCTCGGGCAGGACGCAGTGGCCCGCCGTTCCGAGGAGGAGCCGGTCGCCTTCGCTCCAGACCCACGCGGCGGTGCACGCGGTGCGGAACTGGCCGTCGAGGTGGATGAGGAGCTTCGAGCCGGGGCCGACGCCGTCGCTCTCCCGCGGCACGGGAAGCGCGTCCGTCGGCGCCGCGAGGAGCAGGAGCGCGACGAGCGTCAGGAGGAGCGCGCGCACCCTCCGGGACCGGCGAGACGCGTCGTAGCGCCTCGCCTGTCGCCGCGGCGACGCTCAGGGGCGCTGGCGCCGGGCGGCGAGGGCGGCCGCCGCGGCGACGCCCGCGAGCGCAACGAGGCCGGGCGCGGGGACGTTCGAGCGCGACTCGCCGCGGTCGGCGCCGCCGCTCGTGCCATCGACGCCGTCGGAGGACGCGCCGCCGGCCGTGCCCACGGTGGGGTCGTGGACGAGGCTCGCGAGCATGGGCGCGTCGTACGTGAAGACGAGGCGCGACATGTTCTCGCCAGTGGCGGCGACGCCCGCGCGGACCGGCACCTCGACCGCCTGCCCCTCCGTCGTGTTGCCGCTCGCCGTGGCGACCCACGAGAGGGCGCCGACGGTGGAGCCGTTGGAGAGCACGGTCGCGTTGTCGCCGTCGATCTCCAGCTCGCCCGTCACCTGCAGCTCGAGCGCGAGGCGTCCGACCTGCGCGTTCACGAACGGCCACGAGTGAACGAGGAGGTCGTACTTGATGGCCGTCTCGGGGACGACGACGGTGAGGTTGTCGCTCGTGAGCGTCGTCTCCGTCTCGAAGATGCGGAAGACGATGGAGACGTTCGCGGAGGTGCCGCGGCCGGGGAGCGTCAGGTTCTCCGTCGCGTTCGTCGTCACGTCGTCCGTGGGAAGGCCCGCGCTGCGCCCGAGCTTCACCGGCGCGACGAGGCTCAGCGTGAGCGTCACGTTGCCTTCGCCCTCCTCGCGCGTGACGTTCCACGCGTTCGCGCGGTTGAGGTCGAGGCTCGCGAGCACCTCGTTCGTGGAGGGGAGGCCGTCGCCGTCGAGGTCGTTGTACTCGACGAGCTCGCGGAACTGATAGCCGTACGAGCCGTTCGCGTCCTCGGCGTCGGGCGCGTCGGCGGGGAACACCTTGAGCATGGGCTTCTTGCCCTGGAACCAGACGCGCACGTGGTCGTTCTCGAGAACGATCTTGTCCTTGTCCTCCGACACCTGCGGCGGCGCGGCCGCGACGCTCGAAAGCGTGGCCGTGGCCAGCATGAGGGCGATCGCGACGATGGCGGTTCGCATGCGGATCATCGCGTGCTCATCCCCCTCGCGCTCTTGAGGGCGCTCGGACGGGCATCGAACGGTGCAGGCTGCTCCTAGGACGGACGTCGAACCCGCTTCTCCCGAGCGGCGTCGTCGCCTTTCGCCGCGAGCGCGACGGGGTCCCCGCCCTCCGCGACCGTCTTCACGCCCACGTGGTGGCGGTAGACAAGCTCCGCGCCCAGCCACCCCTGCGCCGTCACGAGGAGCGTGCCGATGATATCGACCGCGAACGCGAGGCCGAAGCGGTCGGGCGCGCTCCCGGCCGGCCAGCGCACCCACACGGCGGCGGCGTAGGTGGCGAGGATGGTCATGCCGACGACGAAGTGGAAGAGCGCGGTCCGGTGCGCGCGCGTCTCGTTCGGGATCGCCGCCATGTCGACGATGCCGGGAACGATCGCGAGCGCCGTCATGACGAGGCCCGCGAGGGCGACCCAGAACCCGACCGTCCAGGCGCCCGCGTCGCCCGTCCAGAGGTGCAGGACGTCGAGAAGGATGAGGAGCGGAAGGAGCGCCGTCGGGAACATCACGAGCATCGGGTGGGCCGGGTGGCCCGCGATGCGGAAGCGCGACTCCATGCGGCGCCACTCGCGGCCGCTCAAGATATCATTGTCGCCAAGGCGCCGCCCGCCGGGCAGGCGGCCCCCGCCGCTTCAGCGGCTCGCCTTCCCGCGGCGGCGCGCGGGGGGCGCGACGGCGTTCTCCTGCTTGTGGCGCGGCGCGGGGCTCGGGCCGTTGCCGACGAGGTAGCTCTGCCCGTTGGCGAGGACGTGGACCTCCTTGCGGGGGCGCCAACCCTCCTCGGCCGCGAGCTCGGCGTACGCGTTCTGGATGGCGAGGCCGCCGTGCGCGGGCACGATGTGCTCGGGCTGCAGGAGCGACAGGAGCTCGCGGTGGTCGACCGCGCTGGCGTGGCCGCTCGCGTGGGCGCCCTTGAACAGGCGCGCGCCCTGGTGCTTGAGGCGCGCCTCGAGGTCCGCGCGCTGCGCGATGCACGTGTCCGTGGGGATGACGTGGCTCGCGAAGATGACGTGGTCGCGCTTCGTGGGCTTGTACGCCGTCTCGCCGGCGGCGATGCGCGTGAGCGCGGCGCCCGGCTCGCCCTGGTGGCCCGTGAGCGCCACGACGTAGCGCGTCGGGTCCTGCGCGACGAGGCGCAGCGCGTCGTCCGCGTGGCGGCGCGTGGGCATGATGGTGGCCCAGCTCGGGATGTCGAGCCCCGCCGTCTCCGTCGCGACGGTCATGTAGCGCTCGAGGCTGCGCCCGAGCACGAGGACGTCGCGGTCGAGCGCGTCGGCGAAGTCGAGGATGCTGTGGAAGCGCGCGGCGTGCGAGGAGAAGGTGCTCACGAAGAGCGCCTCCTTCTCGTGGTCGACGCCGAGCATGAGGTCGCGAAGGCGCGTGCGCGCGATCTTCTCGCTGTCCGTCTTCTCGTCCTTCTCGACGTTCGTGGCCTCCGTGATGAGGAGGTGGACGCCCTCGCGGCCAAGCTGGGCGAGGCGCGAGTAGTCCGGCTTCTTGCCGAGGATGGGCGTGTCGTCGAGCTTGAAGTCGAGCGCGTAGACGATGGCGCCCTTGTGCGTGTGCAGCACCGGCATCGTCGTGCCGGGGATGCTGTGCGTCACGTGCACGAGCTCGAGCTCGATGCCGCCCGCGCCCAGGCGCGCGCGGTCCTTGGGCGTGAGCATCACGAGCCGGTTGGGGATGGTGAGCTTGCCCTCCGCGGCCGCCCGGCGGTCGCGCGGCTTGCACGTCTCCTCGATGAAGCGGATGGTGTAGGGCGAGCCGTAGATGGGCACCTTGGGGTAGCTCTTCGCCATCACCTGCACGGCGCCGACGTGGTCTGCGTGCGCGTGGCTGATGACGATGGCGACGACCTTGCCGTCGACGTGCCGGAGGGGCGAGTCGTCGGGGATGGCGCCGATCTCGCGCAGCGCGGCCGCGCTCATGGTGTCGACGCCCTCGCCCTCGGGCAGGGTCTGGAGGGGGTCGAGCTTGACGCCCATGTCGAAGATGACGATCTCGCGACCGACGCGCACGGCGGTCATGTTGCGGCCGAAGTCGCTGTGGCCGCCCAGGGGGATGATCTCGATGTCTTGCTGCATGTTGGCAGGTCTCTTTGGAAGAGGAAGGTCGGCGCGCGTGTCGCGCGCAAAACATGGCCGCGGATGGCGCGGCTGCCGCCCCGGTGTGGGCGCGTTCCTTTGCGGGGTCTGCTG
>DASRYU010000077.1:0-15970 GCA_035687045.1 Thermoplasmatota archaeon | reverse complement strand
CTCCTCGTCCCCCCTCGGCCTCGTCCCCGCGCCTCGGCCTCGGCCTGCGTTGGACGGGGGCGCCAGCCCCCGGCCAACGCTTTTATAGGGGTCCTGCCTTCGCAGCGCCATCCGCAGCCTGTGACACCCCCTCCTTGTGGGGGCGGGTGGAGGTGCCAACGCCTCTTTTCACGCGAACGCTGCGCGTCGAAGGTGAAGACATGCCTGCCATGTACGTCCGATTCGAAGCTCCGAAGGAACTCCAGGACAAGGCCTACGAGGCCGTCGAGGCCGCCCGCGACAGCGGCGCCGTCAAGAAGGGCACGAACGAGGTCACGAAGCTCATCGAGCGCGGCCAGGCCAAGCTCGTCGTGATGGCCCAGGACATCCAGCCCGAGGAGGTCCTCGCGCACATCCCTCTCCTCTGCGAGGAGAAGGGCATCCCCTACACGTACGTCGCCTCCAAGCAGGAGCTTGGCGCCGCCGCCGGCCTCGAGGTCCCCACGGCCTCCGTCGCCATCGTCGATGCCGGCCGCGGCGCGCAGATCATCGGCGAGATCGCCGAGGCTGTCGCTGCCCTCCGCAAGTAAGCACGTTCACGGTGATATCTCATGGCTGAAGAAGACTCTGAAGTCGGCATCCCGGCCGAGGTCGTCGAGATCATCGGCCGCACCGGCATGACCGGCGAGGCGACGCAGGTCAAGGTCCGCGTCCTCGACGGGCGCGACAAGGGGCGCATCATCACGCGCAACGCGATGGGCCCCGTGCAGATGGGCGACATCCTCATGCTCCGCGAGACGGCGCGTGAGGCGAAGAAGCTCGGGATGCGGTGAACCACATGGTGGACAAGCGCACCTGCAGCTTCTGCGGCACCGACATTGAGCCCGGCACGGGCAAGATGTACGTGAAGAAGGACGGCACGCGCTACCTGTTCTGCTCCGGCAAGTGCCAGAAGAACATGGTCGTGCTCAAGCGCGTCAACCGCAACGTCCGCTGGACGACGCACTTCGAGAAGCACCCCGGACCCACGCCGCCCAAGTCGGGCGCGTCGAACCAGCCGGAGCCCGCGCAGTCGGGCGGCGCGCCGAAGAAGAAGGCCGCTGCCAAGAACGGCGCCGCGAAGAAGGCGGCCGCCCCCGAAGCGCCCGCGGCGGAGTGAGCTCGCATGACCGAGCGCACCTTCGCGATGGTCAAGCCCGACGGCGTCCAGCGCGGCCTCGTCGGCGAGATCGTCCGCCGCTACGAAGCGCGCGGCCTCAAGCTCGTCGCCCTCAAGCTCATGCAGGTCCCGACCCGCATGGCCGAGGAGCACTACGCCGAGCACCAGGGGAAGCCCTTCTACCCCGGCCTCGTCCAGTACATCACCTCCGGCCCGGTCGTCGCGCTCTGCCTCGAAGGCAAGAACGCGGTGGCCGTCGTCCGCGCGGTGAACGGCGCGACGAAGCCCTGGGACGCGGCGCCCGGCACGATCCGCGGCGACCTCGCGCTCGACATCGGGCGCAACGTCGTCCACGGCAGCGACAGCGTCGAGTCGGCGAAGCGCGAACTTGCCATCTACTTCGGCAAGGACGACCTCGTCGACTGGACGCCTGCGGCCGCGAAGTGGGTCACGGAATAATCCGCGGACGCCCGCCGCGCGCTCGCGCGGCCCCCTCGTTTCTCTCATCCTTCTCCCTCAGCGCAGCGGCCACGCGGGGCGCGGCGGGCGATGCTTCGCCTTCTGCTCCATACGCGGCTTGCACGGCCTGCTGGCCGAGCCGCGCATGCGTGTCGTGCTCGTCCTCCTCGTCCTCGCGTCGCTGCTCGCCTTCACCCCGAGCGGGGCCTCGCAGCAGAACGTCGCCGACCTTCGTCTCGTGAAGAGCGCCATCGACGAGTTCGCGGAGCCCGGGGGCAGGCTCTCGTTCAGCCTGAACGTGACGAACCTCGGCCCCGGCACCGCGACCGGCATCGTCGTGACCGACCCGCTGCCGCCCGGGACGACGTTCGACGGCGGCGCGCCCAACTGCTCCGAGGCGCACGGCGTCATCACGTGCACGGGCGAGGACCTCGCGCCCGGCGCGAGCTTCGGCTACCTCATCAGCCTGCGCGTCACGACGCTCGGCACGGTCAACAACACGGCGACCGTCGCGCACGACGGCGTGGACCCGGTGCCTGGCAACAACGTCTCGAGCGCCTCGGGCGAGGTGGTCGAGGAGGAGCCTTGGCAGGGGATGCGCTGCACGGCGACGGCCGACGGCAACCTTCTCGAGTGGCAGCGGATGGGTCCCGCCGACTCCTACACCATCCACCGCGAGGCCAACGGCGGGGAATCCGTGATGATCGCGACCGTCACCGGGAGCCCGTACCTCGACACGAACGTGACGGCGGGGAGCCACTACCGCTACGACCTCACCGTGAACCGGCCGCAGGGCGGAGGCGCGACGTGCTTCGTCACCGCCATTCCCGAGTTCCCGACCCTCGGGCTCGCGGCGCTCGCCGTCCTCGGCAGTGTCGTCGCGTACGTCGCGCTCCGCCGGCGCTGACGCTGCGAAGAAGCGGTGTCCCCTCCGCACGGAATCCGGTCTCATGCTTAGATACATCAACCGGGCCAGCCGGCGTGAGGGGTGCGCCGGCATGGGGGCTCATCGCACTTGAGGCCTCTCACGCGCGGGAAGCGAGCATGCGCGCGTACTCCTCGCGCGTGCTCCGCTCGAGGTCCGCGCGCTTGAGCATGCGCTCGATCTCGTCGCGCGTCTGGCGGCGGTAGGTCCAGCCGAGCCGCGCGCACTCGCCGCCGCCCTGCACGACGCGCGCGCGGAGGTCCTTCACGTCGCCGTGGTCGGCGACGACCTCCGCCTCCACGACGAAGGGCTTGTCGACGAGGACGTCGTGCGTGAAGAGAAGGAGGCTGGGCCCCTGCGTCGCGCTGCGCGCGTGCTCGCCGAAGCGCGCCCACGCCGTCCAGTAGAGCGCCTCCTCCATCGCGCCAAAGACGATGCCCGCGAGGACGTGAGCGTGCGAGCCTCCGTGCCGCTCGTCGAGCGTGAGCGTGCTGCGCACGACCTTCCCGTCGTCGAAGAAGCGCATGCGCAGGCCGAGCGGGTTGCGCGGGCCGCACGCGAAGCACGGGTTGTCGTCCGGGTCGTTGGGAAGCTCCGTCCCCGCGGGCACGAGGTCCATGCGGGGCGAGCGGCGAGGCGTGGTTTGCCGGTTGCGTCAGCGCACCGCGACGGCGACGCCCGCGAGCTCCTCGCCTCCGCGGAAGAGGCGCACGTAGTGCTCGCCGGGCGCCGCGGGCGTCCAGCGCCACGCGAGGACGCCGCGCGTGCCTTCCTCCGCGAGCGGCGCCTCGAAGGACGAGGGGCCTTCGACGAGGACGCGCGCGCCGGCGAGCTCCACCGGCTCGGGGTCGCGGAGGCTCCCCGTCGGGGTCGCGTCGCGCGGCATCACGTACCACGTGAGCTCGCTCGCGGCGCCCGCGCGGAGGTCGCGCGGCCACTCGAGCGTCACGCGGTAGGCGTCGGTGCGCACGGACTCGCCGACCACCAGAGGATAGCGCGCCGCGACGGAGGCGGGAAGCTCCAGCGTCGTCATCGTCACGCGCGTCATCTCCACCGGGTCGACGGGGACGCGGTCGTGCACGCCGAAGGCCACCGGCGCCCCCTCGGGAGCGCCCACCGCGGACGCGGGACCCGTCCGCACGGCCGGCACGCGCGCGATGGCCCGCACGACGTCCATCCCCTCCACCACCTGCGCGAAGGCCGTGTAGTTCCCGTACAGGTGGCTCGTGGCGAAGTCCATCACGAAGAACTCGCTCCCGCCGCTGTCGGGGTCCGCGCCGCGCGCGATGCCGAACGCGCCCGCGCTGAACATGACCTGCGAGCCGAACTCGCCGACGACGCGCCCCTCGTGGTCGGTCGTGCCGCCGGTACGGTCCACCTCCTGGATGACGAAGCCGGGGATGACGCGGCCGAACGCGCGCCCGTCGTAGTACTTGCTCTCCACAAGGTCGCGGAAGAACGCGCAGGTGGCCGGCGTCTCCTCGCAGAACAGGATGGCCGTGAAGGCGCCCATCCCCGTCTCGACGCGCACGGCCGGGAACGCGACGGCGGTCTCGTCGGGGGCGGCGGGGGCGGCGCATCCGGCAAGAAGGAGCGCGACGAGGAGCGGCGCGCGCAGGCGGGGCACGGGCGGCCGAGGCGGCGAGGGCGACTTAAGGGAGACCCCCCAGCGCGTGCGGCGGTTTATATCGGACCTGCGACCGAGCAAGAGGCGCATGCCGCGCATCCTTCTCATCGACGCGGACGAGGTCCGGCGCGCCCGCGCGCGCCACGCGCTCGGCGCGATCGACCGGTGCGAGGTGGACGAGGCGCCCACGCACCTCGACGCCATCCGCCTCGCCGCGCGCGGAAGGCCCGACCTCATCGTGCTCGCGGCGGACGGCGACGCGCGCCCGGTCTTCCTGGACGCGCTGCGCGCCCTCGCGCCGGGCGCGCGCGTGCTCGTGATGGGCCGCGTCGGCGGCGAAGCGGCCGCGCTCCTGTGGCTCTCGCGCGGCGCGTGCGACCTCCTCAGCGACATGCGCCACCTCGAGCTGGAGCTCGCCGAGCGCGCGCGCCCGCTCCTCGCGCTCTCGGGGAACGCGCTCGCGCCGCGCCTTGCGCCGCTTCCTCCCATCGACGCGTGAGCGCGGCCGGCGGGCCGCGGGCGGCAAGGCGCGCCCGGGTCCGGGAACGTTTAAGAGCGCGGCCCCTGTCGCCGTCCCATATGTCCATCCGGCAGCCCATCGTGAGCGTGCTGGGCCACGTCGACCACGGCAAGACGAGCCTGCTCGACAAGATCCGCGGCTCCACCGTCGCCTCGCGCGAGGCCGGAGCCATCACGCAGCACATCGGCGCGAGCGAGATGCCGCTCGACGCGATCAAGGAGGTGTGCGGCGTCCTCATGAAGGGCCGCGAGTTCAAGGTGCCCGGCCTCCTCTTCATCGACACGCCGGGGCACCAGGCGTTCTCGTCGCTGCGCGCGCGCGGCGGCGCCCTGGCCGACATCGCCGTCCTCGTCGTGGACATCAACGAGGGGTTCAAGCCGCAGACGAAGGAGGCGCTCTCCATCCTCCGGCGCAACCGCACGCCGTTCGTCGTCGCCGCGAACAAGGTGGACCTCATCCACGGCTGGGAGTCGGAGCCCATGCGCCCGTTCATGCTCGGCGTCAAGGGGCAGACGGAGGCCGTGCAGGGGAAGGTCGACGAGAAGACGTGGCAGGTCATCGGCTCCCTCACGGACAACGGCGTGCCGAGCGCCGACCGCATCGACCGGATCAACGACTTCACGAAGAGCGTCGCCGTCGTCCCCTGCTCCGCGAAGACCGGCGAGGGCATCCCCGACCTCCTCCTCACGCTCGTGGGCCTCGCGCAGCGCTTCCTCGAGAAGAAGCTCGAGACCGACACCGGCCTCACCGGGCGCGGCACCGTGCTCGAGGTCAAGCAGGAGACGGGGCTCGGCCTCACGCTCAACGCCATCATCTACGACGGCAACATCCGCGCGGGCGACACGATCGTGCTCGGCACGACGGGAGAGCCGAAGGTCACGAAGGTGAAGGGCCTCCTGCGCCCCAAGCCGAAGGACGAGATGCGCGACCACCGCGAGCCCTTCTCGCAGGCGAAGGAGGTGCACGCGGCGGCCGGCATCAAGATCGCCGCGCAGGACCTCGAGGGTGTCCTCGCCGGCGCGCCCCTCGTCGTCGTGCGCGACGAGGAGCAGGCGAAGCTCGTCATCGACCAGGTGCGCGAGGAGGCGCGCGTCTCCATCCCGCTCGCCGACGAGGGCGTCTTCGTCAAGGCGGACACGCTCGGCTCGCTCGAGGCGCTCGCGTTCGAGCTCAAGAACCGCAACATCCCCATCAAGCGCGCCGAGGTCGGCAACATCAGCAAGCGCGACCTTCTCGAGGCGAAGACGATCAAGAAGCCCACGCACCGCGCCATCCTCTCGTTCAACGTGAAGGTCCTTCCCGACGCGCAGGAGGCGCTGGGCACGAAGGACTACGAGGACATCAAGGTCCTCACGAGCGACATCATCTACCATCTGCTCGACGAGTACGAGGCGTGGACGAAGGTCAAGCAGAGCGACGTCGACAAGAACCTCCGCGAGACGATGACCTTCCCGTGCAAGGTCACCATCCTGCCCGACCACGTGTTCCGCACGCACAAGCCGGCCATCGTCGGCATGCGCATCCTTGGCGGGCGCCTGCGCGTGGACCAGAAGTTCCTCCTCTCGGACGGCCGCGTCGTCGGGCAGGTGAAGTCCATCCGGCGCGGCGAGGAGTCCATCAAGGAGGCGAACCAGGGCGAGGAGGTGGCCGTCGCCATCGACGAGGTCACCATCGGGCGCCAGATGGACCAGGGGGACGTCTTCTACGTCGACATGCCGGAGGGGGACGCGAAGAAGTTCCTCCGCGGCCTCGTGCCCCTCAACCACGACGAGCTCGAGGTCGTCAAAGAGGTCCAGAAGGTCAAGCAGAAGGAGAACCGCTTCTGGGGCGCGTGAGCACCGGCCGCGGATCCGCCTGACCCGCAGGCGCGCCTACTTTTCCGCCACGACGCGCGCGCCGGCCCGCACCTGGTGCCACGCCGGCCCCGGGTGATATCGCGCGCGGCCGCGCTCCTTCGTCTTGATGATCACGCCGGCCGCTTCGAGGCGCGCGGCGTGCCACGCGAGGAGGGAGGGGGAGAGCCCCAGCGCCTCGCACGCGTCCTTCTGCGCGAGGCCGGGCGCGCGCGCGACGAGCTCGGCGAGCCGCGCGCTCGTGGGGTTGCGCAGCGCGGCGTAGGCGGCGTGGAGGTCGGCGGGCGCGGCTTCGACGGCGTAGAAGCGCATGCGGCGCCCGTCGCGGCGCAGCACGACGAGCCCGCTCCCTTCGAGGCGGCGCAGGTGGTGCGCGACCGTTGTCCACGCGAGCTCGGAGGCGGTGGCGAGCTCCTTCACGGTGACGCCCGGCGCCTCGCGCACGGCGCGCAGGATGGCCTCGCGGTGGCGGTGGTCGAGGACCTCGTCGCGCGCGATGCGCGAGTAGAGGCGCGCGACGAGCGGCGCCGCCGCGTAGCGCAGCTCGCCCCAGCGCCACGCGCCCACGAGCGCGAGGCTCGCGAGCGCGCCCGCGGCGGCGCCCCCGGCGGCGCCCCAGAGGAGCGCCGCGGGGAACGCGGCGGACTCCGCGCGCGCGGGCGCCACCGCGGCGGGGGGCGCCGTGTGGAGAACGATCCACGCCTCCTCGGGGCCGTCGATGCGGAAGCTCACGGGGCGGACGGGCGCGGCGCCGACGATGCGGGCGTCGCCGCCGACCTCGCGGCGCGCGCCGTCGACGTGCACGCCGCCGGCCGCGGCGACGACCTGCAGCGCGGGCGCGTCGAGGAGCGGCCGGCCGAGCAGCGTGCTCGCGCCGCGCCATCGGAGGTCGAGCCGCGCCTCGGCGGCCTCCGCGACAAGAAGCTCGACCGTGTCGCTCCCGCCGTAGGGCGTCGCGCTCCGCGTCGAGCCCGTGACGACGACGCGGTCGACGGGCCTCCCTTCTTCGTCCGTGCCGACGAGGTGCACCGCGATGCCCGCGAGGTACGCGGCGAAGCGCCCCTCGGCGGTCGCGCGCGCGTCCGTCGAGACGAGCGCGAAGTCGTTCGGCCGCGGCGCGTACGCGGGGCCGTGCGGGGGAAGCTGTGGCGCGTGCGCGGTGGCGCCGGCGCGGGCGTCGCGGCGCGAGGCGACGTCGAGCTCGGCCGCGCGCGCCTCGTGCCGGAGGGCGAGCGTGCCCGCGTCGGCGTCGGCGTGCGCTTCGAGGTGCTCGGCGCGAAGCGTCACGACGGCCTCGAAGTCGCGCGCGGGCGCGCCCTTCGCGCGAAGCGTCGCGCCGGTGAGCTCGAGGACTTCGATGCTCTGGCTGCCGGCGACGGGCGCGCATCGCTCGATGCCGGCGAGCGAGAGGCACTCGACGCGCTCGCGATGAAGGGTGACGCGGAGGCGCTCCGCCTGGAGAAGGAGCTCGTCGAGGCTTCCGTCGCCGCGAAGGAGGAGCAGGCCGTCGCGCGCGAGCGTCGCGCTGCCGCCGGGCTCGACGAGGATGGGCGCGAGCGCCGTGAGCTGCTCGTGGCTGGGCGCGGGGCCGCCGGCGTGCGCGAGCGGGAGGGCCAGGAGCGCGACGAGGAACGATGCCGCCGCCGCGCCGCGCACGCGCCCCGTTGCGACGCGGGGCGCATGAACGTTGCCGTGGCCGCGTGTGGACATCATGCGCCTCCGCCCCCGTGCGCGTGCTCGAGAAGGCGCCCGCTCGGGAGCTCGACGTCGTAGACGTGGTAGGCGATGCCCTCGGCCACGACGTAGCCGCCGCCCAGCGGCAGGTGCTCGAACAGCCATTCGCCTCCGGGCGCCGCGTGGCCGAAGAAGGCGATGTGCTCGCCGGGCCGGTCGGCGGGCGTGAGGAGGAGCTCGAAGGACGTTCCGTCGGGCGCGGTGGCGCGCTCGCGGAAGACGCCGGCCGTGAGCGTGCGGCCGTCGGGGATGAAGGCGCCGGCGAGGAACGCGAAGGAGACGCGGTCGTACGCGTCGTCGATGGCGATGCGCTCGACGGGCGGCGCGGGCTGCATCCCCATGAGCGCGCCGGCGAAGCGGAACGTGTTGAAGACGACGTCGTGCATGTGCGGGACGGTGACGATGCCCGTGTGGCCGCGCCCGTGCGCGACGACGTCGTACTCGAGGTAGCCATCGACCACGAGGCGACGCGCCTCGCCGATGGCGGCGTCGTACGTGAGCAGGATGCGGCCTCCCTCGCCGGCGATCTCGACCTCCGCCGCGTTCCCCCTGGCCCAGAGGACGGTCGCCGTCATGGCGTCCCCCTCGAACTCCGTCTCCCACGTGGCGCCCTCGACGAGCGGGAAGCGCAGCGGGGAGAAGCGCGAGTCGTGGATCTCGTAGCCAAGGTCGCTGCGGCCCACCTGGCCGAAGCCGGGCAGGTGGAGGACCATGGCGGCGTCGACGAACGCGTCCTGCGGCATGCCGACGAGATAATCGTCCCCCTCGATGCCGGCGACGACGCGCGTCACCTCGAAGGTCTGCCCCGACATGCGCTCGGTGACGCGCACGCGCCACCACTCGCCGCTCTCCCAGCGGGGCGGCTCCGCGAGCCCGCGCACGTCCCCCTCCGCGCGCGGGGGAGCGGGCTCCACGACGATGGAGCGGCTCGCGGCGGGCGCCACGGGGCCGGGGGACGCCGCGGAGGGCGCTGGCGCTTCGGTCGCGACACAGCCGCCAAGAAGGAGGGCGGCGAGGAGGAGGGGCAGGCTTCGCATGCGCCGAGGAGCGCGGGCGGCGCCTACCTCTTTGCGCTAATGCGGTTGAAAACGCTCAGCCCGCGAGCGCCTTCGCGCAGACGGCGCACGTGCCGTCCTCGTGCGCGGCGCGCCTCTTGCAGATCATGCACACGTTCTCCGGAAGAAGCTCCGGCTCGGGCGCCACGTTCTCGCGCGGGATGTTCGACGCGTAGCCGTTCGCCATGTGGCCGCTCCTGGGGCGGCATCTGCCTTGAAGGCTTGCGCAACTCGGAGGCTGCGCGGCGCTCCGCGAGGGTTATCCGGCGCACGCGCGGTGCCGCACGCGAGGCTTCCGCGTGCCCGTCACCTCCTCCGTCTTCCTGAACGTCCACGACATCGAGAAGAGCCTCGAGTTCTACCGCAACGTCGGCTTCCGCGTCGCCCGCACGTACAAGGACGACGACGGCAAGGTCGCGTGGGCGGACCTGGCGCTCCAGGGCGCCGAGTTCGGGCTCGGCCACATCCCGTCCAACGACGACCCCGCGTTCCGCGCGTGGGTGGGAACGCCGCTGGGCGCGGGCGTCATCGTGTACTTCACCGTCCCGAACGTCGACCGCTACTACAAGCTCGCGAAGGCGGCGAAGGCGACGATGGAGATGGACCTCACCGACCGCCCCTACGGGCGCATGTTCACGCTCAACGACCCCGACGGCTACACCATCTCGTTCATCACCGAGAAGAAGCCGCCCCGCAAGCCCGCCGCGAAGCGCGCGAAGAAGGCGGGAGCGAAGAAGGCGGGCGCCAAGCGCGGCGCGAAGAAGGCCGCGAAGCGCGCCCGCCGCTGAGGCCGGGCCGCAAGAGGCAAACGCCCGGCGTGGCATCGCCGCCGCATGTTCCAGGTGACCCCGCACGGCGAACGCGTCGCGCTCCTGCGCATCGACGACGGCAAGGTCAACGCCATCGGCCCGGACTTCCTGCGCAGCTTCGGCGCCGCGTGGACAGAGGCGACGCGCGAAGGCCGCGCCGTCGTCCTCGCGGGCAACGCGAAGGCGTTCAGCGCGGGGCTTGACCTCAAGCGCCTCCCGGGCCTCGAACGCGCGGAGATGGTCGCGTTCGCGCGCGGCTTCAACGCCCTCTTCCGCGACGTCCTCGCCTACCCGCGCCCGGTCGTCGCCGCCGTCGACGGCCCGGCCATGGCCGGCGGCGCCATCCTCGCGCTCTGCGCGGACTTCCGCCTCGTGGGCCCGAACGCGAAGCTCGCCGTGACGGAGGTGCCTGTCGGCATCCCATTCCCCGCGCCCGTGGTCGAGCTTGTGCGCGCGCGCCTCCCCGTCCCCGAGCACGCGCCCGCCATCCTGCGCGGCGGCGTGCGCGCGGGGGCGAGGAATGCGTCCGCGCGGGCTGGGCGCACGCGTTCCACCCCAGCGAGCGCGTGGTGGACGAGGCGCTCGCGCTCGCGGCGGAGCTCGCGCAGCACCATCCGCCCGCGTACGCCGCCGCGAAGGCGGACGCGAGCGCCATCGTCGCGCGCTTCGACGCGTTCGTGAAGGACGAGGCGGAGCGATGGGTGGAGGCGCTCATGAGCGAGGAGACGCTCGAGGCCATCGTCTCCTACTTCAGCCGCGTGACGCGCAAGGCGTGAGCCGGATGCGCCGCACGACGCACGCGGAGGTCCCCGCGTTCACGACGAAGGACGGCTCGATCATCCGCGAGCTCATGCACCCGGACGCGCACGCGGCGCGCCAGCAGTCGCTCGCCGAGGCGACGGTGCCGCCGGGGCGCGCGACGACGCTCCACCGGCACGCGCGGAGCGAAGAGCTCTACCACCTCCTGCGCGGCGAGGGCGAGATGACGCTGGGCGACGAGGCGTTCCGCGTGCGCGCGGGCGACACCGTGTGCATCTCCCCCGGCGTCGCGCACCGCATCCGCAACGTCGGTCCCGAGCCGCTCGTGCTCCTCTGCTGCTGCGCGCCCGCTTACTCCGACGAGGACACGGAGCTCCTGGAATAGGCTCCGCTAAAGCTCGACGTCGACGCCGTACACCTTGCGCGGGTTCTCCGCGTGCACGGCCCACGCCTGCTCCTCCGTGAGCGCGCCGCTCGCGAGGAGGTCGGCCGTGCGCCGAGGGACGGTCTTCGGTCCGAGGACTGCGCCCGGGTACTTCGGGTCGTCCATGTAGTCCGTCTCCATCATCCACCGCGTGCCCTCCTTCGCGGCGGCCTCGGCGCTCCCCTTGCCGATGAGGACGCTCGGGAAGAGGCCGCGGTTGTCGCTCTCGCGCACGATGGGCGGCGAGTAGTGCTTCACCGCCTTGGCGCGCGCGAGGCCGACGGCGTCGCATCGGCGCGCGAGGTCGGCGTACACTTCGGGCGTCCCCGTCTCGCAGTGGATGATGGCGGCGCAGCCGGCGTCCTTCGCGAGCGCGAACTGGTGCTCCATGAGCTCGTTCGCGGCGCGCCAGACGTCGTCGGGCACGGGCGTCCAGTGCGGGCGCCCGACCTCGCCCATCGCCACCGCGCGCCCCTCGCGCACGTGCCGCGCGGCCAGCTCGCTCGCCTCGCGGTACACCTGCGCCGCCTCCTCCATCGGCACGCCGACCTTGAGAAGCTCCGTGAACTCCGCCGGGTGCGGCGCGAGCGCCACGAACACCGTCACGCCCGTCTCCGCGCGCGCCTTCTCCGCCTGGGCGAGCGTCGTCTCGAAGGCGCGCGCGTGGTCGTCGAGCGTGCGGCTGAGCCCGTACGGCTTGTGCACGAGCATGAGGTGCGTGCCGCCCGCGCGCTCGAACTCCTTCGCGGCCTCCACGCCGCGCCCCGCGGGGTCCATGTGGAAATGGTTGTCCCAAACAGGATAACGCCGCGGCGGTCGGCTCATCGGGCGCGCACGCCGCGCGCGGGGCAAAGGCCTTGCGCCCCACGCGGCGCGTCGTAGGCGCGGGCGGCGCGGGAACGGTGCGCGTCGGCGACGCACCGCGCGGTTCATCCGGCGGAACTCCATTCGAGGCGCCGATGGACGAGGATGAGGACGGCACGCTCGGCCCCGGCGGGCTCATCGCGATCGCGCTCGCGATCATCGCGTGGGTGAGCTTCCTCGTCGCGTTCCTCGTGGCGAGCGACCCGTTCCTCTACCTCCTCTTCGCGCTCCTCTGCGGCGGCGCCGCGCTCGCGCTGGGCCTGCGCGCGAAGCGCGAGGAGCAGGCGGCGGCCGCGGTGGGCGGCGCGGCGGCGGGCGCCGCGCTCCTCTACGGCGTCTCCGTCGTCGCCGCGCTCACGGCGCTCGTGTACGCGACGGGCGTGCTGATGATGCTCGTCCTGCTCTTCTTCCTCGCCCTCATGTTCGCGGGCCCCTCCGCGTCGAGCGGGAGCGGCGTCGCGTGCGGCGGCGGCTCGAGCGGCGGGGGCGGCGGCGGATGCTGCTGCGAGGACTGCTGCGACGACTGCTGCACCGATTGCGGCGGCGCGTGCTGCGAGTGCGGCTGCGGCGACTGCGGCGGCTGCGACTGCGGTGGGTGCGGCGGCTGCGGATGCATCGGCTTCGGCATGGTGGTGCCGCCGATCCGGGCGCCGCGCCGCTTCTTCACGCGCGACCGCTTCGCGCACCACCCCGACACGCCCGCGTTCGCCGCGGACGTCTACCTCGTGCGCGGACTGCGCCTCTGCGTCGGCTGCTTCACGACGTACCCCGTCTTCCTCCTCGCGAGCGCGCTCCTCGTCGCCTTCACGCCCCCGTCCGGCCTCGCGCTCCTCGCCGGCGTCGCGCTCGCCGGGCTGCAGGGCCTCTCCAGCGCCGGCCTCGCCCGCACGCGCGCCCTGAAGGCGACGGTGAAGACGGCGCTGGGGCTCGGCCTCGCGCTCGTCGTCTCGGGCATCCACTCGGCCGCCTGGCCCCCCGCCGCGAAGGTCGCCGCGCTGCTCGGCGTCCTCGCGCTCGCGTGGCTCTCCGCGCTGCCCCGCGCGCGCCGCATGCGAAAAGCGCGCGGCGCGCACGTCCACGAGCATCAAGCTGTCGCCCCCGTCGCGTCGTCGTCCGGACCGTGAAGATACCCCCGCCGCGTCGAGGAGAAGGCGTGGCCAAGCTGCGGATCATGACGTTCAACCTGCGTCGGGATGTCGAGCACGACGGCGAGTACCGCTGGAGCTCGCGCCGCGACCGCGTCGCCTCCGTCGTGCGCGAGCACGCGCCCGACGTCATGGGCACGCAGGAAGGCCTCCCGCACCAGCTCGCCGACCTGGACGCGCGCCTGCCCGAGTACGGCCGCATCGGGCGCGACCGCCGCGGCGACGCGAGCGACGAGTCGTGCGCCATCTACTACGCCCGCGAGCGCTTCGAGCTCGTCGCGTACGGCGACCTCTGGCTCTCCGACACGCCGCACGTGCCGGCGAGCGCGACGTGGGGCAACCGCCTCCCGCGCATGGTCACGTGGGCCACGCTCCTCGACCGCAAGAGCGGCCGCACCGTCACCGTCGCGAACACGCACCTCGACCACGAGTCGCTCGACGCGCGCCGCCGCGCCGCGCGCTTCCTCGCCGAGCGCCTCCCGGGCGCCATCCTCATGGGCGACCTCAACGCGGAGCCCGGCGAGGAGACGCACACCTTCCTCCTCTCCGCGGGCTGGGACGACGCCGACGCGCGCGAGCCCACCTACCACGGCTTCACGGGGCAGGCCCGCGTGCGGCTCGACTACATCCTCGCGCCGCGCACCCACCGCGTCCGCCTCACGCGCGTGCTGGCCGACGCGAGCACCGCGAGCGACCACCACCCCGTCCTCGCCGAGCTCGAGCCCGTCGAGGCGCGCGTGCGATAGAGGCTTGCGAGAAGCCTCAAAGCCCGCCCCGCGCGTCCCCGCGCCATGCGCGCGGCGTGGCTGCTCCTTCTCCTGCTCGCGCCGCTCCTGGCGCAAGCGGCCAGCGCCGGGCCTCTGCCCGCGAGCCAGTGCGGACCCGTGCTTGTCCGCCGCGTCTGCGTCGACGCCGACAGCGACGCGCGCCCCGAGTGCTCCTGGGTGGACGCCGCCCGCGTCGCCTGCGCCGTGGTCGGCGCGAGCTCGGCGCGCGCGAGCGCGGGCGACCTCGTCCCGCGCGTCGGCGTCGCGAACTGCCCGCCGGGCGCGCTGTCGCTTGTCGCGCGGCACGAGCTGCGTTGGACGATGACCTACACCTCGTGGGATGGCGTGCGGACGGTGCGCGGGACGGAGAGCGAATCGCTCGCCGCGAGGGCGAGCTGGGACGGGCTCGAGGACTGCGGCGCCGCCGTCTCCCGCGACGCCTCGCTCGGCCTCTTCCACTTCGGCGTCGCCTGCGCCGGCTGCGCGCTCCTCACCGTCCAGGTCGACGTGCTGGCGCGCGTCGACGCGACGGCGAGCCCCATCGCCGACGGCTCGCTCGTCGACTACTCGGAGGACGCGCACGAGAGCGCGCGCGGCTGCCGCCTCGCGACGGACCAGCCGACGTCCTGCGCGTGAGGGGAGCATGGACGCGTTCGCCGCGAAACTCGCCGCGTGGCTCGACGCGCGGAAGGTCGACGCGGAGCAGCGGCTTTTCGCCGTGAGCACCCACAGCGTGGCCGAGGCCGCGGCCGCCGTCGGCGCGCGCCCCGAGGACTTCGTGAAGTCCATCTGCATGGTGGCGGACGACGCGCGGCTCGCGGTCGCCGTCGTCAAGGGGGAGGACCGCGCCTCGACGGCGCGCGTCGCGGAGGCGCTGGGCGCGCGCGTGCGGCTCGCGTCGCCCGACGAGATGCTCGCGCGCACGGGCTACCCGGCCGGCGGGACGCCCCCCTTCGGCTTCGACGCGACGTTCCTCGTCGACGAGCGCGTGCTGGAGCGCCCGCACGTGTGGGCAGGAGGCGGCAGCGACCGCGCGCTCGTGCGCGTGGCGCCCGCCGAGTTGCTGCGCGCGAACGGCGGCCGCGTGGCGCGCGTGCGGAAGGAGCTGCGCTGAGGGGCGCGAGGAGGAGAAAAAGAGGCGCGCCCGGGGGCGCGCGTGGTGAAGCGCGCTTAAAGCAGGCCGAGGGCCTGGAGCTCTTCCGTGATCTTGTCGACCGCGCGCTCGGCGTCCTCGGGCTTGCGCGCGCCCGTGCAGACGAGCTTGCCGGAGCCGAAGAGGAGGACGACGACCTTCGGGTCATCGAGGCGGTAGACGAGGCCGGGGAACTGCTCGGGCTCGTACTCGACCTTCTCGAGGCCAAGGCCGATGGCGATGGCGTTGAGGTTGAGCTCGCTGTGGAGGTCGGCCGAGGCGACGATGTTCTGGACGGTGATCTCCGGGTTGCGGTCGACCTTGACGCCCGACGCCTCGATCTTCGCCGTCACGATGTCGACGGCCTTGCCGACGGCGTCGATGCTCTTCGCGCCCGTGCAGACGACCTTGCCGCTGCGGAACAGCAGCGCGGCGGTCTTGGGGTCCTTGAGGCGGCAGACGAGGCCGGGGAACTGCTCCGGTTCGTATTCCGCGTTGTCCAGCGCGAGCGCGATGGATTGGAGGTCGAGCTCCGTCCCGATGGAGGTCGAGGCGACCACGTTTTCGATCTTGATCTTCGCCATGGCAAGACCCGCTTTATAAGCCACAGTCCGCCGTCGTTTAAATAGTTTATGTGATTTGCCGGGGTTGACCTTTCGGTCAGCCCCCGCCTGCCCGCTCCTGCGCCCGCAGGAGAAGGAAAGGTGAACGCGCGCGCCCGCAAGGCCCTCGTCCTCGTCCTCGTCCTCGTCCTCGTCC
>DASRYU010000076.1:0-9411 GCA_035687045.1 Thermoplasmatota archaeon | reverse complement strand
AGGCGGAAGAGGAATGCGAGAACCCCGCCCGCCCCCTCGGCTCGGGCTGCGTCCTGAACTGCCGCGCCGAGACGAACCCGAACAACAACGAGGTCACGACCTACATCGTCAAGGAGCACTTCCTCGACCTCAAGATCGTCGGCATCCGCTGGTGCGAGGGCCACCCCAACGTGGACGGCCAGATCTGCGACGACGACATGCTCAACGACGACGGCACGGCGTACAACGTCACGCCGCACATCCCCTACGGCCAGACCGGCTACGAGCCGACGTACACCTTCTTCGAGGTCATCGTGGAGAACGTCGCCACGCACCCCTGGTCCTGGGCCGACCTCACGAACTACGGCGGCCGCTGCGCCACCGCCCCGTGCACCGGCACGGGCTTCGAGTACGAGCTCAACGTCACCGTCTCCGGCAAGACCATCAACGGCGTCCGCAACCTGACGACCTTCGTGCACACGAAGCACGGCTTCGACGAGTCCGAGGGCATCCGGCACACCGCGTGGACCCGCGACCTCGAGCTCGACAACCTCACCGGCCCCTACAACATCACCGTCAAGCTCGACCCCTTCAAGCGCCTCCGCCGCCACGCGAGCGACGCGAGCGTCGACACCTCCTGGTACCGCGACCCGAGCGGCCGCGACTCCGCGGAGGTCGCCTACCGCGACTTCACGGGCAACTTCAGCGCCCCCGGCACGCCTGGCGCCTTCACGGGCACGAGCCCCGAGACGGCGTACAGCTACGACTCGTTCTTCGAGATCACCGGGAACATCTCGTTCAAGAACAACGGCCCCGCGGGCTACCCCGCCGACGTCAAGGTGCAGTACACGGTCTATCTCGACAACCTGACGTGGGTCGACGCGCTCAACCGGACGCACAAGAACACCCAGTTCAAGCGCGAGATCGAGCTCCCCACGAGGGAGAACTGGTCGACGTTCCTCTACGAGCTCACCTGGACGGCCTCCAACAACCCGAAGGCGGACAACTACCTCCCGCCCGGCCGCCACATCATCCACGTCGCGGCGGACAACTCCAGCAGGCTCCTCGAGCACAACGAGCAAAACAACAACTTCTCGCTCGAGATCTACGTCGCCGACGACACGAAGCCGCGCATCAACGGCACGCCGGTCATCACCCTCGCGACGCCGCAGGCCCCGACGCGGCCGTACTACCGCCCCCACGAGGGGTTCAACGTCATCGCGAGCGTCATCGACGACGACAACCTGCTCAACGTCACGGTGAACTTCACGCTCGACTCGAACAAGAGCGTGTACCGCGTCGTGAACGCGACGCGCGAGCCGCTCCTCAGCGACCCGAACCGCTACGTCGCGACCGTCCTCGACTTCAAGTTCCACAACTTCAGCGCGCTCTGCGAGAACTGCACGGAGAACTGGACGGCGAACGTCTTCGCCATCGACTCGTTCGGCAACAACGCCACGAGCGCCAACCTGCCGTTCAAGCTGAAGGCGTGGGGAGTGCACAACGCCTCGGCGGACTACATCATCGAGGTCCCCGACGCGTTCCCGCACGACAACCACAGCTGGAACTCGGGTCCCGACCCCGAGTGGATCATCCGCGTCGAGCCCAACATGACGGGCTACACGGCGCAGAACAACCACCAGCAGTTCAAGCGCGACAACCTCGCCTACAACATCACGGTCGAAGCCACGGGCGCGACGTTCAACCTGAACGGCTCGTACTTCCAGGCGCGCACGCCGACGGACCCCGCGACGTCGACGCCTGACCACCCCGCGCCCCTGAGCACCTGCCACCCCTACCCGCGCCAGAACCAGGGCTCCATCGGCGGCGGCATCGGCCAGAACCTCCCCCAGGAGGGCGCGAGCGCCTGCGACCAGTCGCTCAACAACACCTTCCGCGCCCAGTTCCCGCGCACGGAGATCGGCGCGGCGCCCGGCATGTGGAACTACAGCATCCGCATCACGGACATCGCCGGCTACACGCGCGTCATCAACGGCACGCTCCGCCTCGAGGACTTCAAGCCCGAGATCCTGAACTGGAACCTCACCGGCGCGACGCAGGTCACGCCGCCGGGCAGCGTCCGCGTGCAGGCGCGCGTCACCGACGACGACAACCGCGTCGAGGGCGCGTACCTCAACCTCACGCGCACCGGCCAGCCCGGCGACGGCGCGTACGTGAACATCACCCTCGCGGACCCCGTCGAGGACGCGTCCACGGGCGCGACGACGTTCATCTTCAACCAGTCGATCGACATCAAGCGCGGCGCGCCCAACGCCATCGGCATGAGCGGCGTGTTCAACGCGACGCTCCACGTCGTGGACAACGTCGGCAACTGGAACTCGACCGGCCTTCCCGGCACGTTCGCGATCATCGACGACGACGCCCCGCAGCTCGTCGGCTTCGGAGCGCTCCCCAACATCGTCCAGGTGGGCGAGAACATCACGTTCTGGGCGAACGCGTCGGACGTCACGAACGTGACGATGCGCCTCGAGATCTTCCGCGGCGTGGGCACCTCCGAGCTCCTGCTCGACCCCATCGTCATCCCGCAGCCCACCGGCAGCGGCCCGTGGAACTACACGCACGAGCTCAACTTCACGGAGGAGGCGGTGCTCAGCTACCGCATCACCGCCATCGACTCGGGCGGCAAGGCGAGCGCGCCCGGCGTGGGCACGATCACCATCCGCGACAACCTCGGGCCGAAGTACGACGTCGTGAGCCCCTCCGTCATCATCGACGGCGAGCGCTACGGCTCGGCGACGCCGCGCATCGAGGTCGTTGTCCGCGACGTCGAGGGCGTCATGGGCTCCAGCATCGAGATGACCGTCGCCGGCCTCCCGGTCGACTTCGACCTCCTGCCGGCTCCGGGCAACCTCAACGGCTACCTCGTGAGCTACGCCGTCCCCGCGAACAAGAAGTTCAACCACCGCGACCTGGTGCAGGTGAACCTCAGCGCGACGGACAACAGCAGCGAGGCCCTGTCGACGTTCTTCAACTTCACGTTCATCGTGGACGACGTGGCCCCCACGGTCCGCCTCGTGAGCGCGAGCCCGTCGTACCGCGACCAGCCCGCGCACGTGATGAACGTCAGCCTCGCCACGCGCTTCACGCTCGCGGCGGAGGACATCGACGGCCTCCCGACGTCCATCCCCCTCGGCGGCATCCGCTACCGCATCCTCGGCGGCGGCCCCGGCGCGGCGGAGACGGTCTACTCGGGTCCCTTCCGGATCAACGACGCGCCCGGCGTCTACACCGGCCCGCGCCTCTACACGATCCAGTTCTGGGCCGAGGACGACGTGGGCAACTTCAACCGCCAGTTCAACTCGACGACGGTCTACGTCGACGACACGCCGCCGGCGCTGTTCCAGTTCTTCCCGCAGGGACGGAGCATCAACGCGACGTTCGTGGACGACCGCGTCGGCGTCAACCGCAGCGTGGTCTGGTACCGCCTGAACGACCAGGCCTACACGCCGCTCTCGCTCACGGAGCGCGACGGCGCGTGGACGGTCACGCTCCCCGAGGGCGTGAAGGGCGACCGCATCAGCTACTACCTGCAGGCGTGGGACCGGCTCGACAACACCGAGACGTTCGGCAACGCGACGAACCCGTACGCGAGCTTCGACGTCTCCAACCACGAGCCGACGCTGCGCATCGTCACGCCCACCGACGGCAGCCGCGTGAGCCGCACCATCGAGCTCCGCTGGGAAGCCTCGGACGCGGACGGCGACGCGCTGGTGTTCACGCTCTACTACCGCGCGCCGGGCCGCACGAACTTCGTCGAGATGGCGAAGCTCGAGAACACGGAAGCCCGCCGCTACAACATCGACACGACCCGCTTCGCGGACGGCGAATACACCTTCCGCGTCGCGGCGGGCGACGGCGGCTTCGTGAAGCTCGCGGAGACGACGGTCACCATCATCAACAGCGCCGGAGCCATCGGCACGGTGAGCGTGAACGGCGAGGCCCGCGTCGGCGGCACCATGCTCGTCACCGCCGAGGTCACGAAGGCCGAGGCCATGGTGGAGGCGCACCTCTACCGCGGCAACACGCTCGTGGCCTCGTACCCGATGAACGACGAGGGCCGCGACGGCGACGTCACCGCGAACGACAAGATCTACTCGGCGCGCATCCCGGTGAGCGCGGCGGGCGACTTCAGGATCGAGATCTTCACGCAGTACCGTGAGGACGGGGTCATGAAGGAGTCGCGCCTCTCCCCGACGAGCGCGGCGTTCAGCGCAAAGCTCACACCCGGCTACATCCTCACCGAATACGGCGCGGTCATCGCTCTCATCGGCCTCCTCGCGGCCGTGGGCATCGGCGTTGCCGTGTTCGTGGTGATGCGCCGGAGGTAGAGCTTGACGACCGCGACCAGCGCTGACGCCAACGACGACGAGGACGTCGTCACGATGGACCTCGTGGAGGAGCCCGCGCCGCGCCGCGAGCTCCTCTCCCCGGCGGCCGCGCGCATCGCGTTCCTCAGCCTCGCCGGCGTCGCCGGCGTCGCGCTGCTGGCCGCGGTGCTCATCATCGCGCTCGCGCCCGACTCGGCGCTGACGTGGCTCGTCGTCTCGCTCGTCGTCCTGGTGGCGGTGGTCATCGCCGAGGTCGTGCTCCTCGTCCTGGCGCGCCCCAAGAGGACGACGTAGGATGCCCCTGTTCCGCCGCGGCCTGCCGCGACGCGCCGTGGCGGGGGCCTTCGTCGCGTTCCTCTACGGCCTGCTCGTCATGCCGACGGGCTTCGCC
The DNA here is from genome assembly GCA_035687045.1 of Thermoplasmatota archaeon. Classification (GTDB taxonomy): domain Archaea; phylum Thermoplasmatota; class SW-10-69-26; order JACQPN01; family JAJPHT01; genus JAJPHT01. The sequence goes on along the minus strand of DASRYU010000076.1, from coordinate 4,692 downwards.
ACCGGCTCGATGCAGACGGCGGCGGCAGGCGCAGGCTGGGCGCTCCTCTCCCTCTCGCTCCTCTTCGGGCGCCCCTTCACGTACTACTTCTTCCTCGCCTGGGCACTCCTGTGGATCGCGTGGAAGGGCATCGTCGCGTTCCGAGCGCCGGGCGTCGGCGTCATCCTCGACGTCGTCATCCCGCTCGTGGCGCTCGCGCTCGTCTCGAGCTCAGGCTATCTTGAGTCGCTCCGCGCGGAGCCCCCGCCCGAGCCGTAAGCCGCCCATCGCACCCGGAACCCGGCACTCCGAACCCGGCACTCCGAACCAGGCACTCGGAACCAGGCACTCGGAACCCGGCACTCGAAACCCGGCACTCGGAACCCGGCACTCACTGCGTGAAGTCGAACGTGATCCCGAGCGCGGACACGAGCTCCTTGTAGCGGTTGCGGATCGTCACTTCCGTCACGCCGGTCGCCTCGGAGACGTCGCGCTGCGTGCGCGTCTCGCCCTTGAGGATGCACGCGATGTAGAGCGCGGCCGCGGCGACGGACTTCGGGTCCTTGCCGCTCGTCACCTCGCGCAGCACGGCCTCCTTGACGAACTCCATCGCCTTCGCCTCCGTGGTGGGCTGCAGGCGCAGGCGCGAGGCGAAGCGGGGGATGTAGGATTCGGGCGTGACGGGCGCGAGCGAGAGGCCCAGCTCGTGCGCGACGACCTTGTAGACGCGGCCGATCTCGCGGCGGTCTGCCTTCGAGACCTCGGCGATCTCCTCCAGCGAGCGCGGGATGCCCGACGTGCGCAGCGCCGCGTACAGCGAGGCCGCGGCGACGCTGTCGATGCTTCGCCCGCGGATGAGGTTCTTCTCGGCGGCCGAGCGGTAGTAGCGGCCGGCGACCTCCTGCACGCTCTTGGGGACGTCGAGGCCGCTCGCCATGCGGCGGATCTCGGTGAGCGCCGTCGCGAGGTTGCGCTCCGTGCCGCGGCGGAACTTCGAGCGGCGATCCCACTTCTGCATGCGCTTGAGCTGCGGCATGTTGCCCGACTGGACGGCGCGGCCGTGCGCGTCGCTCGACCCCCACATGACGGTGCCAAGCCCGTAGTCGTGCTGGAGGTTCGAGAGGGGGGCGGCGCGCTCGCCGCTCGCGCGGGACGAGTCCTGGAAGCTGCGCCAGTCCGGCCCGTGGTCGATCATGTTCTCTTCCACCACGAGGCCGCAATGCTCGCACGCGACCTCGCCGTGGGCTGGATCGAGGATGAGGCGCCCCGTCTTGCACTCGGGGCATCGGCCCCCGGCTTGCTCGCGGCTGGACACGCGCCCGGTTCCCTCGCGGAGCCGCCTTATACCATCTCGTTGATTCGTCGGTCCGCAGGGCGCGCGCCGCGGAAGGCACTCCTTTTATAGCGTTCCCGCGATGGACGAGCAAATGGTCGACGAGGACCGCCCGTTCGTGATCACGGTCCGCCGGACTTGGACGCTCTGGATCCTGCCGATCATCGCGACGATCTACTTCGTGACGATCCTCGTCCTCAACGCGGCGAACTACCGCATCCGAGGCGTCAGCGAGGAGATGCTCGTGCTCGGCGGCGTCGGGCTGTTCGTCTTCGTCATCCTCTTCCAGCTTCCGTTCTTCCTGCGCCGCCGCCGGCCGAAGGTCAAGAAGGCGAAGCGCGCCGCGCCGGCCGCGCCCGTCGCCGCCGAGACGCCCGCCGCCTCGCGCAACGGCTGGGACGACGAGCTCGTCATCACTGGCGAGTCGCAGCAGGGGCTGCAGGTCGTCGAGTACTCGGCGCCGGCGAAGAGCCGGCACTCGAACGCCGTCTACGCGAAGACGTACGTGCCCGTGAGCGGCGCCCACGTGCTCCGCATCGAGACGCTCGCGGCCGAGCAGCACGAGCTCTAGACTCACCCGATGACGGACAGGCTCACGATGCCGCCGTCGCCCACGCCCACCGTCAGCCCCTTGCTCGCGGCCGAGAGGCGGAGGTCGCGCGACACGCTGTCGGCGCTCGTGCTGGCGACGACGCGGTAGTCGCCCGAGGCGAGCACGACGTCGGAGAGGCGCACGAACCCGTTGGGCGGGACGGCGAGCGTCTCCTCGTGCTCCGTCGCGCCCCCGCGTTCGAAGGCCACGCGCACGTCCCACGGGGCGCTCGCGGACGACGAGACGCTCACGATGCGCGTGTGGAAGTCCTGGTCCTCGATCTTGACGGTGCACCCTGCCAGAAGGAGCGCCCCGAGGAGCGCGAGCGCCAGGCGCATCAGGCGACGCTCCAGAGAAGCCCGGTCGCCTTCGCCGCGCGCTCGAGGAACGGGCGCGTCGCGGTGCCGCGCTCGAAGGCCCGGTCGAGGACGTCGAGCGCGCGCCCGAACTGGAAATCGTCCTCCAGCGCGGCCCAGAACGCCGGCTCCTCGGGGCATTCGCCGTCGCTTCGCGCGCGGGCGGCGCCGACGCGCCAGCGCTCGACCCGCCGCGCGACCTCCTCGATCTCCACCTCGTCGTAGTTGAGCGCCGCGCGGTAGTGCTGCGACAGGAGGAACGTGCGAAGCACCTCCGGGTCGTGCTTGCCCAGGAGGTCGCGCACGGTCACGAAGTTCCCGAGCGATTTGGACATCTTCTGCGCGCCGACGGTGACGAAGCCGTTGTGCAGGTAGTGGCGGCAGTAGCGCTCGCCGCTCACGGCCTCGCCGATGACGCGCTCGTTCTCGTGGTGCGGGAAGACGAGGTCGAGGCCGCCGCCGTGGATGTCGAAGTCGAAGCCGAGATATCTCGTCGACATGGCGGTGCACTCGACGTGCCAGCCCGGCCGCCCGCGCCCCCACGGCGAAGGCCAGGTCACGCCCCAGTCGTCCCGGCTCTTCCACAGGGCGAAGTCGAGCGGGTGGCGCCGCTCGCCCGACTTCTGGAGCGGCAGCTCGACCGCGAGCTCCTCGACGGAGGTGCCGATGAGCGCGCCGTAGTCGCGCGTCGCGCGCGTGTCGAAGTAGACGTCGCAGATGGTGTGGTCGTCCTCCATGCCGCAGTCGTAGGTGTACGCGTTGCGCGTCTCCACGAGCTTCGCGACGATGGACTGGATGTCCTCGATGTGCTGCGACACGCGCGGATAGTGGTCCGCACGCAGCACGCGCAGCCGGTCCATGTCCTCGAAGAAGCGCCGGATGAGGTGCTCCGCCCACTCGAGCGGCTGCATCCCGCGCGCCCTTGCCCGCGCCGAGATGTTCTCCTCGACGTCGGTGAAGTTCTGCACGTGCGTCACGCGCATGCCGCGCGCGAGGAAGTACCGCTTCATCGCGTCGTAGGCGACGTAGCTTCGCGCGTGCCCGAGGTGGCTCTCGTCGTAGACGCTCGGCCCGCACACGTACATGCGCACGTGCCCGGGCTCGCGCGGCCGGAACTCCTCGAGGCTGTGCGTCAGGGTGTTCATCACGCGCAGCGGCATCGTCACCCCTTCTCCAGGCCGCTCGCGGCCATGTAGCGCGTGAGGTCCCAGCGCGGCGCGCCGCCGGTGAACATCGGCACCGCGCGGAAGTTCGGCGTGAAGCCGCGCGCGGCCCATCCGGGCGGCACCGGCGCGTGCACCGCCACGTCGTGCGGCCCGTGCGTGTCGCGCAGCAGCGCGTCGACCACGCGCCACGCGTCGAGGGGGTCCTCCGCCACGACGGGGCCGACCTCCGTCACGTCGCTGTACGTCTTGGCGATGCCGAACGCGACGACGCGGCCGTCGCGCTGGATGACGCGCGTCGGGTACTCGGCGGCGAGCGCGCGCAGCAGCCCCCCGCGCTCCATGCCGGTGACGCGCGCGTCGAGCGCGACGATGCCGTCCATGTCGCCGCGCGCGAGCGCGTCCGCGTGCCCCTCGCCGGGGCTCGCGCGGTCGGCGCGCAGCGCGTGGAGCTGCCCATGCGGCGCGAGCCCCAGGCGCGCGTAGAGCGTCACGGCCTTGTCCACGCTGTAGAGCGCCGTCCGCTCCGCGTCGCGCATCGCCTCGGCGACGATGGCGGCCCCGACGCCGCGTCCGCGCGCGCTCGCGTCGACGGCGACGTTGCCGATCCAGCGGTACGGGGGCGTGTCGAGCCACGTGAGGAAGCCGATCATGCGCTTCCCCTCGAAGGCCCCCACCGCGCCGCCGAGCGCGTGGACGCGCCCGAGCTCGGCGCGCGAGAGCGTCCACCCCTCGGGCTCCAGGAGCGGCACCGCGCCCACGAGCTCCCCGGCCGCGAGCCGGCGCACGACGAGGCTCACCGCGGCGTCACCCCGTACTCCGCGAGCGCGAGCGGCTCGTCGCAGAGGTGGCCGCCGAACGTCACGAAGCGCCGGTCGCCGCGCGACTGCTTCACCTGGCAAGGGCCGAATTCGTCGTCTTCCGCGCCGTACCAGTAGCGGCACTCCTTGCAGCGGTGTTCCGTCTTCACGCGAGCACCCTCGCTGCCGCAGACGGCGCGGAGAGGACGCGAGCGCGCATCAGCGCGCGCTCGCCCGCAGGCGACGCGTCCGGATCCGCGCCGTACCAGTAGCGGCACTCCTTGCAGCGGTGTTCCGTCTGTTCCGTCTTCACGCGAGCACCCCCGCTGCCGCAGACGGCGCGGAGAGGACGCGAGCGCGCATCAGCGCGCGGTCGCCCGCAGGCGACGCGTCCGGATCCGCGCCGTACCAGTAGCGGCACTCCTTGCAGCGGTGTTCCGTCTGTTCCGTCTTCACGCGAGCACCCCCG
>DASRYU010000075.1:0-11826 GCA_035687045.1 Thermoplasmatota archaeon | reverse complement strand
CTTTCCCGGGGCGGAGCTGCTCTGGCAGGGCGTGAACCTCCTCGTCTCGCTCGTGGTGGTCACGCTCATCTTCGCGGCCGTCTTCAAGCTCGTCCCCGACGCCCGCGTCGCGTGGCGCGACGTGTTCGTGGGCGCGCTCGTGACGGCCGTCCTGTTCCTCGCGGGCCAGCTGCTGCTTGGCTACTACCTGGGCTCGGGCCCCCTCTCGACGCGCTACGGCGCGGGCAGCGCCATCCTCGTCGTGCTGGTGTGGGTCTACTACAGCAGCATGATCGTCTTCTTCGGCGCGCAGTTCACGCAGGTCTACGCGAACCGCTACGGCAGCCACGTCCGCGAGAGCAAGGACGCCGTCTCGCTCAAGCGCGCCGTGCAGGAGAGCCAGAGCGAGCCCGAGCGCGAGGGCACGGGCGGGGACGAGCCGTCCGGGGGCCGCCGCCGCGAGCGGGGCCGCGGCGTCGCGTAGCGCCTCACCACATCCGGTCCGCGCCGGGGTAGAACCGCCGCGGGGGCTCCTCCCCGGGACGCTCCGCCTTCCACGCGAGGTAGCGGGCATGCCAGCGCGCGTGCCGCGCGTCCGAGGCGCGAAGCGGCCGGTGCGGGTTGCGCAGGAGCGCCTCCTCCACGCGCCACACGTTCCGGCGGCTGAGGCCCCAGTCCACCCCGCGCAGGTCGCGCAGGTCGAACGCGGCGTACCCGCGCACGCGCCCGGTGCGGTCCACGAAGGGGTCCACGTAGCTCCAGGCGAGGTCGCGCACGCTCCGGAAGACGGGGCGGCGGCCCATGAGGGCGGGGTAGCGCGACTTGCCCACCGCGCCCCAGCCGCGGGGCCCGCGGAAAAGGAAGTTCACGTGGTCGAGGCCGTCGTCCGAGCCGAGGTCCAGCAGGAGCGGCGGCCAGCCGTGCTGCCGGAGGATGAACGCGGCCGCGAGCGCGCCCTCCAGGCAGTGCGCGGCCCGGTGCGCGTGGACGCCGCGGAACGAGCGCAGCGTGCGGCCCACCGCGTCGTTGTACGCGAGGCCCTGGAGCCAGCGCTGGACCTTGAGCGGCGTGTCCAGCCGCGCGACGAGCCGGCGCTCGGCAGGCGTGAGGCGGTCCACGTCGCGTCACCGCTCGACGTGCCGCGTGCGGAGCCGCTCCGCCGCGATGGCGGCCTCGCTGGAGAGGAGGCGGAGGATGGCGAGGCTGCTCTGGGGGTTCGCCAGCGCCTTGCCCGGCAGGAGGTCGAGGTAGAGCGTGCCCACGACGCTCCCGTCGGGCGTGACGAGGACGCTGTCGACGGGCTCGGCCCCCGCCTCCGGCCCGCCGCCGTACGTGCGCGTCCACGAGCGCCCGTTGAGGACGATGGTCGCCGAGGCGACCGGGAGGAGCTCGCCCATCGTGGTCAGCACGGCGTCGGCCACGTCGGCGTCCGTCCGCGCCCGCTGGAGCGTGCCCGAGAGGCGGACGATGCCCTCGTGCGCGCGGACGACGTGCTCGCTGCGCACGCGGTACGCCGCGTACTCGCGGGCGACGAACGCGAAGGGCACCGCCGCGAGGAGGGCCCACGGGTGGAAGTCCCAGAGCGCGAGGAGGACGACGCCCGCCGCGCATCCCACGGCCGCCTGGAAGAAGGCGGGGAGCGCGAGGCGCTCGCGGAAGACGCGCAGGAGCCGCGTGCCCTCCAGGCGCGCCATGACCTCGCAGACGAGGAGGTTCGTCACGAGCGTGAACGCCGCCGTCGCCACGAGGGCCGCGAGGACGGGCGCCATCCACGGGGAGGCGGCGAGGAACACGGCGATGGCGACCGCCGTGCCGACCACGTGCCCCGCGACGTTGAACGCCGCCTTCTGCGCGGGGCGGCGGCGCCGCAGCTGCGCGAGGAGGACGACGGGCCCGAACAGCCACGGGAGCAGCGGGAGCGGCAGGAGGAGCAGGCCCATGAGCACGGCGCCCTCGTCGAGCGACGCCGCCACCGTGTGCCGGCGCCACGGCAGCACGAAGGTGCCCGCGTGCGCCACGTACGTGCCCGCCGCGAGGAGGGCCGCGAGGCCCCAGCGCGCGTCCGCGGGCCAGTCGAACGCGAGCCACCCCGCCGTGCCGGCGAGGGCGACCCACGCGAGGCTCGACACGAGGGCGACGACGGGAAGGGTGGGACGCGGGGCGCCCATGGGAGAAAGGGGTGCCGGCGTTCCGCGCCGGCGCGGACGGCCTCAGCGCGCGCTCTTGGCGACGCGCTCGATCTCTTCCTTCTTGGCGACCGCGGCCGAGTTCATGTCGTTGCGGGCGGCCTTCAGGATCTCGTCGGCGAGGCACTGCGCGATCGAGTTCTTCGACTTGTGCGACGCGCCGACGGCGCCCGACGCGAGGCGGCGGAGCGACTGGTCGAGGCGGCGCGTGGGGGCGACGTCGACGGCCTTGGGGACCGAGATGCCGCCGTAGCGCAGGCGCGTGACCTCTTCGCGGGGCGCGGCGTTCTCGATCGCCTTCACGAGCTGCTGGATGGGGTTGTCCTTCGAGCGCGTCGCGACGATGTCGAACGCCTCGCGCACGGCGCGGAAGGCGCTGTTCTTCTTGCCCGTGTACACCTCCGTGCGCATCATCTCGTTGATGAGGCGCTCGACGATGTTCATCTTGTGCTTCGCGAACGACTTGTTGCCGTGGCGGGCACCCGTGTGGGGCACGATGATGGGCTGGAGGTTGATGTAGCGCACGAGGCCGGGGTCGCTCACCGTGACGTCGCGGAAGTCGTACTTCTCGAAGAGGAGCGGCACGGGGCCCTCCCACTTGCGCTCGACCTGCGCGTACACGATGGGCTGCTGCGCCTGGGGCTTCGCCTCGCCGGCATCGTCGCCGCCGAGGTCCACGTTCTGGGTCTGGGTGTCTTCGTCCGCCATGTGCATCACCGCATCGGCTTTTCCTTGCGGCCGCGGACGAGCTCGTCGAGCGAGACGCCGTTGACCTGAATGACCTTGAAGCGCACGCCGGGGATGTCACCGTACGAACGGCCCATGCGGCCGCCGATGCCCTCGATGAGGACCTCGTCGTGCTCGTCGATGAAGTTGATAGCACCGTCGCCGACGGCGAAGGCGGTGACCTGGCGGCCGTTCTTGATGAGCTGGATCTTGACGCACTTGCGGATGGCCGAGTTGGGCTGCTTGGCCTCGATGCCCACCTTCTCGATCACGATGCCGCGCGCCTGGGGGACGCCCTCGAGAGGGTCGGCCTTCTCCTTGAGGCGCAGGGTGCGCTTCTTGTAATAGCGGTCGGACCAGCGGAAGGCCTGACGGTCGTTCGTCAGCTTCCGGGCCGCGAAGAGTCCACGTGCCACGGATATCCTCGGCGCGGCCAGCACGCGACCCCTATTTGAGCGTTCGCCGGCCGGGGTTCATGTTCTGGGCCGGAGTATATGAAGAAGGCTGACCTGCGGGTCAGTGTGGCGCAGGCGCGACTCCTCGATGCCGCGCTGCGGGTGCTCGCCCGCGACGGCGACGCCAGCCCGGCGGCGGTCGCGCGCGAGGCGGGCGTGTCGAAGGCGCTCATCTTCCACCACTTCCGCAGCGCGGAGGGGCTGCGCGACGCGATGGCGCAGCGCGTCCTTGCCGAGACGCAGGAGGGGCTCAGCGCGTTCCTGCGCGACTACCCGAACGCGCGCGAGCGGCTCCACGCGCTCATCCACGCGCTTCTGGCCGAGCCGCCCGAGCCGCCCGCCGCGACGCGCAACATCCTGCGTTTCTGGCTCGAAAGCGACGGTAGCGGCGGCGCGCGGGGCGCGGCGCGCGACGCGCTGCTCGTCGAGTTCCTGCGCGTGACGCTCAAGGAGATGCGCTGGGGCGGCGACGCGACCCGCGTGGCGTCGGTGCTTCTCGCGCGCTGGCACGGCGCGACGGCCGTCTACGCGAGCGGGCTCCCGGTGGACTTCGAGGCGGAGGCCGCGCGGGCCGTGGCGGAGATCGAGGCGATGGTCGATCGCTGAGGTTGGCGTCAGCTTCTTGCCGCGAAAACGCGACGCGCGCGCGTGAGCCGCGAAGAGGCCGTCCGCGCCTTGTCCGATGCCACGCGACTTGTCGTCCTCACCGGCGCCGGCGTCTCCACGGAGAGCGGCGTCCCCGACTTCCGCGGCTCGTCGGGCATCTGGAAGCGCTTCGACCCGAGCGACTTCCATTACGAGAGGTTCGTGCGCGACCCGAAGGGGTTCTGGACTCACCGCGCGCAGCTCATGGAGGCGCTCGACCTCGCGAACGCGAAGCCCAACCGCGCGCACGAAGCGCTCGCGCGCGCCTCCCGCTCGCCGCGCCTCCTGGGGCACGTCACGCAGAACATCGACGGCCTCTTCCAGGCGGCCGGGCACGAGGAGGGGAAGCTCGTGGAGGTGCACGGGAGCGCGCGGCGCGTGCGCTGCATGGAGTGCCTCCGGTTCTTCCCCCACGAGCGCGTGAGCCTCGCCACGCTCCCGCCGCCCTGCCCCGACTGCGGCGGCGTCGTGAAGCCGGGCACCATCCTCTTCGGCGAGACGCTCCACGAGCCGGACCTGCGCCGCTCTCACGACTGGTTCTCGCGCGCCGACGCGGTGCTGGTGGTGGGATCGAGCCTCGCCGTGCATCCGGTCGCGGGGCTCCCGACGCTCGCGCTCGAGCGCGGGGCGAAGCTCGTCATCGTCAACCGCGAGAGCACGCCGCTCGACTCGGACGCGGACGTCGTCGTGCGCGAGAGTGCGGGCGAGGCGCTGCCAGGCATCCTGTCCGGCTCGCTCTTCCTGTCGTAGCGAAGCCGCACGCGGTCGCCTCCGCCGCAGCGCATCGGCTGCGCCATCCGAGGATGAGCGTTCCGGGCGCGCAGCGCGCGTGATGTGCGAGCGCTTCTCCTGATGCACGCGTCTGGCGCTCGCACGCGCGGAGGCCACCCTTGTCCCGCACCGTCGTCCTCACGCTCGTCGCCATCGTCGTTGCCGCCCCCATGCTCGCGGAGGCCGCGCCGCGGCCGACGGTGGAGATCCAGCTCCTGTCCATCTCCGACTGGCACGGCCAGCTCGACAGCTTCAGCGTCGCCGGAGTGGGCGCGGTGGGCGGCGCGGCGGTCATCGCCGCCTATTGGGACGCGGAGCGCGCGAGGAACCCGAACACGCTCGCCTTCACGGCGGGCGACGCCTTCGGCGGGACGCCGCCCCTCTCGTCGTTCTTCGGCGAGGAGCCCGCGGTGCTCGCGCTCAACGCGATGGGGCTCGACGCCGACACGCTGGGCAACCACAACTTCGACCGCGGCGTCGCGCACCTGCGCTCGATGATGTCGCTCGCGGACTACAGCGTCGTCGCGGCGAACCTGGCCGACCCGGCGGGCGAGCTGCCCGACGTGAGGCGCTACGTCATCAAGGACGTGGGCGGCGTGAAGGTCGGCATCGTCGGCGTCGTCAACCCCGAGGCGCCCACGCTCGTCAAGCCGGGAAGCTTCGGGCAGACCTACGTCACCGACCCCGTGCAGGCCGCGCAGCAGGCGCGCGCCGCCGCGAAGCAGGAGGGCGCGAAGGTGTTCGTCCTTCTCGCGCACATGGGCGTGGAAGGCACGGACGCGAACGGCGCGCCCGCGGGTCCGCTCGTCGACCTCGCCGCGGCCGTCGGCGGCTTCGACGTCGTCCTCGGCGACCACACCGACCGCCCCTACATTGCTATCACGGACGAGAGCATCGTCGTCGAGAATCCGAGCAAGGGGCGGACGTATTCGCGCATCACGCTCCGCGTCGACCCGCACAACGGGCGCATCAGCGACCGGCAGGTGGACACCATCACCCCCCTCGCCTCCGCCGTCACGCCGGACGCCGACGTCGAGGCGCTCCTCGCCCCCTACCGCAGCGCGCTCGCCGCCGCCTACGACGCGCAGGTGGGCGTGGCGAGCGCGCTCTTCCCGCGCGCGAGCAACATCGAGCGGCTCCAGGAGGTCGCGCTCGGCAACCTCGTGGCGGACGCCATGCGCGAGGCGTACGGGACGCAGGTGGCGCTCACGAACGGCGGCGGCCTGCGCGCGCCCATCCCGTCGAGCTACGCGCCCGCCGACGCGACGCTGCGGCGCACGAGCCCGGGCTACGCCGCAGGGCCGCCCTTCGACGTCGTGCTGGGCGACGTCTACGCCGTGCTGCCCTTCGGGAACGTCGTCGTCACGCGCACCGTCACGGGCACGCAGCTCATCGAGACGCTCGAGCATGGCGTGAGCTCGATGCCGTCGGCGAACGGGCGCTTCCTGCAGGTGTCGGGCCTGCGCTTCACGTACGACGCGACGCTGCCGGTAGGCGCCCGCGTGCTCTCCGTGCAGCTCGACGATGGCACGCCCGTCCTGCGCGACGCGACGCTCTACACGCTCGCCACGAGCGACTTCATGAACGTCGGCGGCGACGGGTACACGATGCTCGCCGACGGCCGCGGCACGACGCGCGACCTCATGGCGGCGGTACTGGCCGAGCACATCGCGGCGGCGGGCACCATCACGCCGGTGGTGGAGGGGCGCATCACGCGCGTGGCGTGAGCTCGCCTACGCGCCGCCGCGCACGACGGCGAGGATGTCCTCGCCGTACTTCTCGAGCTTCTTCGGGCCGAACCCCTTGATGCTCCCGAGCTCCGCGAGCGTCGCCGGCCGCGCCTCCGCCACCGCCGCGAGCACGCTGTCGTGCGCGACGACGTAGGGCGGCACGCCTTCCGCGCCGGCGCGCTCGCGACGCCAGGCCTTGAGCGCCTCGAAGAGCGGCGCGTTCCCCGCCGCCGGCTGCGCGCGCGGGGCGGGCGCCGGCCGCTCGGGCGCGAGGACGGGCGCGTCGCCGGGCGCCTTGGCCAGCCGCAGCGCGACGCCGCCCGAGGGGAGCGTCTCGCGGGCGATGAACCCCTGCGCCTCGAGGCGGCGGATGAGCGCGCGCACGCGGCTCTCGCTGCGGAAGCCGAGCGCGCCCGCGCCGGGCTTCCCGTCCGTCCACGGGGGCGCGAGCGGGTCGCCGCGCAGCATGTAGACGAGGTTCCCCTCGCCGATGCCGCGCACGCTCCCGAGAGCATCGAGCACCGCGCGCGCGTCCGCTTCGTCGTCGCCGACCTCCTTGGCCACGTGCTCGATGCCGAGGCACACGTCGCAGTTGTCGCAGCGCGCGGCGGGGGGGACCTCGCCGAAGTGGCGGCGCAGGAGCGCGCGGCGGCAGGAGCGCGCGCGCACGTAGGCCATCATATCGTCGCCGCGCTTGGACGCGCGCTCCGCGTACGCCGCGAGCACGTCCTCCGCGCGCTCGGGCTGCCCGTGCACCTTGAGCAGCATGGCGCGCACGAGGGGGCGGAACGGTTCGTTCCGCTCGAGGAGCGTCGCCTCCACCTGCGGGGGCGCGACGCCTAGTCGCTGCGCGGCGTCGAAGAGCGTGACCTCCTCGCCGCGCCACTCGAGGAAGCGCGGCGCGTCGGGCAGGCGCTCGAGCGCGCCCGCCTCCGCGAGGACGGAGAGCGCGACGCGCGGCTTCACGTCGTCGCGGTCGAGCGCGTCGAGCTGCTCGGGGTCCACGATCGCGTAGCGGTCCTCGCCGAGGCCCGCGAGCACAAGCTTCCAGACCTCGCCCACGAGCGCGAGCGAGGGGAGGTCGCCCTTGGCGCGCGACTTGAGCTGCCCGCCGTCGGCGCTCGTGGCGAGGACGACGCAGCGGGCGGGGCCGCCGTCGCGCCCCGCGCGCCCCGCCTCCTGGTAGTAGTTCTCGAGCGAGCTCGACGGGTCGTGGTGGAACACGAAGCGGATGTCGCCCTTGTCGACGCCCATGCCGAAGGCGACGGTCGCGACAAGGATGTCGATCTCGTTGCGCATGAAGCGCTCTTGGATCTCTCCGCGGTCCGGCAGCCCCGCGTGGTACGCCTCGGCGTTCGCGCCGGCGGCCTTGAGCGCCGCCGCGAGCTGGTCGCACTTGGCGCGCGAGCTGCAGTAGATGATGCCCGGCGGCTTCGTGCGGCGGCAGAGCGCGACGAGGTGCCCGAGCTTCTCGTCCGCATCCTTGGCGAGGACGGCCTCGAGGCGGAGGTTGGGCCGGTCGATGGACGCCTGCACGACCTCGAGGGGCCCCAGCCGCTTCTGGATGTCCGCGAGCACCGGGGGCGGCGCGGTCGCCGTCATCGCCACGAGCTGAGGCGCGGCGAGCGCGCGGCGCACGTCGGCGAGCGCGAGGTAGTCGGGGCGGAAGTCGGGTCCCCACGTCGAGACGCAGTGCGCCTCGTCGACGACGAGCCGCTCGACGCCCGCGTCGCGCAGCGCGCGCAGCAGCGGGACGCTGCGCAGCCGCTCGGGCGCGACGTAGACGAGCCGGTAGCGCCCGCGCGCGATCTCCGCGAGGCGCGCGCGGATCTCGCGCGCGTCGAGCTCGCCCGTGAGCGAGGTCGCGGCGGCCGCCATCGCGGGGGGGAGCGAGTCGAGCTGGTCCTTCATGAGCGCGACGAGCGGGCTCACGACGAGCGTCACGCGCTTCCCCAGCACCGCGGGGAGCTGATAGCAGATGGATTTCCCGCCGCCCGTCGGAAGGACGCCCAGGACGTCGTCGCCGCGCAGCACGCGCGCGAGCGTCTCCGCCTGCCCCTCGCGAAGGCTCGGGAAGCCGAGGTGGCGCGCGACGAGCGCCTCGGCGGCGCGAAGCTCCTCGGTCGTGGGGGGAGCGCGGGGCACGGCCGCGGCAGGGGCGCTCGTGGGCCTTGAGCGTATTCCCCGCGTCAGGCCTCGCCCTGGAGCGCCGTGTAGCCGGCGGCGGGCGGAGCGTGGTAGAAGAGGCTCGCGTAGACGGTGAAGCCCTGCTGCAGCACGAGCCCCGCGTCGACGCCCGCCTCCTCGTCGGTGAAGCTCCCGGTGGGGGAGGCGCGGACCACGAGCGTCCCGGCGTCGAGCAGGCGCCCGGGGATGGCGAGGCGGAGCGGCGAGACGCCCTCCACGCCGCCAAGGCCGACGCTCTCGTCCCCGCGCACGAGCGTCGCGTCCACGCGCAGCCAGCGCGCGGCGTCGGTGCGCGCGTCCCACACAAGCTCCAGCACGGCGGCCTCGAGCCCGTCGATGCTCGTGACGCCGAACTGGACGCTCGCGCGCTCGTTCGGGTCGTTCTGGCCGCACGCGAGCGCGTGCCGCTCGCCGCTCGCGAGAAGGAGCGCCGTGCACGCAAGGTAGCCTTCCGCCTCCGCCACCTCGACGCGCGGAACGATGCGTCGCACGGCGTCGAGCTGGAACGCGAGCGTGGCCGTCTGGTCGGAGAGGACGCTCGCCCGGAGCGCGCCCGTCTTGTGGTCCGGGTGGGACGCGAGCACGACGTACTCCCCCGGCAGGAGCTCGAGGCGGAACGCGCCGGTCGCGTCCGTGAGGGCGCTCGCGTTCATCCCCTCGACGCTCACGTTCGCGTTCGCGAGGGGAATGAGGGCCGCATCCGTGACGACGCCCGAGAGGATGCCCGGAGCGATGGCATTCGTGGGCGTCGGCGCCTCGTCGCTCGTGCAGCCGCTCGCGACGAGGGCGAGCACGAGGACGACGAGGGCGCGCGGACGCAGGCGAGGCTCACCTTACCGGCGCCGCAGGAGCGCGACGGCCACGAGCGCGAGCACGGCGACGCCGAGCGCGGGTCCGGGCACGCGCGCGGGCTCCTCGGTGGCGCCGCCGGTGGCGGACGTCGAAGCGCGCGCGGCGCGGCCGGCGAGCTCCTCCGTCGCGACGGGCGTCTGGGCGAACACGATGTCCCAGCCCAGCATGTTGCGCAGGAGCTGGTTCCCGGTGTACGTGGTGGCGTACGAGTCGAGGCCGTAGAGGACCGCCTCGTCGCCCACGGGGTCCGGGAGCAGCGCGCCGAGGAAGCTGACCTTGCCGGACCCGAGTCCGACGGTGCCGTAGTTCACCTTCTGGCGGTTGGGCGCCGCGCCCTGCCCCTCGCCGGAGACGCCGACGACCTCGCCGCCGAAGGCGCGCGCGTCGACGAACCAGTCCGGCGCCGAGAGCGCGTTCACGGGGAAGCCGAGCGGGACCGGCTCGTACGTCTCGCGCGCGAGGCCGCGGATGCCGGCCGCGAGCGGGTGGTCGCGGTCCACGAAGTTCGTCGCGCCCGCGTACACCTGGTGGACGTCGACGGCGCCGTCCTCGACGAGGCCCAGGTCGACGAGGAGAAGGAGCGCTTCGTCGGTGAGGACGAGGTTGCCGCCCGCCTCGACCCACGACTTGATCTGCGCCTTCTGCGGCGCGTCGAGCGTGCGGTAGGCGCTGCCGGCGACGACGAGGTTGTCGTAGCGCGAGAGGTCGCGCAGGGCGCTCGGCGAGATGCTGTCGACGATGCCGGGGCGGTCGCCGTCCTTCGCGTGCGCCTGCAGGTCGCGGAAGTAGTCGTTGGGGCTCGCGCGCCAGACGACGCGGTCCCACGCGTCGTCGTTCGGGTTCTTCGCCGCCCAGCCGCGCGGCGCGGGCGCGGGCGCGTTCGTGACGACGGTCGGGTTGTCGAGGAACGCCGTGCGCGTGCCCTTGACGTCGACGGAGACCTGGATGTCCTGGTTGGCCTGGTCCATGAACGCGCGCACGATCTCGCGGACGATCTCCACGTGGTACGCGTTCATGCGCTGCGCGAGGCCCGGGTAGTAGTTGTCGAACGTGATGTGGTTGTACGAGAGCTCGAAGTCGACGCCGGCCGCGTTGAGGCCCAGGTCCTGGGCGTAGAAGTCGCTCGTGAAGCCGGAGTCGGTGTAGCCGATGGTGTCCCACACGGTGCCCCAGTCGTTGAACGCGCCGCCCCAGACGCCGCCGAGGCTGTTGGGCATGCTGCGCCACTCCGCGAAGTAGGGGTCGCTGTTGAGGCGCTCCTTGACGAGCTCGGCGAGCTGCGTGTTCGCCATCATCTCGCGCTGGTCCTGGCGGCCCGCCGGGAGCATCGTGAGGACGTAGTGCCCCTTCGCGCCCTGGACGGCGTTCGCGAAGCAGGTGGGGTCGAAGCCCATGACGTCCGGGGGCGGGAAGGGCAGGTCGCACTCCATGCCGAGGAGCGAGTTGTCGGCGGGGTTGAGCATGCCGTGGATGTCGGACGCGTACTTGATGTTCGTCTCGTTCTTGAGGTACGCGACGAGGCCGAGCGCCTCGGGCTGGCTCATCGGCTCGTAGACCTCGCGCACCCAGCCGGTCGTGGGCCACTGGCGGTTGACGTCCACACCGTTGCCGTTCGTGCGCACGAAGTTCTGCGTCTCGACGCAGCCGGCGACGGTGTTCAGGGCGATGTAGCGCGCGCAGTTGTGGCGGTATTCCGCCTCCTCGTGCGTCCAGCCGTCGGGCTGCGGGAAGACGAAGAGCAGCTCCATGTAGTCGAGGTAGGCGCGCATCTCCGGGTGGTCGGCGACGTAGCCGACGTTGCGCACAAGGTCCTCGATGATGCGAAGGCCGCCCTCGCGGCCCCCCTTCTCGTTGCCGTGGATGGAGAGCTGGAACACGATGCGGATCTTGTCCTCGACCGGGAGGTCCGAGGCGTAGTTGGACACGCGGACGACGAAGACGTCGAACGTGTGGTGGCCGCTCGGGATGGCGTCCCAGCCGACCGACTGCGTGACGATGTCGATCTTCATCCAGTCCGGGTTCTCCGCGAGGAGGAGCTCGAGGCCGCACTTGGCCTCCTCGTAGCTCACGAAGTCGTTCGTCTCCATCGCCTCCGGGAAGACGCGGCCGACGGCGGCGTCGGAGGCGTCGCAGAAGACGCCCGGCGTCGGAAGCGCCTGGGCGGGGACGGCGGTCGCAAGGAGCGCGAGCGCGAGAAGAAGGATACGCATGGGCCAGCCTCTTCGGGAGCGACCCGCCGCGGCGTATAAGAAGGTTCTAGCAGAGCAGGCGGGCGGAGGCGCGCGCGGGCGGGGG
>DASRYU010000074.1:0-18393 GCA_035687045.1 Thermoplasmatota archaeon | reverse complement strand
GGGGCTCGAGCGGCGGCCGGGGCCATGCCGATGTTGGGGATTCCACGCAAAGACGATGGGGAGGGAGCGCCTCGGCCGCACGTGGCCTGGCAGGACGAGGTGGAGGAGGAGCGGCGCTGGCGGGAAGCGCTCTATCTTGGCGACGAGACGCCGCTTTCCCGCGAGGCGCGGGCGCGCTTCCAGGGGCTGCGTTGGTGGCCCCTCGACCCGCGTTTCCGCGTGGAGCGCGTCCGGCTCGTCCGCCACCGGGCACCCCTGCCGGGGCGGCTCGCCGCGACGGGTCCCGACGCGGTCGAGCTTCTCGAGGTCGGAAGCCTCTCCTTCGCGCTCGGCGGGACGCCCTGCCGCCTTCTCGTGTACGAACCCGCGCCCGGCGAGGCCGACCAGCCCTACCTCCTCGTGCCCTTCCGCGACGCGACAAGCGGGAACGAGACGTACGGCGCGGGGCGTTACCTCGACCTCGAGCCGCACCCGGAGGATGCCTACGCGCTGGACTTCAACCGGGCGTACCACCCCTACTGCGCGTACGACGACGCGTGGAGCTGCGCCCTCCCGCCCCCCGAGAACCGCCTTCCGCTCCGCGTCGAGGCGGGGGAGCGGCTCTAGCCGCCGCCGCGAGCCCGCGCAGAGGCCGGCATGCTCAAGGCGGCGCGGCGGGATGCGCGCGCATGCAGCGCGTGGCGGCCGACGGGAGCGAGGCGAACGAGGCTCGGACGCGCCGCGAGCGCGTCGCGGTGCTCGGCGCGGGCACGATGGGGCACGGCATCGCGCAGGTGGCGGCGCTCGCCGGGTGCGAGGTCGTCCTGCGCGACATCGACGACGCCAGCCTCCAGAAGGGGCTCTCCGGCATCCGGCGCAGCCTCGACAAGGCCGTGGAGAAGGGGAAGGCGAGCGCGGAGGACGCGAAGGCCGCGCTCGGGCGCATCCGCACGACGACGGAGCTCGCCTCCGCCGTCGAGAAGGCGGACCTCGTCGTCGAGGCCGTGCCCGAGAAGCTTGACCTCAAGCGCACGGTGTTCCAGGACGTCCATCGCAGCGCGCCGCGCGATGCGGTCCTCGCGACGAACACCTCGAGCATCCCCATCCGCAGCATCGCCGAGGCGCTGCCGGAGGGTGACCGCGCGCGCGTCGTCGGCATGCACTTCTTCAACCCGGTGCCGGTGATGAAGCTCGTGGAGGTCGTGCACGGCCCCGAGACGTCGTCCGAGACGGTGAAGCGCGTGGCCGACCTCGCGCAGCGCATGGGCAAGGAGACGATCGTCGTGCGCGACGCGCCCGGCTTCGCGACGTCGCGCCTGGGCATCGCCATCGGCCTCGAGGCCATCCGCATGCTCGAGGAGGAGGTCGCGAGCGCCGAGGACATCGACAAGGCCATGACCCTCGGCTACGCCCACCCGATGGGCCCGCTGCGCCTCACCGACCTCGTGGGGCTCGACGTGCGCCTCCACATCGCCGAGGGGCTCGCGAAGTCGCTGGGCCCGCGGTTCGAGCCGCCCGCGTTGCTCCGCAAGCTCGTCGCGGAAGGGCGGCTGGGGCAGAAGAGCGGCCACGGATTCTACCGCTGGTGAGGCGAGCCGGAGCGCGCGCTCCACCGCTCGTGAGGCGACGGCCATCAGGCGTCACGCCGGGCGCCTGCGTCGCGGCTCGTGGCGCGCACGGGGGCAGGCGGCCGCGCAGGAGCGGACGGCGCCTGATATCAACGTGCCACTCTCCTTGACGCGTTACGCATGCAACTTTTCCGCTGCGCAGCGTACCAGAAGCCGCAACCACCGCGGCAGCCGGGTAAGGGGTTGGCATCACCATGGCCACCAACCGCGCTCGAACGCTGATCTGCCTGATCGCGACCGCCCTCGTCGCGTCGCTCGCCTTCGCCGGCACCGCCACGGCGCAGGGCAACGACAACCGTGGAACCATCAAGATCCACGACGACCTCGTCGAGGACCCTGAGGAGCAGAACGTCCCCCACGTGAGCTGCGACTTCTACGTGCAGGGCTTCAACATGAAGGACCCCGCCGGCTCCATCGTCTTCTACTCCTGGCCGCCCACCGGCGACAAGAGCGAAGTGACGGCGAGCGGCGACACCCAGACGTGGGTCGGCACGCCCGACGGCGACGGCGAGTTCGACTTCCTGAAGGGCCCCTACCAGCTCCCCTCGGGCCACTACCGCATCGAGGTCTACACGGACGACGGCCACCCCCACGGCGACCACTTCGCGAAGGCGAAGATGTTCTGGGTCGACCCCTGCGGCGAAGAGGAGCCGATCTGCGTCGACGACGAGACGACGGAAGAGAACGAGTGCGCCCCGGTCGTGGACTGCCCGGAGGACGTGCCGGTCGAGGAGTGCGAGACGGAGATCCCGTTCTTCCCCGGCTTCACGAGCCTCGTCCTGGGTAGCCTCGGCGCCCTCGCGGTCGTCGGCATGATGTGGCGCCGCCGCAGCTAAGCTGAGGTGACCGCACCATGAACCCCACCCTCGCCCGTCTGCTCGGCCTCCTCGGTCTTGCCAGCCTGGGCGAGGGTCTCTTCATCCTCTTCCGCGTCGTGCCCCACGAGTCGCCGCTCCTCGGAGCCGCGCTCGCGGCGCTTGGCGCGATCCTTCTCTACTTCACGCCTCTGCCCCGCATCGAACGCCTTCCGAGCTGGCCGCTCGTCGTGGGCGGTCTCGCGGCGGCGGGCGTCGTCGTCGCCTGGAACGTCGTCCGCGGCATGCCGTGGGTCGCGCCGAAGGTCGCGATCGTCGCCTTCGGCCTCGCGCTCGCCGTTGCGGCGCCGCTGGTGTCGCGCCCCCGCGTCGCCAACGTCGTCGCCTGGAGCATCCCGCTCGTGGGCGCGCCGCTCGTCGTCTGGGGGCTCCAGGCGCTCTCCGCCGCGACCATCGCGGGCATGACGCCGATGGAGCTCTTCATCGAGCACGCGCTCCTCACGCCGATGTCCGCCGCGCTCGCCTTCCTCGGGTACAATCCTGAAACGTTCGGCCAGCGCATCCGCTTCGACACGCAGCAGGGCGGGCGCATGACCCTCCTCGTCGGCGTCGCGTGCTCCGGCCTCCAGGCGATGGGCCTCTTCGGCGGCATCCTTCTCGTGTACGTGCTCGCGGAGAAGCCGGGCTTCGGCCGGGGGCTCCTTTGGTGCACCATCGGCCTCGTCGGCGTGTACGTCGTGAACGTCCTGCGCCTCGTGAGCCTCGCCATCGTCGGCTCCGCCTACGGCAGCGACGCGCTCGAATGGGCGCACGCCAACCTCGGCTGGATGTTCTTTGTCGGCTGGAGCGGCCTCTTCGCGTGGATGGCGATGGGATCCACGCGCCGCCGCGCCGCGCGCGCATCGCTCGCATAGAAGCGCACCGGCTCGTGCGTTCCACGGAGCGGGCGATATCGACCGTTCGTCAAATCGACGGCGCGCACACGGTGCCGAGCCGTAACGGCTAATACCTGAACCGCGCACAATAGGGTCGTGGTCGATGACACCTCCGGCGAGGCGATGCTCATCCTTCACCTGACGAAGGCCAACGCCAAGAACGGCTAGAGACGCAGACGCCTCGCCCACGACCTGCCCGGATCTCCGGGCCTTTCCCGCGCGCCTCGCGCGGACTCCCTCTCCCCCGCGCGCGGCGCGACCGCTTCGTTCTCCCCATCGCTACGCTCGGCGAACGATCGCGAGCGCCGCGGCCGCCGCGACCGCCACGCCCGCTCCCCACGCGAACGCCGCCCACTCGCCCACGCCGTCCCACAGGAGGCCCGCCGCGACGCCGCCGGCGACGGTGGCGAGGCCGACGGCCGCGTGGAACCATCCCAGCCGCGCGCCGCGCCGGGCCCCGCCGGCGAGGTCGGCGGCGAAGGCGCGCTGGACGCTCTCGAAGCCGGCGAAGCCCAGACCGAGCGCGGCGAAGGCCGCGATGCTGAGCCACGTCGTGGGCGCGGGCACCATGAGCGCGCACGCGAGCGCGAAGAGGAGCCAGCCCGCGAGGAGGAGCCGCGGCTTGCCGAGGCTGTCCGCGAGCCGCCCGGCCGGGTAGGCGGCGACGACGTAGGCGACGTTGAACAGGAGGTAGAGCGCGATGGCCGCCGCCGCGGAGGCGGAGCCGGCGGCGCGGAGAAGGAAGAACATGTAGCTCACCTGCCCGAGCGCGAAGAGCGCGGCGATGGCCACGTAGGGCGCGAAGCGCGGGTCGCCGGGCTCGTCGCGCGCCGCCCGCTCGCGCGCGTGCGCATCGACCTCGCGCACGAGAACGAGCGGCAGCGCCGTCGCGAGGCCGATGACGGCGCCGGCGAGGACGATGGTGGCGGGGGAGGCGCCAAGAAGCGAGAGGGCGGCGAGGGCGAGCGCCACGCCGACGACGGCGCCGGCGGTGTCGGCCGCGCGGTGGAGGCCGAACGCGCGACCGCGCTCCGCCGTCGGCACGCTCTCGGCGAGGAGCGCGTCGCGCGGCGCGGTGCGCAGCCCCTTGCCGACGCGGTCGGCGGCGCGGAAGAGGAGCGACACGTGCCAGACGCTCGCGAGCGCGATGCCCACCCGCGAGAGGGCCGCGACGAGGTAGCCGCCGAGGATGAGCGGCTTCCGTCGGCTCGTGGCGTCGGCGACGCGGCCGGCGAGGGGCTTGAGGAGGTGCCCCAACGCGTTCGTCGCCCCGTCCACGAGCCCCACCGCGAAACCGCCCGCCCCCTGCGCGACAAGAAGGAACGGGAGGACGGCCATGAGCATCTCGCCGCTCACGTCGGCAAGGAAGCTCGCGAGGGCGAGGAGGGCGACGTTGCGCGCGACGCGCACGCGCGGTCCACGCCGTGGCGGCGGATAACCTTCGCCCGCGGGCAAGGGCAACGCTCTTTCGCGGCGGCGCCATCGGGTGCGCGTTGATCGACGGCCACCGCGTGTTCGACGCGCACGTGCACATGCAGCCCTGGCACATGCTCAAGCCCGCGGTCCACGCCGTGATGACGCGCGGCCGCACCGACCTCGAGGAGCTGACCTCCTTCCAGCGCGACCCGCCCGCGTTCGAGCGCTATCTTTCGGAAGCGGGCATCGACGGCGCGGTCTGCGTCAACTACGTCTCGCCCACCGTGATGGGCTTCCCGCCGGAGACGAACGACTGGATCGCCGACTACTGCCGGCAGGCCACGCGCCTCGTCCCGATGGGGAGCGTCCACCCGCGCGCCGTCGCGGACCCGCGCGCCGAGGCGGAGCGCATCGTGCGCCTGGGCATCCGCGCGTTCAAGGTGCACCCGGCGCACCAGCTCCTCTACCCGCACGACGAAGGCTACCGCCCGCTCTACGAGATCGCCGCGCGCGAGCGCATCCCCGTCACCATCCACACGGGCACAAGCATCTTCCCCGGCGCGAAGAACCGCTTCACCGATCCGATCCACGTCGACGACGTCGCCGTGGACAACCCGGACGTGCGCTTCCTCGTGGCGCACGCCGGCCGCCCGCTCTGGCCGGAGACGGCGTTCTTCCTCGCGCGCCGGCACGCGAACGTGTACCTCGAGCTGTCGGGCATCCCGCCCAAGAAGCTTCTCGAGTACCTCCCGCGCCTTCCCGAGGTCGCCGACAAGTGCGTCTGGGGGAGCGACTGGCCCTCGCCCGGCATCCGCTCGCTGCGCCAGAACGTGCTCGACTTCCTCGCGCTCCCGGGCCTCTCCGACGCGCAGAAGGAGCGCATCCTCTGGACGAACGCCGCATCGCTCTTCCGCAGGGACAACTAGAAGCCGCCCCGCCGCGCTTTCGCCCGCGTGGAAACGGCTCCTCCCGGGCGCCCCGTCGCCCGCGCCCTCCTTGCGCTGGGCGCCCTCCTGCCGCCCGTGGTCGCGCTCGCCGTGCTCCTGGGGTGGGCGACGGGCAACGACGTGCTCAAGAGCGTCGTCCCCGGCCTCGTGGCGATGAACCCCGTGACGGCGCTCCTGTTCGTTCTCGCCGGAGGCGCGCTCGCGCTCCACGCGTGGGGGCGCACGACGCCCATGCAGCACGCCTCCGCCGCGCTCGCCGGGCTCGTCGCGTTCGTCGGGCTCGCCAAGTTCGTCGGCTACATCACCGGCGGCGACCTCGCCATCGACCGCATCCTGTTCACGAGCGAGCTCGACCGCTACACGCCGCCCAACCACATGGCGCCCAACACCGGGCTCGCCTTCTTCTGCATCGGCGCCGCGATCGTCCTCGCGCCGCGCGGGCGCCGCTCCGCGCAGACCGCGCAGGTCCTCGCGCTCGTCACGGTGACGCTCGCGGCGCTCGCCGTCGTGGGCTACCTCTACGGCGTCCGCCAGCTGACCGGCTTCGTCGCCGCCATCCCCATGGCCGTCCACACGGCGACGTGCTTCCTCGCGCTGGGGGTGGGCGTCATCGCCGCGCAGCCCAGCCTCGGGCTCATGGGCATCCTGCACGCGCAGAACGAGGGCGGGAGGCTCGCCCGGCGGCTCCTCCCCGTCGCGGTGCTCACGCCCATCGTCGTCGGCTACCTGCGCCTCGTCGGCGAGAACATCGGGCTCTATGCCACCGAGTTCGGCGTCGCCCTCACGGCCATCACGTCCGTCATCATCGTCGGGAGCGTCATCTTTGTCCAGTCGCACGCCGCCGCCCGCGCGGACGAGGCGCGGCGCGAGGCGATGGCGGAGCTGGAGCGCGCGAAGGCGTCCGCCGAGTCCGCCAACGTCGCCAAGTCCGCCTTCCTCTCGAACATGAGCCACGAGATCCGCACGCCGATGAACGCCGTCATCGGCATGTCGAGCCTTCTTCTCGACACGGAGCTCGACGCGCGCCAGCGCGAGTACGCGGAGACGATCCGCGCCTCGGGCGAGCACCTCCTCACCATCATCAACGACATCCTCGACTTCTCGAAGATCGAGTCGGGGAAGCTCGAGCTCGACGAGCACCCGTTCTCCGTGAACGACGTCGTCGAGGACGCCCTCGACCTCGTGGCGCTGCGCGCCGCCGAGAAGGACATCGACCTCCTCTACGAGACCGCCCCCGGCGTCCCGGCGCGCGTGCTCGGCGACGCGGGGCGCCTGCGGCAGGTGCTTCTCAATCTCCTCTCCAACGCCGTGAAGTTCACGCCCAAGGGGGAGGTCGTCATCGCCGTCGACGCGCGCCCGGCGGAAGACGGGGAGCAGGAGCTCGTCTTCTGCGTGCGCGACACGGGCATCGGCATCCCGCGCGACAAGCTCTCGCGCCTCTTCCAGAGCTTCTCGCAGGGCGACGCCTCCACCACGCGCGTCTACGGCGGCACGGGGCTCGGCCTCGCCATCAGCAAGCGCCTCGTCGAGCTCATGGGCGGAAGCATCGACGTCGAGAGCGAGCCCGGGCGCGGCTCCACGTTCCGCTTCAGCATCCGGGCGAAGCCTCTGGAGCACGAGCCGGAGCCGGACCCCGGCATGCTCCGCGGCGCGCGCATCCTCCTCGTCGACGACAACGAGACGAACCTCCGCATCCTCCGCCTCAAGTGCGAGGCCTGGGGCGCCGTGTCGTTCTCGAAGAACGCGCCCGAGGACGCGCTGCGCTGGATCGCCGAGGGGCACCCCGTCGACGTCGCCATCCTCGACTACCACATGCCGGGCATGAACGGCGGCGACCTCGCGCGCCGCATCCGCGCGCTGCGGCCCCGCGAGCCGCCGCTCCTTCTTCTCGCATCGAGCGCGGGCAAGTCGACCGTCGAGCCGGGCCTCTTCGAGGCCACGCTCACGAAGCCCGTGCGCTTCTCGCTCCTCTACAACACCATCGTGGAGGTCATCGGGCGCAAGCCGCGCGCCGCGCCGCGCCCGCTGCCGCCTCGCGCGCCCATCGTGGACCTCGCCGCGAGGAAGCCGCTGCGCATCCTTCTCGCGGAGGACAACGCGGTGAACCAGAAGGTCGCGCTGCGCATGCTCGAGCAGATCGGGTACCGCGCGGACGTCGCCGCGAACGGCCGCGAGGCGGTGGCGGCGGTGGAGCGTCAGCCCTACGACGTCGTGCTCATGGACATCCAGATGCCCGAGATGGACGGGTTCGCGGCGACGCGCGCCCTCCGCGAGCGTTGGCCGGAGGCGCAGCGGCCCTACATCATCGCGATGACCGCGCACGCGCTCGAGGAGGACCGGGAGCGCTCCCTCGCGGCCGGCATGGACGAGCACGTGGCGAAGCCCATCACGCGCGAGGCGCTCGTCGCGGTGCTCGAGAAGGCGCGGCGGGCGCAGCGCTAGCCGCCGCTCGCGCGCCGCGTCACCATCGCCGTGGCGGCGAAGAGCATGAGCGCGCTCAGGAGCACGAGCACGCCCGTGCCGCCCAGAAGGAGCGGGATGGCCGCGAGCACCAGCACGGCGACCCCCGCGAGCGCGAGCGCGCGCCACGCGCGCACGAGACCCACGACGCCGAGCGTGATGCCGGCAAGGAGCGCCCCCTTCACCGCGAGCGCCATCGCGACGTACGCGCCGCGCGTCTGCGAGCCGCCCCACGCGGGGGACGAGAGCGCGACGTAGTCGCCGTAGAGGAAGTAGAGCGTGATGGCGAGGGCGGGGAGCACCGCGAGCGCGCCGAGGATCCCGCGCTGGAGCGGGCTCAGAGGGGGACCGGTTCCCATCGCTCGTCGTCCCCCTTCCATGCGTAGCCCGAGTCGGGCGCGCGGCGCGCGAGCTCGCCGACGGCCTCGACGAGCGTGCGCACCTCCTCGCGGGTGTTGTAGATGCCGAGCGAGGCGCGGACGGCGCCGGGGATGCCGGGCGCCGAGGTGCTGCCGCCGCGGCGGATCTCCTCGATGAACGGGCCCGCCTCCGTCCCGAGGAGCCCCATGAGGTACGGGTGCGCGCAGAAGCAGCCGTGGCGCACGGCGATGCCGTGCTCGGCGTTGAGCGCGGTCGCGAGCGCGGCGGGGCTCCACCCCTGGACGCTGAAGCTCACGACGCCGACGCGGTCGGCGCACGTCTGCGGACCGAGGAGGCGCACGCCGGGCGTCTCGCGCAGCCCCTGGACAAGCTCGTCGAAGAGCGCCATCTCGCGCGCCTCGGCCTCCGCCATCCCGACGCTCTCGAGGAAGTCGAGCGCCGCGGCGAAGGCGACGGCGCCGACGACGTTCGGCGTGCCGCCCTCGTGGCGGTCGGGCGAGTCGGCCCAGAGGATCTCGTCGTCGAGGACGAGCTTCACCGTGCCGCCGCCGGGCATCCACGGGGGCGCGTTGTCGAGAAGGTCGCGCCGCGCGAGGAGCACGGCGCTGCCCAGCGGCGCGTACGCCTTGTGGCCGGCGGCCGCGAAGAACTCGGGCCCTCCGCCGGGGAGGCGCGAGAAGTCGAGCGGCTCGTGCGCGAGGATCTGCGCGCCGTCGAAAAGCACGGGCACGTGCGCGTCCTGCGCCTGCTCGAGGACCGCGCGCATGGGCGTCTTCACGCCCGTCACGTTGGACGCGCAGCTGAGCGCGAGGAGGCGCGGCTTCGGCCGGCGGCGCAGGCGCGCCTCCAGCTCGTCGAGGTCGATGCGCCCCTCCGGCGTCACGTGCACCATCTCGACGCGGCCGTACCACGGGTGCGCCTCGCTGAAGCGGTGCTCCCCCTTGTCGCCGTGGCTCGCGTGCGGCAGGAGGTTCGAGTGGTGCTCGAGGCGCGTCGAGAGGACGGGCCCGTCGTGCACGCTGCAGGCGACGTGGCTCGCGAGGGAGAGCGCCTGCGTCGTGTTCATGACGAAGACGGCCTCGCGGTCGGCGGGCGCGTGCACGAAGCGCTTGACGCGCTCGCGCGCGTGCTCGAAGGCGTCGGTCGCCTTCTCGCTGAGGTGGTGCGCGCCTCGGTGGACGTTCGCGTACGACGTCGTGAGGAGCTCCGTGACGGCGCGCACGACCGGCTCGGGCGCGTGCGTGCTCGCGGCGTGGTCGAAGAAGCGAAGAGGGTGCGTGCGGCCGTCGCGCCCGGGGACCTTCTCGCGAAGGATGGGGAACTGGGCGCGGATGGCCTGCACGTCCATGCATTGCCATGAGGCGAACGCTCTTGAATGCCTTTCGGCCGCGCGCCCGCGCGGAGCGTCCGCTGGCCGGAAAAGGGTAGAGAAAAGGAGCGACGCGGCGGGGGCGCCGCCGCGGGGGAGGGGTGTTAGTGCTCTTCGCCTTCGGCGTGGTGCGCCTCGGTCTCGCCGATCATGCCCAGCGCGATGTGGGGCATGCCGCCGTGGGCCTCGGACTCGACGAAGCAGACGAAGCCGTACGTCGTGTCCGCCTCGATGTCGACGAGGAGGTAGACCGTCTGGCCGGGGGCGATGGCGTTGACGCCGCCGATGAGCGCGCCCGGCGGGGGGCCGGTGGGCGTCTCGCTCTCGATGGCCGCGAGGAACGCGGACATGTTGGCGCCGGCGTTGAGCTTCACGAGGGGCGCCTCGTGGGGCTCGGTGCCGTTGTTCGTGACGCGGATGACGGTCATACCCTCGCGAAGCTCGGGCAGCGTGAAGTTGTAGTCGACGAGCGTGATCGTCGCGTCGGCGGCGGGCGGAGCGGTCGCGTTCGCGCCCTCCTCGGCCTCGGCCACGCGGAGCGAGCCGTGCATGCCCTGGAACATGTGGCCCTCGATGGGGCAGAAGAACGTGTAGTTCCCCGCCTCGAGCTCGATGGCGACGCTGCCGGTCTGGCCGGGGGTGACGCCGCCGACGGCGCCGACGGGCTTGATCCAGTCGGGCCTGCTCTCGTTGGAGGACATCATCGCTCCGATGAACTCCTCGCTGCTGCGCTCGCCGTGGAAGTACATCGGCATGATGTGGAACGTGCGGCCGCCCGCCGGGTAGGTGAGCGTGAAGACGTTCCAGCCGGCCGTCGCGTTGCGCGGGCCGACGAACGCGAAGCACGGGTCGTTCGCGTCGGGGTCCTTCGCGACGTAGCGGAGCTCGGGCATGCCGAGGCGCGTGGAGGTGTTGTCGAGCTCGTAGTCGCCCTCGCACTCCATCATCTCGGGCGGGCCGCCGGGGCCCTCCTCGTCCCCGCCGGGGGTGGGCGTGACCGCCGGCGTGGTGGTGGGCGTCGTGACGGGCGTGCCCGTCGCGGGCGTCGTGCTGCCGGTGGGCGTCGTCGTGGTGTCGCCGGCGGGCTCGTTGGCGCAGCCCGCGAGGGCCGCGGCCACAAGCGTGGCGGCGAAGAAGATGGCCTTCTGGTTCATGCCGGGGCCGCGCACGCTCAGGACCGGTTTAGGTCTTCCGGACGCGAGCGCGCGCGCAACGACCTCATCGGGGCGCGGCCGCGACGTCGCGCTCGAGCGCGGCGACGTCGGCGTCCGAAAGGCCCAGCGACGCGCGCAGCCGCCGCAGCACCTCGCGCTCGCGCTCCGTGACGGCGCCGTCCTGCATCGCGCCTTCCAGCGCCGCGCGGTACACCTCCATCTTGCGGTACGCGACGTAGGTCGGCGTCTCCTGCACGTGCGGCATGGCGCTGTCGGCGATGCGCGCGCTCATGCGCTCGATGGGGCGCAGCGCGAGGAGCATGAGCGCGGTGGCGACGCCGCCCGCGAGATAGCCGTACGCGTCGCTCGCGACGTTCTGCGCGACCTCCGCGACGCCGACGAAGACCACGGCGAAGGCGCCAAGGAGCGTCGCGCGCCGGATCGTCCACTTGAGCCGGAGGTCGATGTCGAAGAGCTGGGTCCGCAGGATGCCGTAGACGAGAAGGGGCGCGTAGAGGAGCTGGACGATCGAGGGGCCGACGGCGAAGAGCGTGCTGTCGGTGGTCACGAGGCCGACGCCGACGGCGCCGAGGGCGAGGCAGAAGCCCACGTCGCGCACTCCGAAGGCGAGGAGGAACGCCTTCGCCTGCGCCTTCTCGCTCGGCGACGAGGCGACGCGCCACGCGCCGAAGGCGACGAGGAGCCCGTAGAGCGCAGCGGCCACGGTGAGGAGAAGGACGAGCGTGAACGCGGGGCGCAGCTCCACGATCCACGGCGCGAGCGTCCATGGCTCAACGTGGCCCGCGAACGCGCGCGGCCAGAGGAACCACGGGAGCGGGGCGACGAGCGCGAGCGCGAGCGCGACGTGGCGGCCGCGCCCGCGGAACGGCCGCGCGTAGGGGCCGGGGAGCGTGCCGAGGAAGGCGAGGTACGCGAAGGGGATGGACATCGCGGCGACGATGGTGACGGCCTGCCACGCGTAGCTCGAGCGCGGGTCGTCCGTGAGCCACATCAGGCCGGCGCCCGCGCCGGAGGCGAACGCCTCGAGGAGGAGGACGAGCGCGAGGAGGCGGTTCTGCGTGCGGTCGGGCCGCGCGAAGAGCACGAGGAGCGCCGCGGCGGCGACGGCGGCGAGGGCGCTGAGGCCCACGGAGCCGACGAGCGTCGCGACGAGCGCCACGCTCCGAGCACGCGCGCCCGGCCTCCTAAGCCTTCGCGCGCGCCTCGCGTCGCCGCGGCGAAGCGTCGCCTACGCTTTCGCGGTGGGATCGGCGGGGACGGGCTCGCCCATGGCGACCTTGAGCGCGAGGCGCGCGATGTTGCGGCTCTCGCGCCGCTGCTGCAGCAGGCCCGCGCTCTGCTCGTCCGCGTCCAAGAGCGCGGCGGTCGTCGTCGACTTCTCCTGAAGCATCTTGACGATGTCCTCGTCGATGGTGCCGCCGGCGACAAGGTAGTGGAGGAACACCTCGCGCGTCTGGCCGATGCGGTGGATGCGGTCGCCGGCCTGCTCGTGGTTCGCGGGGTTCCAGTCGAGGTCGACGAACACCGCGTGGCGCGCGGCGGTGAGCGTGAGCGCGGTGCCCGCGGCCGTGATCTGGCCGAGGAAGAGGCGCGTCGTCGGGTCGTGCTGGAACGCCTGGACGGCCGCGTCGCGCTGCTTGTCGTTCACGCCGCCGTGCACCACGACGGGCTTGTACTCCGCCAGCAGCTTCTCGAGCGTCTCGAGGTGCTGCAGGTAGTACGCGAAGACGACGATCTTCTCGCCGGGGACGCTGAGGATCTTGCGGATGTACTGCTCGGCGGCCTCGCCCTTGCCGTTGGAGGCGAGCTGGCGGAGCGCCATGACGTGGCCGCGCGTCGTGCTGTAGTCCTCGCCGAACGCGGTCTCGCGGTGCGTGTTGATGTGGTCGCGGAGGCGCCCGGCCTCCTCGTTGTACTCCTGGCGCCACGCGGGCGGGAGCTTCACCGTCTGCACGATGACGTGCTTGGGCGGGAGGTCCTTGAGCACGTCCATCTTCACGCGGCGGAGCATGACGCCCTGGAAGTATTCGCGCAGGCGCGAGAGCACCTGGCCGCGCACCTCGGGCGTGCCGTTCTCGAGCGGCGTCACGAAGCGGCGGCGGAACCAGTGCTCGTTGCCCCATTCGCCGGGGTGGATGAACTCGAGCTGCTTGCGCACCTCGTCGACGCGGTTCATCGCCGGTGTACCGGAGAGGAGGAGGCGGCGCGGGATGCTGATGAGCGAGTCGTGCACCGCCTTCGTGCGCTCGGCTTCCTTGTTCTTGATGTAGTGCGCCTCGTCGAGGATGACGAGGTCGGGCTTCATCGCGAGGAGCTGGTCCTGGCGCGACAGCAGCGCGTCGTAGGAGGCGACGACGAACTTCTCGTTCGTGGGCGTCTTCTTCGACGTGGGGCGGAAGACGAACACCGACTCGGTCGTCCAGCTCTCGATCTCGCGCTTCCAGACGTCCCTCGCGCCAGCGGGGGCGATGATGAGGATGCGGCCGGGGAGGTAGAGCGCCGCGACGATCGCCTGGATGGTCTTGCCAAGGCCCGGCGGGTCGCCGAGGTAGGTGAGGTAATCGGTCGCGCGGATGAACGCGACGCCCTCCCGCTGGTAGGGGCGCAGCTGCACGTGCGCCTTGAGCTGCGGCGGGAGGGGCTCGCCCATGAAGGGGGCGATGTCCGGGAGGGGCCGGATGCGCGGCGTGCCCTCCGCGAAGTCCTCCGGCTCCTCCGGCTTCCACTCGGCGATCTCGCGGACGGGGCGGAGCCTCTTGCGGATGAGGAGCGCGCCGAGGTCGGCGAGCTCGCTCTTGAGCATGGGGAAGGCGCGCGGGAGGATGAGGTGCTGCGCGCTCGCCTCGTCGTAGCTGTAGCCTTCCGCGGCCTTGATGAGCTCGAGCGCGCGCGGGAAGCCTTCCTCGAGCGCTTCGGTCGCGAACTGGAAGCGCGCGCGGCGGCCGGCGGCGTCGAAGAAGAGCGTGAGGCCGTCGAAGGGGAGGTCGACAAGGTGCGTGTGCTCGCGGCGCGCGCCCATCGCCTCGAGGCGGCCGATGACGCGCGGGAAGCGCTCCTGGTCGGTCGTCCAGATGTGGTGCTTGAGCGAAGGGCGGAAGGAGCCGGGGTCGCTCGCGCGGATGTGCCGCAGCGCGCGGCGCATGAGCGGGTCCTTCATCTCCTGCGGGCGGAAGAACACCGCGCCCGTGCGCGTGCCCTGCACGAGGATGAGGCGGCCGTCGAGGCGCGCGCGCGAGTCGCCGCTCGTGTCGACGAACTCGCCCTCGCTCACCTCGGCGAGCCACGCGCGGTCGGGCTGCGTCGCGGGCTTGGGCTCCTCGTCGACGTCGCGCTTGGGGCCCTGCGGCGAGCGGAAGCCGATCTGCTGGTGCTTCTGCAGGTGCTCGTGGAGGACCTGCGCGGCCCAGACGCCGATCTCGGGCAGGTTGCGCAGCTGGCGCGGCGTCGCCTGGAGAAGGTCGGGCACGGTGCGGAAGACGCGCGCGACCTCGCGGGCGCGCTTCGGGCCGATGCCGGGAAAGAGGTCGAGAAGGAACTGGTAGACCTCGGGCGCGGGCTCCGAGGGGTTGAGCTTCGTGGCGCCCGTGGCGGCGGCCTCGCCCAGCTGCGCGATGACGTGGAGAAGGAGCGCGCCGACGTGCTCGCAGGGCTGCTTCCGCGCGCGCGGGCACTTGCACTCGTACGAGCCCGAGTAGTGGATGCGGACGTTGAACCCGGTGTCGCGCCGGCGGCCGCGCACGCGACCGCGCGCCGCCGCGGGGCCGACAACGACCTGGTCGACGAAACCGGAGTTGCGCCCGTAGCGCGCGAGCTGGTCGATCTCGCCGCCCTCCTGGAAGAGGGCCTTGTAGAGCGCGTCGAGGTCGCCTCGGGTGACATTCGGCGGCAGTGTCACAGGACGATGCCCGTATGCAGCCCTACCTCATCAAGCCCTACGCTCACGCCCCGCCCGCG
Source organism: Thermoplasmatota archaeon (assembly GCA_035687045.1). GTDB lineage: Archaea > Thermoplasmatota > SW-10-69-26 > JACQPN01 > JAJPHT01 > JAJPHT01. The sequence continues at coordinate 3,334 of DASRYU010000074.1, read as the reverse complement.
CAAGGCGGCGGTCCGGCACGGGCGGCGGGGCGCGGCGGGCCCCGCCGACCGGCGAGCCGACTAGGCGGGCCGCGTGGCCACCGCGTCCGGCCCGGCCACGACCTCGACGGAGCGGCCGTCGGCGCGCGCCGACGCCCACTGCGCCTCCACGAGGGCCGCGAGAAGCATGACGATGCCCTCCTGGTCCACGTAGAGCGCCGTGTCGTTCCCCTCGAGGGGGTGCCCGTCGTCGGGGAGCGCGTGCGCGAGGACGGCGCGCTTGCCGTCCGCGATGAGGATGAACGCCGGCCCCGGGAGCGTCGCGGGGCGGGGCCGCGCCTCGCCCACGCCCAGCGACCCGAGCGTGCGGACGTTCACGCCGCGCGCCGCGGCCGCCTCGAGAGGCTCGGCGAGGAGGCGCGGGTGGGCGAGCTGCCCCTCGCTCGGGAGCACGAGGATGTCGCGCTGCGCGCCGCCGAGCGCCTCGTTCGCGCGCTCGAGCACGTTGCGCCGGCCGCGAAGAAGCGTCACGGAGCCCCGGTCGCCCCCCGCGACGTCGCCCATGACGGCGAACATCTGCGTGAGCGCGTCGCGGTCGTCGCGGATGGTGCGCGCGGCGGCCTCGTGCTCGTCGTGGATGCGCTGGAGGAACTCCGCGAAGGGCACGGGGGCGTACTTGCGCGGGAACTCGGGCAGGATAACGACGAGCCCCTTCTCGTGCAGCTGGTCGAGGATGTGGTAGATCTTGGACGCAGGCACCTTGCTGAGGGCGGAGATGTCGCGCGCCTCGGTGGTGCCCAGGTCGAGGAGGGCGAGATACGAGCGGGCCGCGTATTCGGAGAGCCCGAACTCGCGCAGTCTCGCGATCCGGTCGGAGGTGATGGGCACAAGCGGCGCGTCCTGCGCCGAAGGCATCATCCGTATGGTACGTCTACCTGAATGCACCGCTTCGTTGGCGAAGGTTTGACGCCGGAAGTGCTCCCTCGATGCCCGAAGACCCCATGACGACGCCTCCTGCCGAGTCGCGTGCCACGGACCCGCTCGAGTCGCTCGCGGAGGACCTGGACGCGTTGTCGAACATCCAGCGCCTGCGCCTCCTCCACCTCCTCACGAGGCCGCGCTACGCGGAAGAGATCGCGGACGCGCTCGGGATGTCGCGCCAGTCGGCGCTCAAGCACATCGAGAAGCTGCAGGAGCGCGGCTTCGTGCGCCCCCTCCACGGGCGCCGCAGCACGGGGCCCGTCATCGAGTTCCTCGTCGTCCCCCAGCGCCTCTTCGCGACGGGCGTTGCCATCGGCGACCTCGGCAACCTCGAGCCCGAAGGGGGCCCCGCCGTGCGCATGGCCGACCGCACGGTCGTCCTGGACAAGAGCGGCACGCCCGTCGAGGCTCCGCCCGCGAGCGAGACGCGCTCCGCGCACATCCTTCTCATCAACGGCCCCGCCGCCGGGAGCCGCTACGTGCTCCAGGGCGAGTCGAACCGCTGGACGCTCGGCCGCGACGAGGACCGCTCGCTCCGCCTCGCGCACGACCCGTTCATCAGCGGGCGCCACGCCGAGATCCAGCAGGACTCGGGCGGCCACGTCCTCGTCGACGTCTTCAGCGCGAACGGGACGTTCCTCAACTTCTCGCGCATCCCCCGCGGCGGCCGCGTGCCGCTCAAGATCGGGGACGTCATCGGCCTCGGGCACACGTTCCTCGTCTACCAGCGCGAGTAGGCCGTCCTCGTCCCCGCCCCTCGTCCCGCCTCGTCCTCGTCCCTCCTCGGCGCCGGGCGTCGGCCTCGGCGTCGCGCCCAGGCCGCTCACCGCGGGGAGCGCGGGGGCGCGCGGGGGACGAAACACGCTCACCGCGGAGGACGCGGAGCGCGCGGAGGAGGCGCGGAGACTTTTCTCGGGTCCTTGGGTCCTCGGGTCTTTCCGCGAAGCGGCCGTGGCGCGCGCACAATCAAGACGCCGCTCACCGCGAGGGCGCGGGGAGCGCGGGGGCGCGCGGGGGACGAAGACCGCTCACCGCGGAGGACGCGGAGCTCGCGGAGGAGGCGCGGAGACTTTTCTCGGGTCCTTGGGTCCCTGGGTCCTCGGGTCTTTCCGCGAAGCGGCCGTGGCGCGCGCACAAGCAAGACGCCGCTCACCGCGGAGGGCGCGGAGCGCGCGGAGGTGGCGCGGAGACGGAGAGATCCTCGTCCTCGTCCTCGTCCTCGTCCTCGTCCTCGTCCCCCGAGCCTCGTCCTGCCTCGTCCTCGTCCTTGTCCTCGTCCCATCGTCGCTCTGCGGCCCACCATCGCGCGCGCTCCGGGCGAAGACCCGGGGACCACGGGACCCGAGGACCCAGGAAGAAGGAGGATGAAGGCTCGGGGCGCAGCGCTCGCGCTGGGCCAGCGAGGATGAAAGAAAAGCGGGGCCGACGTCGTCAGGACGCGGCCCGTGTGACCCGATTCACGGGTAGTTGAAGTACTCGCAGTTGGGGTGGCCGACCTCGTCGCCGAGGGGGCAGACCCAGACGTGCGTCGTGCCGTTGTAGCCGTGGCAGACCTGCGCGTAGGAGAAGCCGTACGCCCAGACGTCGGCCCAGATGCCGTCGCAGCCGGCGTAGAGGTCCTCTCCGGAGTCGCCCGTGCAGACGAGCACGAGGACGGGGTCGCAGGTCATCGTGGCCGCCGCGGTCGGAACGAACGCGAAGGGCGCAACGAGCATGAGCGTCGCTAGAAGCTTGTACAAGATGTTCTTGCCTCCGGTTGCCGCGATGGGCGTGGGGGGTGTTAAGCTTGCCGCAAAGAAGCCTCGTGCGACCCTATGCGTTTCGCTCGTGGTTTTTAGAGGTCCGCGAGGTCCTTGCGGTGGAAGCGCTCGAGGTTGCGCTGCACGTAGCCCGCGAGCGACTCGACGTCCTTGAGCGTCGGCCGGATGTGGTGGCGGAGGTCGTCGCGGAACTTGCCGTCGCTCTTCACGCCGTTGGCCGCGAGCGCCGTCCGCAGGCTGTCGAACAGCGTCTGCCCCTTCGCGTCCCAGTCGGTGAGAAGGATGACCTCGTCGGCCTGCGCCGCGATGCTCTCGGCCACCTGGAACAGCGGCTCGCCCGAGTGGAGCGGGATGATGTGCCCCGCGAGGCCGAGGAGGCGCAGCGACGCGACGTCGCGCGCGCCCTCGACGACGATGGGCGTCTCCTCGTTCGCCTCGCGAAGCTCGAGGAGGACGTCGAGGAGGCGGTCGAAGCGCTCCTCGTCGTCCACGGGCAGCGGTTGGGGGCTGCGGCGGAAAAGGGCTTCGGCACTCGCGCCGCGCCATGCTCACCGCGCGCCGTGAACGCTCACCGCGCGGGCGCGGGGACCGCGGGGGCGCACGGACGCGCTCAC
>DASRYU010000073.1:0-20421 GCA_035687045.1 Thermoplasmatota archaeon | reverse complement strand
CGAACCCTTGGGTCGGCGTATCCGCAGCTCCGCGCGCAGCACGAGCGCAGCCAGAAGCACAAGACGCCGGCGAAGAACCCGCACCACCTGATGCTCCTGCTCGCAGCGCTCGAAGACGCGATTGCTCAACTGTCCTCGGATGTTCCAACAATCGACGCGAGCGCCGTAGCGGAACTGGAAATGCTAACAGAGCTCCTGGACCGATGGTCCGCCCATCCAAGCCGGGAGGCTTTGCTGCGTGAACTTGTAGATCCTGATGCCTTTGTGCACACGCTCGTCCTGCTGGCGGCGGCGGCGTACCTCACGGATGCTGGCAACCCTGTAGAGATCATCGCTGCGCACGGCGCCGGCCGCCAGTGTGATCTCGTCATACGCCCGAACCGCTCAGCAGAGGTTCGGGTCGAAATCAAGACGCCGCGAACTCTGCGCGCGAGAGGGCTCGTTCAGGACGTGGGCGTGGCGCGACGGGTGGTCGCGGCAGCCCTCTCCAGCGCGGGGACCGGGTCTGCCGGGCAGCTGCCACATCACAAGCCCGGCGTTCTGATCGTGGGCGGCATTCGGCTCAACAACGAGGAATTGATGCTCCTTGAGCAGGCGGGCCACACAATTATGCGCGAGCGGGGGGCCGTCCTCGACCATGTGATGTGCCTCGCCTTCGTAGGCGTTGGGACTTTAATCATCCATGATGGAGGAACGCGGCTGCAGCCTTCGCTGCACACGCGCATCGCGCCTAACCCATACTACCGTCGAGAAACAGCACTGTCGACCGGAGCGAGCACCCCGCAGATCCGGCGGCCTTCGGCAGCCGAGGTCTCCATGAGTTTAGACGGTAGGATGGCCGCGTGGGCGTTCGATCGTCCGGATTGAAGTGATGTCACGATCTCGCGTTCGGGCGCAGCTCTACCTACCACACCGCTGCGTCCCCGTGCACGCAGCGCAGCACCCGCAGGAAGCTCCCCTCCAGCCGCCGGTCGTCGAGCCGCGCCGCCCGGATGACCTCGGCCACCGGCACCGCCACGTGCGTGTCCGGCACGTCGCCGTCCCACAGCGCGACGTGGACGTCCAGGAACGTGCGTCCGCCGTCGCGGTCGATCCACGTGCGGTCGACGTAGCGCAGCGGGGGCGCGTGGCGGCCCAGCAGCGCCCGCAGGCCGCGCGTGGCGGCGGCTTCGTAGCTTTCGCCCGGCTCGACGCGTGCCACGACGCTGCTCGTGAGCTGGCCGCCGTGCGGCAAGCCGCGCACGGCGACGCGCGCGAGGAGGAGGCGCTGCTTGCGGTCGACGAGGAGGACGTGGCTGACGCGCGCGGCCGCGCTCGGCTCGAAGGTGGCGTGGGCGGTGGTGGTGGCGTCCAGCGTCATCGTGGGGTCGTGGCCGCGGCGCAAGGGCATCCCGCTCCCGAAGGCGCGTCGGGGGCTTGATAGCGGTTCCGATTCCGCGCGCGGAGCCCTTACCCCCGCAGCGTGACGCCGTACGGCTCCCGCAGGCGCAGCGCGTGCGTCGCCCGCAGCACGGGGCCGCCCGGCGGGGCGGCGTCGTCGCGGCGCAGGCACGCCTTGTCGACGCGGAAGCGCACGTACTCGGAGGCGCGCGTGCCGGCGCTCGGGCCGACGGCGACGACGTGCTGCGCGAGGTCGATCGTCCAGTCGACGTCCTCGAGCGCGTCGCAGACGAGCGCGTGCTCGGAGGCGGTGACGGTGACGCCGCGCGGGAGCGTCGACCAGTGCGCGCCGTCGGCGCTGAAGGCGGTGGCGAGGCGCGGCTCGGCGGCGAAGGGCGAGGGCGTCGTGACGAGCGCCGCCCATACGGGGCCGTCGAGGGAGCGCGCGAACGGCTGGACCTGTGTCCGCGGGTGGCACGCGCGGCCGCCGTAGCCCCAGAAGGAGACGCCCACCTGCTCGAGCTCGCGGCGCTTGCGCGCGAGGATGGGCTCGAGGCCTTCGTCGGCGTGGAAGCCGACCTTCATCAGCACGAACGCGGGCGGCGCGGTGGCGGGCGCGCGCACGCGCGGCGAGCGTGGCGCGCGCGGATGAACCCTCCACGCCGCGCGCGTCGGCGCTCGCATGCTTGCCACGCGCCGGCGTTCATCCCTTGCGCGCGCGCCGGCGGCGAGCGCCTGCGCGGCGGCCGCGGTGGCGCCGTCTTTATGCCCGGCCCGAAGCGCTCCCGCGCCGTTGGATACGTACCGCGTCCCCTTCACGGACCACTTCGGCCGGCGCAAGCGCGAGCATCGGGTCCTCGCGGAGGCGCCTCTGGCCGCCTTCGAGGGGGAGTACGGAACGACGGGGCTCGAGGAGCTTCTGCGCGAGGTCGCGGAGGCGACGGGCATGGAGCTTGTGCTCCTCGGCCACGTGAACGCCGACACGTACACCACCGTCGCGGCGTGGACGGAGCATCCGCCGCCCCCGCTCTCGAAGGGCTCGCGCATCCCCATCGTCGAGACGTATTGCCGCCAGGAGCTCACGGCGGACGCGCCCTTCGTCATGGGGGACGCCGTCCTCGCCGGGTTCGCGGAGCATCCGGGCTACGTGAAGTACGGCCTGCGCGCGTACGTCGGCGTGCCCGTCATCCTGGGCGATGGCACGACGTTCGGCACGCTCTGCGCCGTCGACACGCACCCGCGCGTCCCGAGCCTCGCGGGCGTGGAGCGGCTCATCGAGGCGTCGCTGCGCGTGGCGGAGGAGCTCAGCCGCCGGCTCGGCGCCGTCGACCCGCGCGGCTAGGCCCATGCGGGAGGCTGCGCGCGCGAGGACGAATGCGCCTGTCGCCGCGCGCGCACCCCTTTCCCGGGGCGCCGCGTCAGGCGTGGCTGCGCGTGAGGAGGCGTGGCCGTGCCATCGTGTGTGCACCGCGACGATTCTGCCCCGGCCGCCAAAGAGCGCGCCCGGGAGTCAAGCCTCCTCGTCGCTGGAGCCGGAACGAGGCCGCCGCGCGATAATCCTTGCGACGGCCTACTCGGCGGCGGGCGCGGGCTGCGGCGCGGGCGCGGGGAGGCGCGCGCGGACGGCGTGCGCGGCCGCGACGATGCCGGCGCCGATGAGGAGCGGCGCGAGGGCGCGGGCGGTGGCGAGGGCGATGGTGACGCCCGCCATGCGCGCCTCCGTCGCGAACCACGAGTCGGGGCCGACGCCGCGGGAGACCCAGTAGATGTTCGCGTAGGCGGCGAACAGGAGCAGCGCGCCGGCGAGCGCGAGCGGACGGCCGCGCCGCGAGGGCCATGCGAGCGCGAGGCCGATGCCGACGAACGGCGCGACCTGCACCTGGTGGATGAGGTAGTGGTAGCTGTCGGGGACGGCGCGGCCGCGCATGAGCGCGTCGAACGCGGTGACGAGGAGCACCACGTCGATGCAGGCAAGGATCACGAGGAAGCGGCGCCGCTTGGCGGCGTCGGCCCACGTCGAGATGCCCAGCGCGACGACGGCGAAGAGCAGCAGAGGCTGCAGCGCGACGAGCGGGAGCTGCAGGTCGAACGGCAGGTCGCCCAGCGGCTGCGCGGGGCGCCACGCGTTTTGCCCGACGGGGACGCCCGGCAGGAGGAGCGCGCCGGCCGTGTTGATGGCGCCCAGGATGGCGGAGACGCCCCAGCCGATGGCCCAGAGGCCGACGAAGGCGAGGGCGGCGGGCTCCGTCCAGCGGGGGAGCGCCGCCCATCGACGGATGCGCGTGGGCACGCGCGCGTCTCGTCGCTCGTCCTATTTGAGCCGCGCTGACACTCCCAACGTCCGAACTGGCCGGTTCATGAGCGAGAAGAGGCTGAGTCGGAGCGTTGAGGATCGACGTCTGGTCGGACATCGCCTGCCCCTGGTGCTGGCTCGGGAAGCGCCACCTGGACCTCGCGCTCGAGCGCGCGGGCGTGAAGGACGCCCAGGTCCAGTTCCGCTCGTTCGAGCTCCAGCCGAACATGCGCGGCACGCGGCCGGTCCGCGAGTACCTTCTCGAGCGCTTCGGCAGCGCGGAGGCGGTGGACGCGGCGCACGAGCGGCTCGCGCGCGCCGGCCGCGGCGTCGGGCTCGACTACGACTTCGACGCGGCGCTCATGGCGAACACGTTCGACGCGCACCGGCTCACGCACCTCGCGAAGGCGCGCGGACGCGGCCTCGAGGTGATGGAGCGCTTCCTTCGCGCGCGGCAGGCGGAGGGCGCCGACATGGGGGACCACGCGACGCTGCGTCGCCTCGCGCTCGAGGCGGGGCTCGACGGCGCGGAGGTGGACGAGGTGCTCGCGGGCGAGGCGTTCGCCGAGGACGTGCGGCGCGACGAGGACGCGGCGCGCGAGCTCGGCATCGGCGGCGTCCCCTTCTTCGTGTTCGAGGGGAAGTACGCGCTCAGCGGCGCGCAGCCCGTCGAGGTCTTTGAGCGCGCCATCGCCGCCGCGCGCGCCGGCTCCCCTTCGGCCGTCTGAGGGCGCGACGAGCGCGCGCCGCGCTCCCGGACGTGCGCCTCAGGTCAGCCCCGACGCGCTCGCGCATCCGTTCTGCAGGTTCTGGTGCACGCCCAGCGCAAGGTCGCGCTGCTGGCCGAGCCCCGGCTCTCCCTTCGGCACGACGCAGACGTTGTACCCGTCGCCGCTGTAGTTGCGGCCGTTGACGTTCGTGGGCTCGGGGTCCTGGTACGCGTCGCCGCTCCCGCCCATGTCGACGAGGAGGCCGATGCCGCCGGGGATGAGCTGGCGGTGCCACACGTTCGGCAGGTCGTCGCGGCACGTCGCGCAGTTGGCGCCGAGCACGCCGCCGTTCGAGGCGTGCATCGTCCCGTTGCCCGTCGCGAACATCGAGAACGAGTCGTAGCGGTCGCTCATCGCCGTCTCGCCGACGAGCACGCCGTTGAAGAGGAAGCCGACGCCGCCGGCGCCGCCTCCGTTCGTCGCGATGCCCCACGCGACGAAGCGGTCGACGCCGCCGCCGTCGTAGAGGAAGCCCATCGCGCGGTGCGCGCCGCCGTTGACGCCGTGCCCGACGGTGTCGCGGAAGATGCCTGCGGCGGGCGCGCTGTCGTTGCCGCCGGCGAAGTACTTGTCGTTCCCTTCGCCATCGACGAGGAAGCCCATCGCGTGCAGCCCGAGGCCGGTGCCGGGCGAGACGTGCCCCGTCTTGTGCGGCCCCGAGTAGGCGCCGCCGTTGACGCCGCGGTCGCGCGCGCGGTACGTGTCGTCGCCGGTGGCGTCGATGAGCATGCCGATGGCGCCGTCGGCCGCGCCGCCGTTCACGCCCGTGCTGTTGCCGATGTACGTGTCGGCGCCGCTCACGTCGACGAGGAACCCGACGCCGCCCTTGTGCACGGCGCCGCCGATGGCGCCCTTGCCGTCGAACTCGCGCTTGCGCGTGCTCTTCCCGAGCGGGCAGTCCGTGAGCTCGTCGCTCCAGACGTTGTCGACCTTGTACGTGTCGTCACCGCCGCCGTCGAAGAGGAAGGCGACGCCGGCGCCCGTGTTGTGGCCGCCGGCCGCGCCGATCGAGCCGCCGCCGTCGGCCGCGTAGTAGTCGTCGTTCCCGCTGCCGTCGACAAAGAAGCCCGCGGCGATGTACGCGCCGCCGATCGTGGCGAAGCTGTGGCCGCGGTAGACGTCGTCACCGGCGAGGTCCACGAACATGCCGAGGCCCGTCGGCGGGGACCACGCGAGGTTGCGCCGCTCCTCGTCGCTGTCCGGGAAGCAGTACTGCGGCAGGAGCGACCACCCGCTGCCGAGCGTCCCGTTGTAGGTCGCGCTGTAGCGGTCGTGGCCGGCGACGTCGATGACGAGGCCGACGCCGTCGATGGCGCCGCCGAGCACGCCGTCGCGCAGCCCCTCGTAGATGTCGTCGCCCTTCTCGTCGTAGAGGAGCGCGACGCCGAAGTGCACGCCGCCCAGGGTCGCCGTCGCGTAGCGCGGCTGCGCCATCTCGACGGAGCGGTAGACGTCGTTCCCGCCGAGGTCGATGAGGAGCGCCGCGCCGGCGAGCGCGCCGCCGTTGCCGGAGCGCGCGTCCGAGACGTACAGGTCGTTCCCGCCGCCGTCGAAGAGGAAGGCTGCGCCGATGTTGGCGCCGCCGTTGACGCCTCCGAAGGTCCCGACGTACGTGTCGGCGCCGGTGCCGCGGTCGACGAGGATGCCGAGGCCGATGAGGGAGCCGCCGTTGACGGCGTAGGCGCCGCCGCGGTAGACGTCGCTGCCTCCGTCGTCGATGAGCATGCCGACGCCGGCGTGGCCGCCGCCCGTCGTGCCCTCGCCGTCCGCGATCCGCCCGAAGGAGATCTCCTCCGGCTGCGCCTCGTAGACGTCGTTCCCGCCGCCGAAGTCGACAAGAAGCGCCGCGCCCAGCGCCGCGCCTCCCGCGAAGCCGCACGGCTTGCCGCGGCGCACGTCGTCGCCGCCGAAGTCAAAGAGGGCGGCGGCCTGCGGCGCGCGCGGGAAGAACTGCCAGCGCGAGGGGTCGTCGGGCGCCGCGGGGTCCCGCGTGATGGGCTCCTCGCAGAGGCCGTCGAGGCGGTTGCCGCCGGCGTTGTTCGTGAAGACGTCGTTCCCCTTCCAGTCGATGGTGAGCGCCACGTTGTCCGTGTACGTGTTGGCGCAGTCGGTGAGGTCGATGGAGAACAGGCGGAAGCCGCCCACGAGCGGGGCCTGCCGGGGCGCGCACTGCGTCGCCGTCGGCGCCGTCTGCGTCGCGAGCGCCGTGCGCAGGTCGGCCGCCGCCGAGAGGAGCGCGTTGCGCGCGGCGAGGATGGGCCCGACGTCGACGCCGGCCTGGGCGAGGAGGTCCCAGTCCTGCGAGGCGGGACCGTCCGCCGGCCGCACGCCGCTCTTCTCCTGGAGGTCGAACTCGTCCGCCATGAGGTAGCGCTGCAGCGTGTCGTGGTCGCCCGCGCCGAAGGCTGCCTGCGTCTTCGCGTCGAACCTGGCGTAGGCGTCGATGAGGCGCTGCAGCTGCGGCGCATAGGGCAGGTTGTCCAGCGTCTGAAGCTCCGCCTCGAGCTGCGCGTCGTACGGGACGCCCTTCGCGTCCATGAAGGCCGTGAGCGCGGCGGAGGGCGCGCGGGCGTCCAGGGGCGGAAGGTCGGGCAGCGTGAGGTCGAGCGCGCTCGCCTGGAGCGTCGTCGCCTCGCGCGCGATGCCGATGGCGGAGGTCGAGCCGGTGAGGCCGCTCACGAGGTCGAGGGCGCGCCGCTGCTGGTCAAGCTGGTCGCGGGTGCGGACAGCGGAGATGCCGAGGAGCGACTCGCGCGAGTCCATGCCTTCGCGCGCCACCTCGAGCGCCTTCTCGCGCGGCGTGAGCGACGGGCTCGTGAGGACCGCGTTCAGCGTCGCGGCCGTCGCGACGTTCCCGAGCTCGACGTCGATGCCGCGCCGGAGAAGGAGCGAGAGCTCGCTGCCGTCGCTCACCTCGTTGCGGCGCGAGAGGAGCGCGCGCTCGGCGACGGCGAGCGCCTTCGCGAGCGGCGAGCCGACGGGCGGCGTGTCGAGGAAGCTCTGCGCGAGCGCCGTGTTGTTGGTGAGCGTCGCGTTCATCTCCGGCGTGAGCGCGTGCGCCGGATGCGTCCAGACGACGGCGGCGCTGGTGAGTGGCACGAGGCCCGCGGCGACGATGGTCGCGGCGACGAGGATGGCGGAGGTGGCGCGCATGATGACAGTCCCTCGCCGCGCTATGGGCGAGGGCGGTATCAAGTTCCGCGGCCAAGCGTTTGCGCACCCGCGCGGCGGCAGACCTTGCGCGCGGCCTCTCTAGAGCCCCATCGTCTTCGCGATGGTCATGCGCTGGATCTCGGAGCTTCCTTCCCAGATGCGCATGACGCGCGCCCAGCGGAGGATGCGCTCGATCTCGTTCTCGCGCAGCACGCCCTGCCCGCCCATCGCCTGCACGCAGCGGTCCGCGACGTTCCAGAGGACCTCGCTGCAGTAGAGCTTCGTCATGGAGGTCTCCATGATGGCCTGCTCGTTCTCGTCGATGAGCCACGCGGCGTAGAGCGCGAGCGTGCGGGCGGCGGTGATCTCCGTTTTGCAGTCCGCGAGCGGGAAGCTCACGCCCTGGAACTTCGAGACCGGCTTGCCGAACGCCTTGCGCTCGGTCACGTACTGCACGGTCTTGTCGAGGCAGAACTCGGAGAGGCCGATGCACTGGCCGCCCAGCTGCATGCGGATGTCGTTGATGTTCGAGAGGGCGTGCCACCAGCCTTCGCCGGGCTCGCCGATGATGTTCTCCTTCGGGATGCGGCAGTCCTTGAACTCGAAGTGCGCGGGGAGACCGTTGTTGGCGATGGTCTCCATCGTCTCGACGACGCGGAAGCCGGGCGTGCCCTTCGGGACGACGAACGCGCTGATGCCGCCCATCTCGTCGTCGGAGGTCTTCGCGAAGACGCACGCGAAGTCGGCGTAGGGTCCGTTCGTGATGAACACCTTCTCGCCGTTGAGGACCCACTCGTCCCCCTCGAGCACGGCGGTCGTCTGGATGGCCTTCACGTCGGAGCCGGCGCCGGGCTCCGTGAGCGCGAAGCACGACGTCTTCTCGCCGCGGATCATCGGGTAGAGGTACTTCTCGCGCTGCTCCTCGGGGAGGGCGAGAAGCATCTGGCTGGGCCCCTCGATGCTCGCGAGGACCGTGAGCGTGAGGCCGAGGCCGTGGCGGAACACGGTGCGGTTGGCCTCGACGAGCGCCACCTTGCGCAGCCCCTGCCCGCCGACCTCCTTCGGGAGGTGCGCCGCGTAGAACCCTTCGGCGGCGGACTTGCGGCGGATGTCGCGCGAGAGCTGGAGGAGGTCCGGCGCGATGGTGCTGTCGGGCTGGAAGATCTGCGACTCCTTGCGCGCGCGCACACGGTACTTCTCGTGGTGCGGCTCGATCTCCGTCTCGAGGAATCGCTCGAGGCGCTCGATGAACTTCTGCTCGTCGGGCTCCAGGCGGAAGCTGACCATGGGACACGCTCCGGGTTCATCGCTGAACGCGGTTTACCCATTGACTTAAGTTGCGCGAGGTCATAAGTCGGGAGGTGGAGGGCGTCCCCCCTGGTGTCGCGCAAGATACCGGCCGCTGAGCAGGCGCCGCCGGGCGACGACATCGAGGCGAAGCTCCGCGCCGTCGCGCAGCACCACAAGCGGGAGCTCTTCGAGCCCTTCCTTGCGTCGCTGGGCGAGGAGCCCGACCTCCCGAAGGAGATGCAGCGCATCGTCGAGTCGCTCCAGGTCTTCTTCAACAAGTGGACCGTCGAGCTCATCGTCACGCTCAGCCGCTCGCGCTCGCTGCGGTTCAACGAGATGCGCGACGCGCTCCCCGGCATCAGCGGGCGCACGCTCAGCCAGCGCCTCAAGGACCTCGAGGAGCAGGGGCTCGTCGCGCGCACGCTCTACGACGAGCGCCCGGTGCGCATCGAGTACTCGCTCACGAAGAAGGGCATGGACGTCGCGTACCTCGCGCTCCCGCTCGTCCTCTACCTGCGCCAGGCGCACAAGCCGAGCTGACCCTGCGCGTGCCGCCGCGCGCCTAGTCCTGCGCATCGTGCGTGCGGGCGATGCGCTGGCCGAAGGCGAGGCCGTTCCCGTCCATGTCGCGGATCGCGTAGTCGCGCAGGCCGTACTCCTGGTCCACGAGGCCGGCGCCCTCGGCCACGCCCTGCGCGCGATGCAAGGCGAAGAGCGCGTCGACGTCGTCGATCACGAAATACGCCCCACCGCCGCCCGCGCCTTCGCGCTCCTCGAGAAAGACCTGCGCCCCTCCGAGCTCCACGCCCGCGAACCGGGGCAGCTCGAACGCGAGGGCGAAGCCGAGGCGCTCCGTGTAGAACCGGACCGCCGCGCGCACGTCCCGCACGCGGAGCGTCGGATGGATCCTCTCGCACCGCACGCGCGGCGGCTGCATGCGGGCGAAGCGTCCGCGCGCCGCTTCAATACTCCGCCGGGATGGTCTTCGCCTTCGCGTCGATGAGCGTGAGCGTGTTCTTCATCATCATGATCTTCGGGATGGAGCCCTTGAGCTTGACCTTCCCCGTCATGATGAGCTTCTCGAGGGGCACGCTGTCGCGGTGGTTCGTCACCCAGACGTCGTAGGGCGCCGTGAAGGTGAACTCCGCCGGCGTCTCGACCGGCACGTTCTCCGCGCTCACCTTGCCGCCGTCGATCCTCAGGAGCGCGCCGTCCGGCCGGTCCTTCTTCACGAAGAGGAGCGACGTCTTCAGGCTCGACGCCTTGGACTGGAACTGCGCGTCCTGGTTGAGCGCGTCCGCGAGGGCCTCGAAATACGCGATGTCGTCGTACTTGACCATGCGGCCGCGCAGGGCGTGCGTCGTCTTCACCCTTCGGTTCACGCGCGGATACCCGCGCCCGCCGCGAACACCGGGGGCCACCGTGAGGCTCTTGACGCGAGGGCGCGTTGGCTCGCCTCGTGATCGTCGCGCGCGCGAAGGGCGAGCCGCTGGACGTCCCCGACTGGACGCTCGTCGACCTGCTGCGGCGCGCGGCGCGCGAGCACCCGGACAAGCCGGCCTTCCTCGACCGCGACGGGTCGGTGCGCGCCACGTGGAGCGAGGTGGAGGCGCGCGTGCGGCGCCTCGCGCTGGGCCTCCTCGCGCTGGGCGTGCGCGCGGGCGACCGCGTGGCCGTCGTGAGCGACACGCGCGCCGAGTTCGTGCTCGCGGACTGCGCGGCGCAGCACGTGGGAGCCGTCTCCGTGAGCGTCTTCCGCTCCTTCCCCGCCGCCGCCATCTGCGACGCGCTGCGCCAGTCGCGCGTGCGCTTCGCCTTCGTCGAGGACGCCGAGGTGCTCGCGCGCTGCGAAGGCGCCGGCCTCGACGCGTGCATCCTGTTCGAGGGCGAGGGCGACGGCAAGCGCGTCCTCTCGCTCGACGAGCTCGAGGCGATGGGGCGCCCGACGCCGGAGCTTGACGCACGCGTCGCGGCGCTGCGCCCGGACGAGCCGGCCGTCGTCATCTACACGAGCGGCACGACGGGGAAGCCCAAGGGCGCCGTCCTCACGCACCGCAACCTCGTCGCGAGCGCGCTCTCGAGCATCCGCCACCTGCGGTTCGCGGCGCACCCCGTGGGGCTCGCGTTCCTCCCGCTCGCGCACTCGTACCAGCGGCAGGCGGGCGTCGTCCTCGTCGCGCTCGCGGGAAGCGTCGCGTTCAGCGCGCCCGCGCGCCTGCAGGAGGACCTGCCGCGCGTGCGCCCGACGCTCCTGCCGGCCGTGCCGCGCCTCTACGAGCGCATGCACGAGCGCATCCAGGAGACGGCGCGCCGCCAGCTCCCGCACCGCCGGCGCATCTTCGCGTGGGCGGCCGACACCGCGCGCGCGTACGGGCGCTTCGCGATGGAGGGCGCGCCGGCGCCGCGTGCGCTCGCCGCGCGCCATGCCGTGTTCGAGGCGCTCGTCTACCGTCGCATCCGGCGCATGGCGGGCCTCGATCGCTGCGAGCTCGCCGTCACCGGCGCCGCGGCGATGCGCGAGGACCTCCTGACGTTCTTCTGGGGCATCGGCCTTCCCATCGTCGAGGGGTACGGCCTCACCGAGACGACGGCGCCCTCGACGGTGAACCTTCGCGTGGGCGCGCGCGCGGGCACCGTGGGCACGCCGATGCCGGGCACGGAGGTCGCCATCGCGGAGGACGGCGAGGTGCTTCTGGCGGGCCCGCACGTCTTCCTCGGCTACGACGGCCTCGACGAGGAGACGCGCGAGAGCTTTGTCGAGATCGACGGCACGCGCTGGCTGCGCACGGGGGACATCGGGAGCCTCGAGAACGGATACCTGCGCATCCTCGACCGCAAGAAGGAGCTCGAGGTGCTCGACACGGGCAAGAAGGTCGCCCCCTCGCCCATCGAGGAGCGGCTCAAGGCGGCGGACCTCATCGCGGAGGCCGTCGTCGTCGCGCACGGGCGCAAGTACGTGGGATGCCTCGTGCAGCCCGCGTTCGAGCGCCTCTTGGAGGCTGCGAAGGCGCGCGGCTTCCGCTTCGACGCTTCGCGCACCGTGCGCGGCGCGAACGCGGTGGGCGAGCAGGGGGTCGTCGCGGTCGACCCGGAGCTTGTGCGCCACCCCGACGTGCTCGCGCTCTACGCCGCCGAGGTCGAGCGCGTGAACGCGACGCTCGCGGACTACGAGCGCATCAAGGCGTTCCGCCTCCTGCCGAGCGCGCTCTCCGCCGAGCGCGGCGAGATCACGCCCACGCTGAAGAAGCGCCGCCGCGCCATCCTGGCGGAGCGGCGCGACGAGCTGGACGCGCTCTTCGGCGCGCCGTGAGGGTCGCCGCGAGCCGGTCGGCTTCAAGCGCTCCGCGCGCGTCGGCGGGCGCATATGCTTGGACCCGCCGCGGGGCTTGGCTCCGCCGCCGCCTGGGGCGCGGGCGACTTCGCCGGCGGGCTCGCCGCGCGGCGCACGCCCGTGCTCGTGGTCGTCCTCCTCTCGCAGCTCCTCGGGCTCGTGGCCATCGTCGCGCTCGCGCTCGTGATCCGCGAGCCGATGCCGGAGGTCTCCAACTGGCTGTGGGGCGGCGCCGCCGGTCTCTCGGGCATCGTCGGCATCTGCGCGCTCTACGGCTCGCTCGCGGCGGGTCGCATGGGCATCGCGGCCCCCGTGAGCGGCGTCATCGCGGCGGCGCTCCCCATCGCGTACGCGTGGGGGCGGCTCGGCACGCCCGCGCCTCTTGGCCTCGGAGGCATGGCGCTCGCGCTCTTCGGCATCATCCTCGTGAGCGCGCCGAAAGCGGAGCGGCCCCCCGCGCGCGTCCTCGGGCTCGCGATGCTCTCGGGCGTCGGGTTCGCGGGCTTCTTCATCCTCATGGACGAGAGCAGCGACGAAGCCTTCCTGTGGACCATCGCGGCGGCGCGCATCTCGGGCGCGCTCGCGCTCCTCATCCTCGTGCTCATGATGCGGCCCGGATGGGGGCAGCCGGGGCTCACGGTCGTTCTCGCGTCGATGGGCGACACGGTCGGGAACGCGTTCTTCCTTGTCGCGGTGCGGCTCGCGCGGCTCGACGTCGCCGTCGTGCTCTCGTCGCTCTACCCGGCGATCACGGTGCTCCTGGCGCGCATCGTGCTGAAGGAAAAGCTGACCCCGATGCAGGCGTGGGGCGCGGGCGTGATGCTGGTCGCCATCCCGCTCATCGCGTGGGGCGCGTGAGTCAGGCGTTCAGGACGAACCCTTTCTTCTCGAGCCACGCGCGCGCTTCGCGCTTGTGGTCGCCCTGGAGCTCGATGACGCCGTCCTTCACGGTGCCACCCGTGCCGAACTGGTGCTTCAGCTCCTTTCCAAGGGCGTTGATGTCAAGGCTCGGGTCGAACCCCGAGATGACGGTCACGTTCTTTCCGTATCGCCTCTGCTCGAGGCGGACGGTGACGAGGCTCCCTTCGATGCCGAGGGCGTCGTCAAGGCCGAGCTCCTTCTCAAGGTCGCGGAGAGACATCTCCGCCCCCCACTTCGCGTTGCTGCTATTTGGAGACTCGCCTTTCGGGCGCGCGTTCGTCGCCCATGCGGGCGCCGCCGACCGCCCAAGCGTTATCCGCCGCGCCGGAGGTGCGCGCGCGTGGACAAGGCGCAGCTTCGGGCGCAGGCGCGCGAGGCGCGGCGCGCGCTGACGCCGGAGGAGCGCCAGGAGCGGTCCGACCGCATCCGCGCGCACGTTCTCGCGCTGCCGGAGCTTGCGCGCGCACGAGCGGTCGGCTGCTACGTCTCCGTGCGCTCCGAGGTGGACACGGGGCTCTTGCTGCGCGAGCTCTTCGCGCGCGGCATCGTCGTCGCGGTGCCCGTGACGCTCGGGGAGAGCCTCGTCTTCGCGCGGCTCAACCACCCGTGGGCCCTCGCGCCGGGCGCGCATGGCGTCCCGGAGCCGCGCCGCCCCTGGGAGGAGGTGCCGGGCGACGAGCTTGATATCATCCTCGTGCCCGGCGTGCAGTTCGGGCGCGACGGCTCCCGCTTGGGCAACGGCGGCGGGCACTTCGATCGCTATCTGGCGGCGCATCCGAAGGCGCTGCGCGTGGGGCTCGCCTTCGCCGTGCAGCTCGTGGACCGCCTCGACACGGAGGCGCACGACCAGGCGATGGACCTCGTCGTGACGGAAGAGGGGCGCGTCCGCACCGGCCGCCCCGCCTAATCGTCCAGGGCCGGCCACCGGGAAGCTGCGCGGGGCGCGCGCCTAAGCACCCCTGCCGCGTGAGGGCTCGCATGGAGCCCGCTGAAGCGCCGCCGCGCATCCATGTCGTGCACGCGACCTCCCCCGTCTGCCACTGGTCCTGGGGCTACGAGGCGGCGATGAATCGTCTGCGCCTCGTTTATGGCGAGCAGATCCAGCTCACGCTGCGCCTCGGCTGCCCGTACGAGGACCGCGAGCAGTGGCTCGTCGACTACGGCATGAGCGCCGCGGAGGCGGAGGCGTGGGCGAACGAGGAGATCCCGGCCATCATGGGCGTACCCACGGCGCGCTTCCAGTGGGAGCGGCAGCCTCGCTCCGCCATGCCCGCCGTCCTCGCGGTGCAGGCCGCGCGGCGGCAGGACGAGGAGCTCGCGTGGAGGTTCCACCGCGAGCTTGTGCGGCGTTACGCGGTGGAGGCGGTCGACGTGACGCAGGAGAGCGTCCTTCTCGACGCGGCGCGCGCGAGCGGTCTCGACGGCGCGCGCCTCCAGCGCGACCTTGCACGCACCGAGGCGCTGCGCGAGGAGTACGAGGCGCAGGCCCAGCGGGGACCGCCCGTACACGTCGGATTCTACAACGTCGTCCTCTGGGACGGCGGGAACCGCCGCGTCATCCTCGATCACGCGTTCGACCCGCGCGACCTCGAGAGCGCGATCGACTGGATGAGCGGCGGCGCGCTGCGGAAGACGCCTCCGACGGACGTCGTCGGGTACCTGCGCGAGCACGGCCTCGCGCCGCTCTCCGAGATCGGTCGCGTGTTCGACTTCCCCGACGCGCGCGCCGCGACCGAGGCGCTCGAAGCGCTCGAGAAGGCCGGCGCCATCGAAAGGACCATGCTCGCGGGTGCCCCACACTGGCGGGCGGTCTGAGGAGGCTGCGCGCCATGAGCTGGACCTACACGCCGGAGTACTACAAGGCCTACACGCGCGACACGTGGAACGAGAGCGCGCCGCGCTACGCGCCCGTGCGCGCCAACCTCGACAAGTGGAACCCGCACCTGCTCGCGGCGGCCGCGCCGCGTCCGGGGGAGCGCGTGCTCGACGTCGCGTGCGGGGACGGCGAGCCGGCGCTGACGCTTGCTCGCGCCGTCGCGCCGACGGGGCGCGTTCTTGGCGTCGACCTCTCGGAGCGCATGGTCGACGTCGCGCGCGAGCGGGCGAAGGAGGCGAACGTGCAGAACGTCGACTTCCAGGTGATGGACGCGGAGAAGCTCGAGCTCGCCGACCGCGCCTACGACCTCGTCACGTGCCGCTTCGGCCTGCAGATCGTGACGGACCCCGACGCGGTCATCGCCGAGCTGCTGCGCGTCCTGAAGCCCGGCGGTCGCCTCGTCGCCACCGTGTGGGGGCCGGCCGAGCGCTGCCCCGCGCTCCACGCCATCGTCGGCCCCATGCTCGAGTTCGCGGAGCCCGATGAGACCGGCTACCTTCCGACGCCCTACGAGATGGGCGGCCCGGACGAGCTTGTCGACATCCTTCGCAAGGCCGGCTTCGCGGACGCGCGCGAGGAGCGCTTCACGCATGCCTGGGAGTTCCGCGACGTGGACGCGTACTTCGAGAGCACGCTCAAAGGAACGCCCATCGGGCACAGCCTCTCCGAGGAGGACGAGGCGACGCAGAAGGAGGTGCTCCGGAAGACGCGCGAGAACCTCCGCGCGTGGACGCGCCCCGACGGCAGCGTCGCGCTTCCCGCGGAGGCGGTCGTCGTCTCCGCGCGCCGCCCGTAGGCCGTCTACTTGCCGCCGGCAAGCTCGACGTCGTCCGCCGCGGCGACCGCCGGCGCCGGCGCGCCCTCGGCCGCGGCAGCGTGCTGCTCGAAGTAGCGCGGGTACGCCTTCTCGAAGATGAGCGCGACGATGCCGTTCGTCACGGTGTTGATGCCCGTGCGGAACTGGTCGCTCAGGCCGACGGAGAAGGCGAACCAGATGGCGAGGAAGGTCGGCGCCACCTCCGGCGGGATGCCGAAGAGGTCCACCGCGATGGGGGGCACGACGACGGCGATGCCGCCGGGGATGCCGGGGACGCCCATCGTCGCGACCTTGAGCGGGATGAGGAAGAGGAGGAACTGGAGCATCGTGGGCGGGTAGCCGACGATGATGCCGCTCATCGCGGTGATGGTGAACGCGGCGACCATGACGCCGTCGAGGTTCATCGTCGCGCCCATCGGGACGACGAAGTCGGTGATCTCCTTGCGCACCTTGAGGCCGTTGCGCGTGCGCTCGAGCGTCGTCGGGATGCTCGCCGCCGACGACGAGGTGGCCCACGCGAAGCTGTAGGTGAAGAAGAAGTAGTCGCGGAAGAACGCCTTCACCGGGAACTTCGAGTACCACAGCGCGATGGCGCAGACGAGCGAGATGTAGGCCGCGAGAAGGAGGAGCTGGATGCCCAGCGCGGTGAAGTAGATGGCGATGGGGCCGTCGCCCAGCGGCGTCGTGAGCCCGCCGCCCGTGCCCTCCAGGCTCTGCGCGGTCTTCTCGAGGGCCGCGCCGACCTCGGTGGGGATGAAGATGCCGAGGCCGAAGAGGATGAGCGGGAACCAGCGCTTGAGGAAGCCGCCGACCTTGTTGATGCCGTCGACGCCGATCTTGCGGATGACCTCGCGCGTGGGGCGGGCGAACCACTCGGTGCGGCGCCACTTCGTGCCGTAGTGGAGAAGGATGGCGCAGAAGGCGGCGTAGATGACGGCGATGAGCGCCTGGCTCGTGTGGAGGAGGCCGCCCAGCTGCGAGCCCATCGTCCGGAAGAACTCGCCGAAGGTCATCCCCTCGAAGCCCGTCTTGAGCCCGTAGAGCGGGACGGTGCCGAGGATGCCGACGATGCCGCCGAGGATGCCGAAGCCCGTGAAGACGAGCGTGACCCAGAAGGCAAGGCGGCCGGCCTTGCCCTTGCCGACCATGTCGCCGACGGCCGCGGCGATGGTGAAGAAGATGATGTAGGGGGCGGCGCGGGCGAGCCACCGGAAGGCGGTCTTCACGCCCGAGCCGATGAAGCCGAACTGCTCGGGGAAGAACGTCCCGAGGGAGAGGCCCAGCGCGAGCGCGCCCAGGCCCCAGATGGCGATCGGGACGCGAAGGAGCCCCCGCTTCTCGACCACAGCCTCGGCCATCGCTCCGCGAGCCGCACCGACCCTATTTAGCGCCTCCTGCACACGCGGGGACCATCGGCCGCGCTAGCGCAGCCCCTGCAGCCACGGCACGAGCGCCGCGTTCACCTCGGCCGGGCGCTCCATCGGCGCAAGGTGCGCCGCCTGCGGCACGACGACGTGGCGCGCGCCGGGGAGCGCATCGACCATCGCCTTGGCGGCGTCGGGCGGCGTGACGGGGTCCTCCTCGCCCACGACGACGAGCGTCGGGATGCGGAGCGTCGGGAGGAGCGGGCGCGAGTCCGGGCGCGCCCCCATCGCGAGAAGCGCCTGCGTCAGCCCCTCCGGCCGCTGCGCGAGCATCATCGCGCGGACCTCCTCCCGCAGCGCCTGCGGCGCGTTCGGCGTCAGCATCTTCGGGAGCATCGCGTCCGCGACGACGCCCGCCCCGCTCGCGCGCACGCTCTCCGCGGTCCTCGCGCGGCCCGCGCGCGCCTCGTCGCCGTCGGGCTCCGCGCGCGTGTCGACGAGCGCGAGCCCCGCGAGGCGCTCCGGCGCCTGGCGCGCCACCTCGAAGGCGACGTAGCCGCCCATGGAGAACCCCACGAGCGCGAAGCGGCGGACACCCGCGCGCTCGGCGAGGCGGAGCACGTCCGCCGCGTACTCGCGCATCGTCGCGCCCCCGCGCCCGAGCGGCGCCTTGCCGAAGCCACGCAGGTCGGGCACGAGGACCCTCCTTCCCGCTCGTTCGATCGCCTCCCGCTGCGCGCGCCACATGCGGTGATCGAGCGGGAACCCGTGCAGAAGGAGGACCGCGAGGGCGTCCCGGGGGCCGTGGTCCGAGTGCGGGAGGTCGACGAGGTCCACGCGCGCATGAGCCTGCGGTCGCGCATAGCCTCTTCGTCAGAGCGGGCGCACGTGCGGGTGGCCGTCAGGGCCCACGGCGACGACGTGGCTGTCCGGCACGACGTGCCACGCGTCGAGCGAGAGGAACTCGTGCTCCTGGCTCACGACCGTCTGCCCGCCGATGCGCGCGACGCCGAGCGAATACGCGTCGGGGTGGCACCCGTCGCGGCAGTCCTCGTCGACGTTCCCGACCTTGCGCAGCCCCCAGATGCCGCGCCCGTCCGAGAGGAGGCACGTGAGCGAGGTGTACTTGAGGCACGCGACCTCGTCGGCCAGGCGCCGCATCGCATCGAGCGGCGCGCGGCCGCCCTCGATATCATCCACGAGCGCGTGGAAGAGCGCGCGCGAGTCCGACTCGCCCTCGGGCGCGAAGCCCCACACGGTGCCGTTGTGGCAGAAGCTCCACCGGCCGCGCGTGAACGGGTGCGTGTTGTCGACGGTGCGCGCCCCCGCGCTCGCCTTGCGCACGTGCGCGAGGAGCGGGCCCGACGGCCGGCGCTTGCGCAGCTCCTCCAGCGCCACGTCGTAGAGCGGGTCGGTGAGCGCGTCCTCCGTCGAGCGGCCGGCGTAGGCGGGCCGCGCCTCCTCGTAGTAGACGACGCCCCATCCGTCGGCATGCCCCGGCGAATCCCCCGGCGCGACCATGCCGCGCGACTGCTGCCGGAAGCGCGCCACAAGCTCCGCGTCCACGCCCTGCGGCGCCACCACGCCCATCATGCGGCACATGGCGAGCGCAGCGCGGCCGCGCCTCTTGAACGGTGCGTGTCGTGCGCGAACGCTTATGTCGCTGCTCGCCGGCTCGCCCTGCGTGAGACAGGGGGTCTGGGGAGGCGCGGCCCTGGTCGTGGGGGCGCTCCTCGCGCTCGCGCTCATGCCGCGCGACCCGGCGGCGTCCGACGAGGACGCCGGGGTGCTGGCGCTTGCGGCGCGCGCGGACGCGGCGGGGCCTCCGACGTGGAGCGTCGGCGACGCGTGGCGCGTGCAGTTCGACGCGGGCGACGCCATCTGCTGGCTCGTCGTCGTCGAGGCCACCGACGAGGGGTATCGGCAGGGCGTCTGGTGCCCCAACGACGAGGCCCGCTACATCGCCGCGCAGGCGGCCGCTCTGGGCATCCCGTGGCTCGGCGCGTTCGATCTCGACCTGGGCGGGGTCGGGGACTCCGAGACGACGCGGTTCTTCGACTGGCCCCTCGAGCACCGCAAGGCCTGGCAGACGACGTGGTACGGGACAAAGGTGCTCGTGCGCGTCTCCTTCGAGGAGGGCGCGGAGAGGCCCACGCTCACCATGAGCCTCGACGGCGACGAGATCGTCGTCTACGACTACGACGCCTCCCTCGGGTGGTGGAGCGAGCTCCGGATCCGCGACGGCTACACCTTCCGCGTGCACGAGCGCGAGGGAGGCTGGACCCAAGGCGCGGAGGTCGCGACGGCGCAGACGCGCTACGCCAACGTCGCCCCCGCCGCCGTGCTTGGCGACCCGGTCGTCGCGCCCGTGGCCGTCCCCGCCGAGGACGAGCTCCTCGCGCTCGTGCTGTCGTACGACATGCTGGCCGTCGGGCGCTTCGAGCTGCGCGACCCCAGCGGAAACGCGATGTACCAGCGCAACGTCGCGGGCGCCACGAGCGTCTTCACGCTCCTTCCCTCCGTGCCGGGCACGTGGTTCGTGGTCGATGGCGTCACCGGATTCGGGGCGCACCGCGTCCTTCTCCGGGGCGTGCAGTTCGAGACGTACTGACGGAACGAGGCGCCTGCGCGGCCGGAGGCTTCAAGGTCGCTCAAGCGAACTCCGGCGCGAGGCGGGAGAGCGTGCGCGGCGTCGCCCTACTGATCAGCGTACTACTACTGGTGCCACTCGCGCACGCGCTCGTCGCGCCGCGCGTGGACGTCGAGCCGCTCGTCGCGCCGTTCCCGGCCGACATCAAGGACGCGGAGGTGCTCATGCTGCTCGCGCCGCAGCTGGGCGTCGCCCCCACGCGGCTCCCCATCCCACAGGCGGACCTGGCGGAGACGAGCCTAGGTGCGCTTGTGCAACGCTTCGCTGCGCGCGCGGAGCTGCTCGTCACACCCGAGGAGGTCGCCGCCTTCGACGCGCTCGACCCGCGCCTCGCGCTGCCGGTGGCGACGATGCTTCTGGCGATGGAGCAGGCGTGGACGCTGCGCGACCGCGCCTTCGCCGACTGGACGCCCGAGCAGATCGAGGCCACGCAAGCCGCACTGCGCGAGGGCGCGCCCCTGCCGCGGCTGCCCGACCCGCAGACGATGGAAGACCTCGTCAACGCCGCCATCCTTCTCAGCGACACGATCGAGAGCATCGTCATCCCGCAGCTGCAGGCCGCGGCGGATGCGGGCG
>DASRYU010000072.1:0-4676 GCA_035687045.1 Thermoplasmatota archaeon | reverse complement strand
AACCCGGCGAGACGCGCGCGAAGCTCCTCGCCAACCTCGAAGCCTGCCTCTTCAAGGACGAGCCGCGCCCCTGGCGCAAGCACGGGAATATTCCGCTCTGAGCGGCGCTTCGCGCCGCTCGGGCCGAGGCCGAGGCTTAGGCCGAGGCCGACGGAGGCCGAGGCCGAGGGAGGACGCGGACGAGGACGAGGACGAGGCCGAGAGCCGGCGTCCGTACGAGAAGCGGGAAAACGGGCCTCGCCTGCTCCCGCCCGTGAGCCGGCTCCTTCGCCACATGGAGACCGACTTCCTTGGACGCACGACGACGCCGCGCGCGCTGGGCAGCATCGCGCTGCGCTGGAACCGGCTGGCGTTCGCGGCCCTCCTGTCGATCCTTCCGCCGCTCGTCATCTTCCTCTTCGCGTGGCTGGGCTCGCCGCAGTTCAGGGACGCCATCGTGGACACGCGCAACGTGCACGACGCGTTCGCGCGCTTCGTGAGCGGCGTCGCGACCGCGAGCAGCATCGCGGTCAGCGTCGCCGCGCTCACCATGCGGCGCGACCTGCACGGGCTGCGCATGCACGAGGAGCGCCACGAGACGAACGAGGAGTATCGCCGCCGCGTGCGCGAGCGGCTTGGCCGCAAGGAGCTCGCGGTGGAGCTGGGCCCTTTCCTCGCGGACCTCCTCGACGGCATCGCGGACAAGGCGAAGCGGGCCGCGCAGGCCGCTGGCCCGAACGACCTGCCCTCGTACGACGTCGACCTCCACGAGTACCTGGAGACGCTCCAGCGGCGGGCGCGCCTCGCGTCCGCGCGCGTGCGCGACGTGGCGTTCAGCCCCGACCACCTCATGATCGCGGCCCTCGACTTCGAGCACGAGGTGACGGCGCGGCTGGCGCATCGCTACGTCCGCGAGGCGCCCTCGGGGCTGCGCGAGCGCCTGGAGGAGCTGCGCGACCTCGTGGACGACTACATCCTCGCGCAGAAGTTCCTCAAGACGCTCGACACGCAGTCGGGCCTCAGCCGCATGAGCATCGCCATCCTTCTCTCCACGCTGCCCAGCATCGCGGCCGCGACGGTGATGGTCCTCGGCTACGGCCAGGGCGCGATCGACGCGCTGGGCGCGCTTGGGGCCGCCGCGGTGGTCTGCGGGGCGCTCGCGGTCGTCCTCTTCCCGCTGGGCTGCTTCGTGAGCTACGTGCTGCGGTTCCTCTTCCTCAACCAGCACACGCTGCCCACGGACGGGTTCCTCCTGGGGCCCGAGGCGAAGCCGCTGCGCCGGGACGTCACGCGGTGACGGACGCCTTGGCGCCGGCATGCGCCCGCGCGGCCGCGAGCGCGTCGGCCCACCACGCGAGGTCGTCCACCATGGCGTCGAAGCGGTGCTCCCACGTCGCGGGGTCCAGGGGCATGCCGTCCTCGCCGAACACGCGGCCCACGGACGCGACGGCGACGCCCTTCGGCACGACGACGCCTTGCAGCGCGCGGATGACCGGAAGGAGGTTCTCCTGCGCGCGCAGCCCGCCGGACACGCCGCCCGCGGTCACGAGCGCGAACGGCTTGCGGTTCCATTCGTCGTAGAGGTGGTCGAGCACGTTCTTGAGCGCGCCCGGATAGCCGTGGTTGTACTCCGGGAAGACGAGCACGAAGCCGTCCGCGCGCGCCATCTCGCGGACGAACTCCCGCACCTCCGGGCGCGGCCCCTCCATCTCCCATTCCCGCCTCCGGAGGTCGCCAAAGGGCAGGTCCATCGTCGAGAAGAGGCGCGTCTCGTAGCCGCGCGCCTTGAGCCTGCGCGCGGCGTACATCGCGGGGCGGATGGACTTGTTCCCCGCGCGCGACGTGCCGTGGAGGACGGGGAAGTACACGCCACTCCCTTCGCGCGCCTCCGGCAAATACGAGCCGGCCGCATCGACGAAGCGGCGCCCCGCCCCGCGCGCAAGCATAAACCGCTAAATACGGACGGTCGCTTCGCGCGGCGATGAGCGAGCCCGTCGACCTGCGCCGCGAGCTTCCTGCGCTTGCGGGCATGGGGGCGCTCTACCTCATCAGCATCGCGCTTGCGATGGTCTTCTCCTTCGTCTTCGAGGACCAGAACATCCGCGCCTTCGAGGACCCGACGGACCCCCTGAACGTCGCCATCTACCTCGTCATCGTCATCGTGTTCACCCTCGTGCTCCTCGCCATCTTCCGGTGGGGCGCGAAGGTCATCATCCGCTACATCATCCTCGGCTCCGTCCTCATCACCATCTGGTACGTCGCCCAGCCCCTGCTCGCGACGTTCCTCACCGGCCTTGGCGAGCCCCCCTTCGGGCTGGGCGCCTCCGGCGTCCTTGCCGCCGTTCCCGCGCTCGGCCTCACGGTCCTTCTCTGGTTCTACCCCGAGTGGTACGTCATCAACACCGTGGGCGTGTTCGTCGCCGCGGGCGCGGCGGGCATCTTCGGCGTGTCCGTCGCCGTCCCCATCGCCATCCTCCTTCTCGCGGCGTTCGCCATCTACGACGCCATCGCCGTCTACCGCACGAAGCACATGCTCGACCTCGCCGACAGCGTCATCGAGCTGCGCCTCCCCATCATGTTCGTCGTGCCGAAGTCGCGCGGCTACTCCTTCCTCGAGGAGACGCGCAAGATCAACAAGGAGAACCCGGAGCCGGAGCCGGGCGAGAAGCGCGAGGCGATGTTCATGGGCCTCGGCGACGCCGTCTTCCCGGGCATCCTCGTCGTGAGCGCGCTCGCCTTCCTCGACCCCAACGTCCCGGCGGTGCTCGGGATGTCGGCGCCGCTCGTCGTCTCCCTCGTCACGCTCCTCGGGAGCTTCGTCGGCTTCTGCATCCTGATGTACTTCGTCACGAAGGGGCGCCCCCACGCCGGGCTGCCGCTCCTCAACGGCGGCGCCATCGCCGGGTTCCTCCTCGCGCTCCTCCCCATCTACGGCGTCGCGCCGCTCTTCCCCTGGCTCTGAACGGTCGCCGACGCGAGCCAGAGGGCTCATGCCCCGCGTCGCGCTGCGAGGCGCGATGTCCGCGTACGAAGCGCTCGTCGCCCGCGTCCGCCGCATGACCGCGCTCCGCGACGCCGCCGAGGTGCTCGCGTGGGACCAGCAGGTCATGATGCCGACCGGCGGCGTCGAGGCGCGCGCCGCGCAGCTCGCGGCCCTCTCCGCGACGATGCACGAGATCCTCGTGTCGTCCGAGTTCGGCCGCCTGCTCGCCGAGGCGGAGCGCGAGGAGCGCGACGAGGCGCGGCGCGCGGTGCTGCGCGAGCTGCGCTTCTTCTACGACCGCGAGACGAAGGTGCCCGGCGAGCTCGTCGAGGCGATGAGCAACGCCGCCTCGCGCGGCTACGAGGCGTGGGTCGAGGCGAAGGCGAAGAGCGACTACAAGGCGTTCCGCCCGCACCTGGAGAGGCTTCTCGAGCTCAAGCGCAAGTACGCGTCGCTCGTCGACCCGAACGTCGCGCCCTACGAGGCCCTCTTCCAGGACTACGAGCCGTGGATCCCGCTCGCGGACGCGCGGCGCAACCTCACGGAGCTGCGCGCGGGCCTCAAGCCCCTCGTCGAGAAGGCGCGCGCCCGCGGCGCGCAGCGCCCCGCCGTCCTCGCCGGCTCGTGGCCGGCCGAGAAGCAGGAGGTCGTGTCGAAGCGCGTCGCGGAGCTTATCGGCTACGACTTCACGCGCGGCCGCCTCGACCGCTCGCCCCACCCGTTCAGCGCGGGCGGCGCGCACGACGCGCGCATCACGACGCGCTACTACGATCACGACCCCGTGCCCAGCATCCTCGGCACGGTGCACGAGGCGGGGCACGCCATGTACATGCAGGGGCTCCCGAAGGAGCACATGGGCACGCCGTTGGGCGACGCGCGCGACCTCGTCGTGCACGAGTCGCAGTCGCGCCTGTGGGAGAACCACGTCGGGCGCTCCCTCCCGTTCTGGGAGCGCGTGCTCCCGATGCTCCGTGAGGCGTTCGATGGGGCGCCGCGGGCGTCGGCCGAGGAGGTCTGGCGCGCCGTCAACCACGTGGAGCCGTCGTTCATCCGCGTGGACGCGGACGAGCTGACCTACCACATGCACATCGCGCTCCGCTTCGAGCTCGAGGAAGCGATGGTCGCGGGCAAGCTGTCGCTCGACGAGCTTCCGCACCGCTGGAACGAGACGATGCAGCGCGACCTCGGCATCACGCCCCCTGACGACGCGCGCGGGTGCCTCCAGGACATGCACTGGTCGAGCGGGAGCTTCGGCTACTTCCCCACCTACAGCCTCGGCTCGATGCTCTCCGCGCAGCTCATGGACGCCTACCCCGGCGACCCCAACGACTACCCGTCGCTTCTCCAGTGGCTGCGCGACAACGTGCACCGCCACGGGAAGCGCTACAAGACGGGCGAGCTCATCGAGCGCGCGACCGGCTCGGCGCTCACGCCGCACGCGTTCCTCCGCTACGCGAACGAGAAGTACGCGCGCGTATGGGCGGCCTGAGCCGCGTCGCGCTTCGGACGTCGCTCGCCGCGGGGGCGGCGGGGACGCGCGGGGCCGGCCCCTCTCGCGCTCCGCGCCAGCCCCGCGCGCCCCGCGTCTTCGCGGTGAGCGTCGCGCGGCGGCGCCCTTGAAGCCGCCACGCGGCTTTCGCGGCGCGTGCAGGCGCGCCCGACCCCGTCGTTCGGCGAGCTTCTGCTCTACCTCTGGCGCCTGAGCCGCCCCGAG
>DASRYU010000071.1:0-12274 GCA_035687045.1 Thermoplasmatota archaeon | reverse complement strand
GCGCGGCCCCATCCCCTCCATCTTCGCGGCCGCGGGGGGCGTGGCGGCGACGGCGCTGGGGAAGGGCGTGCGGGCGACGGGCGCGGCGCTCGCGCTCGGGAACATCGTGGCCGCGGGCAGGGGCGCGGGCGCGGGCGCAGGCGAGGGCGCCGCGGGTGCCACCGGGGCGGCGGCAGGCGCGTCGCCGATGAGCTCGAGGAGGACGCGGCGGCCAAGGCGCTCGTGGTCGCTGTTGGCCACGACGTACGCGTACTGGCACTCCATCACGCGCGGGCGCAGGCTCGCGACGAGCTGGCGGATGGCGTTGACGTCCTCGGGCGTGAACTGCGCGACGGTCTCCTTCGGGATGCGGACGCAGAACGCGTTGTGCTGGTGGTTGGAAGGGGACTGGACGAACGTGTGGCCGTACTGGCGGTCGAGCGAGCGGCGCAGGTGCTCGACCACGGTGGCGTCCTCGCGGCCCTGGGCGCGGATGTGGTCGCGCAGGAGCTGCGGCTCGAGGCGCGCGGTCTTCTCGTGGCCCACGAGGAGGACGTCCTTGGTGTTGCGGATCGTCTCGAGGCCGACGTAGAACGCGACCTCCGCGAGCTCGTGGAGGTAGTCGGGCTTGGCCTTCGGGACGCGCACGACGAGGACCTCGCGGCCCGTCTCGTTCACGACCTGCCAGCCGTACTCGACGGGCAGCGACTCGCGGAACTTCTGGATGCTCGCGGGCGGGATCGGCGGGCCCTCGTCACGAAGAAACGGCATACTGGTGCATCCCGGCCTTCGACTACGCGGGAACCCCTCTTAAGGTGCACGAAATGGAATCGTTCGGGGGCGACGGGCGCAGCGACGCCGCGCGCGGCTGCGCGTCGTCCGTCGCACGGACCCCGGATTGGCGTCCTTCCCCTTGCTCGCCTCGTCTGCGGCGCGCCGCCGCCCCCGCTCGCTCCGCCTTTTGGTGGGGAAGCTTCATCACCTGTCAAGGTCGAATGCGAGCTGAGGACCGCTTTGAAAAGCCTGGGCGTCCTGACCAGCGACTTCTCGGTCTACTACGACCTCGTCCAGGCGCTGCGGGCCCGCGGCATCCCGTTCCACCCCCTCGCGCCCGGCGAGATCATCCCCGCCTCCGTCGGCGTCGTCGTCACGACGCGCGACGAGGCGCGCACGCTCGAGCTCCACCAGGCGTTCGTCGTCCCCTTCACCACCGTCGAGGAGACCATCGCCGACGCGCTGCGCATGCTCCACAACCCGGGGCCCTTCCGCGCGTGCGTCATCGGCATCGACCCGGGCGACCGCCCCGGCGTCGCCGTGCTCGCGGACGGCCGCGTGCTGCAGCTCGTCCACGCGCGCTCCCCCGAGGCCGTCGGCGACATCGTGCGCGGCGTCGTCGACCGCGTCCCCGCCGAGCGCTTCATCGTCCGCGTCGGCGACGGCGCGCCCACCTGCCGCGACCGCATCCTGCAGGGGCTCGCCGGCGTGAACGCGGCGCTCGAGCTCGTCGACGAGACGCGCACGACGCCGCCCGACTACCACGGCCCCGCCGAGCGCGACACGGCCGCCGCCACGAACATCGCGCTCTCGCCGGGCATCCCCCTCCTCGTGAGCGAGCTTCGCCCCGCGCGCCCGACGGAAGGGGAGCTTCGCGACATCCAGCGCAAGAGCCGCGTCGCGTCGCAAGGCGCCCTCACCATCACCCGCGCGCTCGCGCGCCACGTCGCGCTCGGGCGCCTCACCATCGACGAGGCCGTCGAGCGCATGCGCACGAAGGCGTGAGGCGGCCGGAACGATGACGCACCTGCGCGCACATGCGGGCACATGCCCATCTTGGGGCCCGAGGACTCCGGCCGCAGCGCGATCGCGCGCTGGCCGGCGTGGGCCGTCGTGCTGACCGTGCTCCTGGCCGCCGCGCTCGTCTACGTCGGCTTCGAGCACATGCGCGGGCGCTATCTTCTCGGCGACTCGTGGGCCTGGACGCTGCTGCTGTTCGCGGGCATCATGGTTTCCATCGCCGCGGTGGCTTGGCTCGCGCAGCGGCGCGCTCAGCGCCCTTCGTAGAGGCGCAGCGCGAGGAGCTGGTCGAGCCCCTCCCGGCGGATGGCCTGCGCGGCCGCTTCGACGTCGTAGACGACGCGGCGCAGCTCCGCCGTCTTTCGCGCGAAGTCGAGGATGGCGTAGGAGGCGCGGGGGTCGCCGTCGCGCGGCTGGCCCACGCTGCCCGGGTTGAGGAGAAGCAGCGGGTGCCCCTGGCGCTTGTCCGCGATGTTCTCGAGGAACTCGACGGGCCGCCAGGCCTCCTCCTCGCTCGGGTGCAGGCGCGCGGCGAAGGGGCGGTGCGTGTGGCCGAGAAGGATGACGTCCGCGCGCTCCTCCCAGCGGCGCAGCCCCAGGCGCGCGTCTTGCGGCTGCACGTACTCGTGGAGCGGGTCGTCTGGCGAGGCGTGGACGACGAGGACGGTCTGGCCGGCGATCTCCCGGCGGGCGCTCGGGCTCCACCCGTAGATGGTGCTGCGCTCGGGCGGCGTGAGCTTCTGCGCGTGGACGCGCGCCGCGTGCGCCGCCATCGGGTTGAACCACGTGACGTCGCCCGTGGCGACGGCTTCGTCGTGGTTGCCTTTGACGACGAGGTCCGCGTGCTCCTCGACCCAGGCGAGGCATTCGCGCGGGTGGCCGCCGTAGCCGACGACGTCGCCGAGGCACCAGGTCTCCTGCACATCCTGCGCCGCGAGGTCCCGGTGCACGGCCTGGAGCGCGTGCAGGTTCGCGTGGATGTCGGAAAGAACAGCGATGCGCATGGGATCGTGCGGCCGCGCGGGCCGCTGGGGGAGACCAGGGAGTAGGGATGGCGGCATATGAGGCTGCGCAAGGTCCACCTTGTCGGGTGTGCTCTCCGGGGTTCGTCGAGGACTCCCCTTCCGAGGAGGAGAGGAAGTGCCGAGCCCCCGCGGAGCCTCCGCGAGAGCCTCAACGCGAGCCTCAACGCGAAACGTTCCGGAGCGGCCCGAACGGACCCCGGAACACCCCAACCCCCTGTTTTCGTGTGGACATGGAGGGAACGGAAAGAGGAGGGGGAGAGGACTCTCTTTCCTTTCGGAACGAAAAATACCCAGTTCCGTTATCGAGTGATAGTGTAAGTAGTTGGCGGAGCGCCTGTTCATGAACAAGAGGATGAAGCCGGCGAGGCTCGCTATCGCAGGGGGCGGGGGCCTCTGCGCGAGCTTCCGCTCCACGTCCTCCTAGCGAAACCAAGGGGTAGGGGTCGCAGCCACCCGGCTCCAGCCCGAAGATCCTCAGGAGGCGCCCGGCAGTCCGTCGGACCTCGCGCTCGCGGCCGAGGAAGCGGCGTCCGCCGGGCCGGCCGAGGGGGAGGGTTCGCCGGACAGGCTGCTCTCGCGCTTCACCTCGCGCAGCGCCGTCGCGCCCACCGCGGCAAGCTTCTCGAGGAGCGTCGCCCGGAGGCTGCGCTTGGCCTCGAAGTGCAGGTGCACCTCGTTGCCGCGGGTGAGGTCGAGGACGTCCGCGCTCTCGTGGAGCCACGCGATGAGCGCCTCCGACTGCGGCGAGGCGGGAAGCGCGACCTCGAACTCGTCGTAGTCGGGGATGAGGTCGTACAGCTTCCCGTACAGCTTGTCGAGGCCTTCGCGCGTCTGCGCCGACACGCGCACAAGCATGTCCTCGCGGACGAGCCCGTCCTGCACGAGGGCGTTCGCGCGCGCCTCGAGCTCCACCGGCGTTCCCACGCGGTCGATCTTGTTGAGCGCGACGAGGATGGGCGCGAGCCCGCGGCGATACGGGCCCGCGGCGCCGGGCGCGATCTCGGCGTCGAACTCGTGGAGGACGCGCAGCGACGAGCGCACGCGGCGCACCATCTCCTCGACCTCGTCGCTCGCGTCGACGACGAGAAGGATGACGTCCGCGAGGGCGATCTCCTCGAGCGTCGAGTGGAACGCCTCGACCATCCACGGGGGAAGGTCCTCGATGAAGCCGACCGTGTCGGTGACGAGGATGTCGCGGCGGTCGCTCTGCGCGCGCGCGGTCTTCGTGCTCAGCGTGGAGAAGTAGCGGTCCTCGACAAGCGTCTCCTTCTCGCTGAGCGCCCGCAGAAGGCTCGACTTGCCCGCGTTCGTGTAGCCCGCGAGCGAGACGAGGTGGAAGCCGCCGCGGCGCCTGTGCTTGCGGCGCACGCCGCGCTCGTGGCGCATCTTCGCGAGGTCGCGGCGGATGCGGGCCATCCGCTTCTTCATCATGTTGTAGTAGTCCTCGACGCCGTAGTCGCCGCCGCCGAACATCGCGGCCTGGCGCTCCCCCTTCTTCTCGCGGTGGATGGCCTCCTTCACGAGCGGCATGTCGTACGTGAGCTGCGCGAGCTCGACCTGCAGGCGCGCCTCGGGGCTGCGCGCGCGCTCGCGGAAGATCTCGAGGATGAGGCGCGTGCGGTCGTACACCTCGACGGCGCCCTCCTCCTCGCCGGCGAAGAAGCGCTGCAGCGCGAAGATCTGGCCCGGCTTGAGCGCCGCGTTCACGACGACGAGGTCGGCGCCGATGGCGCGCTGCGTGGCGCGCGCGTCCTCGAGCTTGCCCGCGCCCAGGTAGGTGACGGGGTCCGGGGGCGAGCGCTTCTGCAGGATGGTGCCGGCGACGTCGGCGCCAAGCGCGAAGACGAGCTCCTCGAGCTCGGCCGTGTCGCGATGCGTCGTGAGGAGGAGCGCTTTGCGTCGCACCGGAGGCTCATGGGCTCTCTTCGCTCATGAAGGCGCACCGCTACCGGGCGCTCCGAAGGGGGCGGACTCCGTCCGGAACGGCAGGCGCACCTCGACGGGGTCCTGCCACAGGTAGCCGACGGCGACGTCGCGCGCCACGTCGAGGCGGAGGACCGCCGTCATCTCGTAGACGCCGGGCCCGCGCGGCTGGAACCCCTGGCGCACGACCAGCACGCCCTGCTCCACGCTCGGCGGCGCGACGAGGTCCCCCTCGCCGAGGTTGTCGCCGCGCGCGTCGAGCATGAGCACGGCCTCCGGCCAGATGCGCGCGCTCTCGCCGCCGACGCGGTGCACGCGGTACTGGAAGGAGTGCACGCCCGTGCTCGTCATGCGCGGGAAGCCGTGCACCTCCCAGGCGAAGACGCCCCCCGCGGCGTCGAAGGTGCCGTTCGCGAGCGTCTGCGCGTTCGCGGGGTGCTCCGAGCGGGTGGGCTCGTACGTCGTGAGCGGGAGGGGCTCGGGCGCGGACGGGGACCACCCGCTCACGCGCAGCGTGAGGAGGAGCGCGAGGACGACGAGCGCGACGACCCACCACGGCTTGACGCGCATGCCCGGGAGGCTGCGCTCCGTCGCTTCACGCTGTCGGCGTGCGCGAGGCCCGACCGCGCGCGGCGCGCCAGGCGAGCGCGGCGCCGCCCGCGAGGAGCGCGAGGCCGACGAGCGCGGGGCCGGGCGAGAGGAGCGCGGCGGCGGAGGCGGCGAAGGCGAGAAGGAGGGCCGCCGTGGCGGCGAGCGCGCGCTCGCCCAGCGCGACGCCGGCCGCGAGGAGCGCCGTGAGCGCGCCCGTGAGCGCGAGCGCGGCGACGCCGGCGTCGGTGACGCCGAGCGCGTCGAGGAGCGGGAAGAGCGCGAGCGCGAGGGCGACGCCCTGCGCGGCGAGCGCGCGGGAGCTCCAGCGCGCGGCGCGCTGCCGCGCGAGGAGCGCGCCGAACGAGAGGAGCGCGACGAGGAACGCGAGCTCGGGAAGGAGCGCGGAGCCGGTGAGCATGGGCCCGCCGGTGGCGTGGCGCGCGCCGACAAAGAACGCCGGCACGGCGAGGAGCGCGAGCGGCGTGTCGCGCCGCACGAGCGCGACCCACACGGCGACGAGCGCCGCGAGCGCGCCCAGCGGCGCGGGCACGGCGGCGTGGAAGGGGATGGAGCCGCCCGCGACAAGCGCCGCCGCGAGCGCCGCGTCGGCCGCGGCCATCGCGCGGCGCGCCTCCGCGGCATGCGCGGCGACAAGAAGCAGCGCGCTGGCGCCGAACGCGACGAGCGCGCGCGCCGGCGTCGCGGGCGCGACGAGGGGCACCAGCGCGGCGACGGAGGCGCCGACAAGAAGGCCCGCCGCGAGGCGCAGGGGGAGGGCCGCGTCCGCGTCGTCCATGCCCTCGCGTGGCGTCGCGGCGTCGAAGGCAGCTGCGGCTTCGGCCCTCGGGCACTCTGCACTTGCTCCCGTCACGCGCGGCCGAGGGCGCCTCCCTCCAACGCTTTCGACAACACGCTTATCCCGGTCGGGGTGCGTGCCGCGCCGAGAAAGGTCGGCTCGCATGCGGACGCTCCCCCTCGCTCTCGTCATCGCTCTCCTCGTCGCGCCGGTCGGCATGGCCCAGGGCCCCCTTCCCAGCGCGACCCCCACCTACACCGTCAGCATCCAGAACGCGCCCGCCGCGTTCACCGGCCTCGACACGCCGAACGCGACGTCGACGGCGACCTTCCAGGTCGTCCTCTCGCTGACGAACGTCCTCTGCACGGAAGCGGCGGTCGTTCCCGTCACCATCGCCGCGACGGCGTCGGGCGCTCCGGGCTACTTCTCCGTCCGCCCCGAGCCGGCGGTCATCAACTTCACCATCTCGCAGGGCCCCCACGGCTCGCCCCCCGTCGGCTCCCCCGGCGGCGGCACCGGCGACGGCGGCGTCGTCGCGACCATCGAGGGCAACATCACCGCGAACGCGAGCGTCCAGGTCACCGTGACGGCGACCGCGCCCGCGCCCAGCGGCTGCCAGGGTGCCGGCGGCATCAGCGAGGCGACGAGCGAGCCGGTCGTCATCTTCGCGAACATGACGGCGCCCCCGCCCCCGCCCGTGGAGGAGCCCACGCCCGAGGACACGCCCTTCGTCGGCGTCCTCGCCGTCGCGGCCATCGCGGCGCTCGTCGCGCTCGCGCGCCGCCGCAAGGCCTGAGCATGAGCTTCGACGAGTCGATGCTGCCGCCCGACGCGGCCGCGTACCTCCACCGCCAGCTCGCGCCCCCCTTCCCGGCGCTCGAGCGGCTCGAGCGCGAGGTGGAGGCGGAGGGGCAGCCCGCCGTGGGGCGGCAGACCGGGAGCCTGCTGCGCGCGCTCGCGCTCAGCTGCAAGGCGCAGCGCGTGCTCGAGGTGGGCACGAACCTCGGCTACAGCGGCCTGTGGCTCTGCGCGGGGCTCGGGCCGCAGGGGCGCTTCGAGGGGATCGAGATCGACCCTTCGCTCGCGCAGCGCGCGGGCGCGAACCTCCACGAGGCGGTCGGGGCGCGCGCGCAGGTGCACCAGGGCGCGGCGCTCGACGTGCTCGCGCGCCTCCCGGCGGG
This sequence comes from Thermoplasmatota archaeon, assembly GCA_035687045.1. GTDB lineage: Archaea > Thermoplasmatota > SW-10-69-26 > JACQPN01 > JAJPHT01 > JAJPHT01. Next base: position 4,985 of record DASRYU010000071.1, on the reverse strand, counting down.
GCAGTACGACCTCGTCTTCCTGGACGCGGTGAAGGCGGAGTACCCGCGCTATCTGGACCACGCGCTCCGCCTGCTGCGCGTGGGCGGCATCCTCGCGGCGGACAACATGTTCTGGTCGGGCGCGGTGTGGGACGACGCGAAGCAGGACGCGGACACGCGCGGCGTGCGCGAGTACACGCGCCGCGTCCTCGCGGAGCCGCGCCTGGCGACCACGATCGTGCCCGTCGAGGACGGCCTCGCGGTCTCCGTCGTGCTGCGCTGAGGCTATTCCGCGTCGAGCGCCGCGAGGAGCGCCTTCGGCTTGAACGGCTTCTGCACGAGGGGGACGTCCAGCTCGCGCGCGAGCTCCGTCGCCTCGATGCTCGCCGAGAAGAGGATGACGCGCGTCTGCCGCGTCGCCTCGTCCGCCCGCAGCCGCGCGACGAGCGCGCGCACGTCGAGGCCGGGCATGCGCACGTCCTGCAGGATGGCGTGCGGGCGCATCGCGCGCACCTTCTCGTGGATGGAGGCAGGGTCGTCGTGCGTCTCGACCTCGTAGTCGTACTCGCGCAGGAGGTCGCGCGTCGCCTGGAGGATGGGAGCCTCGTCGTCGACGAGAAGGACGCGGCGACGGGGCTCGCTCACGCGCCCGACGAGGCGCGAAGCCCCGGATAGAGCTGACGACAAGCCCTAGGCGACGGGTATTTGATGCGCGCTCGGGCTCGGCGGCCTATGCCCGAGGGGGCGCAGAAGGCCGCCAGCGGAGCGGGGGTCGCCATCGTGCCGACACGCGTGCGCAGCTTTGCGGATGAGCAGCGGGGCATCCTCGAGGGCATCGCCACGGGCGCGCCGCTCGCGGAGACGCTCGAGCGCATCGTGAAGGCGGTGGAGGCGGAGGCCTCCGGCATGCGGGCGAGCATCCTTCTCCTCGAGGGGGACACGCTTCTCCACGGGGCCGCGCCGAGCCTGCCGGCCGCGTACAACGACGCCATCCACGGGCTCAAGATCGGCCCCGGCGTCGGCTCCTGCGGCACGGCGGCGTACACCGGCGCCCCGTGCGTCGTCGAGGACATCCAGGCGCACCCCTACTGGGCGCCGTTCCGCGAGCTCGCCGGCGCCCACGGCCTCCGCGCGTGCTGGAGCACTCCCATCCTCGGCCGCGGCGGCGTCATCGGCACCTTCGCCGTCTACTACGGAGAGGTCCGCGCGCCCACCGCGACGGAGGAGCGCCTCATCGGCGAGGCGACGCACCTCGCGAGCATCGCCATCCAGCACCAGCGCCTGCTCCAGGGCGAGGCGGAGCGGCTCGTGGAGGCGCGCCAGCGCCTGCAGCTGCGCGACCTCCTGCGGCGCGCGCCCGCCCCGGTCGCGCTCATCCGCGGCCCCGATTTCATCTTCGACTTCGCGAACCGCGCCTACGAGCAGATGGTGGGGCGCTCCCAGGTGGAGGGGCGCCGGGTGCAAGACCTTTTCCCGGAGATCGAGGGGCAAGGCATCATCGAGCTCCTCCGCTCCATCCACGAGAGCGGCCAGAGCTTCGAGAACCCGGAGCTGCGCGTCGAGCTCGACCGCGGCCGCGGCCGCGAGGAGGCCTGGTTCAGCGTGCGCATCGAGCCCTACGACGAGGATGGCACGCGGTCGCTCCTCGTCATCGGCATCGAGATCACCGCGCAGGTGCGCGCGCGGCAGGACCTCGACGTGCGCCGCGCGGAGATCGCCACGCGCGAGAAGACGAGCGCCCTTGGCCAGCTCGTGAGCGGCGTCGCGCACGAGATCCGCACGCCCCTCACGTACCTCGCGACGAACCTCAACCTCATCCAGCTGCGCCTCGAGCGCCTCGTGAAGTCGCTCCCGCCCGCGCAGGCGGAGGCGGCGCACATGCTTGTCGACCAGTACATCCCGAGCGCGCTCGAGGGCGTCGACCGCATCAACCACATTGTCGAGGACCTCCGCGAGTTCACGCAGCTGCGCCACGGCGTGCGCGAGCCTGCGCAGCTTCGCGACGTCGTCGGGCAGGCGGTGAGCCTCTTCCAGGCGACGCACCGTGGGCACGTGCAGGTGGTCTTCGAGCCGCGTGGCGACGCGACGCTCGAGGTGGACCGGCTCCAGGTCCAGCAGGCGGTGCTCAACCTGATGCAGAACGCGCTGGAGGCGGGGCCGCGCGACCACCGCATCATCGTGCGCGCGAGCGCGGCGGGGGACCAGGCGACGGTCCAGGTGGTCGACAGCGGGCCCGGCATCCCTCCCGAGGTGCAGGCGCGCATGTTCGACCCGTTCTTCACGACGAAGGAGGCCGGCACGGGGCTCGGCCTCAGCATCGTCAAGCGCGTCATGGACGACCACCGCGGCCGCGTCGAGGTCGCGAGCGGCCCCTCCGGCACGACGTTCACGCTGCGCCTGCCGCTCCCAGGCAGCTAGCCGCAAACCACATGAAGGGAAGCGGGTCTCGCGAACAGGGCGATGTCTGTCGTGCTCCACCGCGCCATCCGCGATGCTCTTGAGGGCACGCCGGCGTACCACGAGAAGGGCATCCTCGTCAGCCAGGTGCTCGAGGCGACGCACAACGTCGCCGGTCGCGAGAGCGACCTCTACGACGCCGTCTATCGCCTGTTCAGCGCGATGCCCGCGCGCCTCGTGCGCGGAAGCGTCTTTCTCGTGACCACGCAGGACGTCGAGGACGGCGTCGAGCTCGCGTGGGACGCCCGCGAGGAGCCGCGCGCCGGTTACACGACGGGCCAGGGGCTCCATGCGGCCTACGAAGCCGACGAGCCCATCGCGCGCGCCCTCCGGCAGCTCGAGACGGCCTGCCAGATGCGCTCGGGCTACCTTCGCGCGAGCTACGAGGAGGTCAGCAACAGCTCCTCCTTCCCGCGCCAGCCTTACCTTCACCGCCGCGTCGTCGCGCACCTGCCCATGCCGGCCGGCGAGGCCGCCGAGCGCCTCCGCCAGCTGCGGGTCGAGCAGCGCACGCCGCCGCCCACCGTCTCCGTCGTGCCCGCCCGCAAGGAGAAGGACTCGTCCTGGCGCGGCCTCTGGCCGACGAACCCGCGCGCGCCCGCCCCCCTCGCGCGCGTCGGCCGCCGCTGAAGCGCGCCGCGCGCGGCGCATCCGCTGCCCCTCAGCGATCGCGCCGCGGCGGCTCCGCTCGGAGAAGAAGGAGGGGCCCGCCGACGTCGCGAGGCTCGACGCCCCCTGCGGGGGCGGAGCCGTGGGCGGGCCCGGTGGCTGCGCCCGCGGGTCCCGTTCTCGGGCCTCCCAGACCAAGGGGGATCCGCGGTCGCGTTCGCGCCTAGAGCGCGGAGGTTGCCGGACCGCCACGTGTCATCAGCGTAGATAACGAGTCTCGTGAGGGTCTATCTGTCCATGCGCCGCGGCGGGGGCGGCCGGCGGCCGTCTCAGGCGGGTGCCGCCGCCTCGGCGCCCGCGAGCGCCTTCTCCTCGAGCCGCACGCGGCGCCGGATGGCCGCCAGCTGGAGGGGCGCGGCGACAAGAAGCGTGCCGTAGGCGCCGAAGGCGAGCGGGAGCGCGAGGCTCTCCGCCATGACGGCCGCGTAGTTCGGGTGCGGGAACCAGCGGTAGGGCCCGTCCGCCACGCGCGGCGCGCCCGGAAGCGTCACGACGCGGATGCTCCAGCGCCAGCCCAGCGTGCCGATGCACCAGTAGCGGAGCACCTGCGCGGCGGCGAGGACGCCCACGAGCGGCCAGGTCCACGGCTTGACGCCGGCGTAGGGCGCGAGGGAGCCTTCGAGGGTCGTGCCCACGAAGAGGGCGACCTGCGCGACGAGGATGAGGACGAAGCCGTCGTCGCCGCCGAGCCAGCGGGCGCCGCGCGCGCGGAGGATGGCGGAGTTCCGGCGGTTGATCCAGATCTCCACGGCGCGCTCCGCGAGAAGCAAGCCGACGACGGCCCACAGGAACGGCGACATCGTTCGCGCCTCCGCGTCTCACGCGCCCTGCAGGGTGAGGAGCGACGAGGTGAAGCCGGGCCCGAGCGCGCCCACGAGCGCCGTCTCGCCCGGAGCGAGGGCGCGGCGGCGCAGCGCCTCCTCGACGACGAAGAGGACGGTGGGGCTCGACATGTTGCCATGGTCGCGGAGGACCTCGCGCGACACGTCCATCGAGGACGCCGGCAGGCCGAGCGCGCTCTGGTACGCCTCGAGCACCTTCGTGCCGCCGGGGTGGAAGAGGTGGCGGTCGGGCGGGAGCCCGGTCGCCTTCACGTACGACTCGACGACGGGCGCGAGCCCCTCCGCCACGATCTGCGGGATGCGGCGCGAGAAGACGACGCGCAGCCCCTCGTCCGTCACGTCCCATCCCATCACACCCTCCGAGTCGGGCCACTGGTGCCACGCGCCGGGGAGGATGCGCGCCATCGGCTCGACGCCGCCGCGCACGTCGTCGCCGCGGACGAGGGCGGCCGCGCAGCCGTCGGCGAAAAGCGTGTTCGCGACGAACGCGCGCACGCTGAAGTCGTTGAGGTTGAACGCGAGGCTGCACAGCTCGAGGCTCACGAGGAGGTAGCGCTTCTCGGGGTTCGCGCGCGCGAGGTCCGCCGCCACGTTGAGCCCCGCCGCGCCGCCGACGCAACCCAGGCCCCACACGGGGACGCGCGCGACGTCCGGGCGCATCCCGAGCCGGTTCACGAGGCGCGCGTCGAGCGAAGGTGTCGCGATGCCAGTCGTCGAGACGAACACGATGCCGTCCACGTCGCGCGGCGAGAGGTGCGCGCGCTCCAGCGCCATGCGCGTCGCGCGCTCCATGACCTCGAGGCCCACGTCGCGGTAGATCTCGCTGCGCTCCTCCCACCCGTGCGGCTCCAGGAACCACGCGAGCGGCCGCACGAAGTGGCGCTGCCGGATGCCCGTGGTCTCGAAGACGTCCATCTTCGAGAGGAGCTCGGGGGCCAGCTGGGCGAGCAGCTCCTCCGCGGCGCGGCGCACCTCCGACTGCAGGATCGGGGGTCCGGGCACCGCGTGGCCGATGCTTTCGAGGACGGGCATCGCCTC
>DASRYU010000070.1:0-14219 GCA_035687045.1 Thermoplasmatota archaeon | reverse complement strand
CCCCTCCCGCGCATCGACGCGAAGGGCGCTCTGGACGCGCTGCGCCTCCGCCGACGCGAGAAGGACCACTTCGGGCGGCGGCACGCGCGCGGGAAGCGCCGCCCCGTTCTGCAGCCCGACGCGGCCGCTGCGGTAGGCCGCGAGGAAGCGCTCGCCCGCCTCGGCGAGGACGACGCTGCTCCCGTCGACGGCGACGACGCGGCGCGGCGCGGGGGCAGGCTCGAGCGGCTCCACGCGCGGCGCCTCCTCGGTAGGCGCGCGGAGGATCTCCACCAGGCGGCGGACGACGGCGTCGGTGCCGCGCGGCTCGTCGAGGCTCATGCGTCCCCGGAGCGCGCACCCCCTAAGAATAACGCACCTTCGGCCATCCTCTAGGGAAAGCTTCAGGAGGCGTCGGGGCGCATCGACCCTCGTGCTCGCGCGGACGTTCGTGTTCCTGCCCGGCATCGGGCCCGTCCGCGAGGCGCGCCTGTGGAAGCGAGGCATCTCCTCGTGGTCCGACTACCGCGCGATGCCGCACGTCAAGGGCATCCGCCAGCGCCTCAAGGCGCGCCACGACGAGCTTCTCGCCCTCGCGCAGACGTCGCTTGGCCGCGACCCGCGCTTCTTCGCGACCGTCCTCCCGCCGCAGGAGCAGTGGCGCGCGTACACGCACTTCCGCGAGGGCGCCGCCTATCTCGACATCGAGACGCGCGGCGAGCGCGAGAACAACGACGTCACCATCGTCGGCATTCGCCTGCGCGGGAAGAGCCGCACGTTCGTGCGCGGCCGCGACTACACGCCCGCGGCGGTGACGGAGTTCCTGCGCGACGCGACGTGCATCGTGACCTTCAACGGGCAGTCGTTCGACCTGCCCATGCTCGCCAACGACGGCGTCCAGCTCCCTGAGGTGCCCTCCGTCGACCTGCGCGTCGTCCTCCACCGCGCCGGCTACGAGGGGGGCCTCAAGCGCATCGAGGAGACGCTCGGCTTCGTGCGCGACGAGAGCGTGCGCGGCATGTCCGGCTACGACGCCGTGAAGCTCTGGCGAAGGTACGAGACGACGGGGGACGAGGAGGCGCTCGCGCGGCTCGTCGCGTACAACCTCGCCGACTTCGAGAACCTCGAGCCGCTCGCGGACTTCGCGTGCGACGCGCTCGAGCGCAAGCTCCTCTCCGACCTCATGGCGCAGACGCGGCTTCCCCAAGCGCTCGCGCAAGAGGCCCCGGCCGGTCCGTGATGATCCCGTCGGCGCCTTCGTCCAGGAGCCGCCGCGCGCTCTCGTCGCTGTTCACCGTCCACACGAGCACGCGCCGCTCCGCCGCGCGGCAGGCGGCGAACGCCTCCGGCAGGGCCGCGTCCTCCGCGAGGGCGACGAAGCCCAGGCGCGGGTAGCTCGCGAGGTCCTCCTCGTCCGCGACGAACGGGAGGATCATGCCGGCCGGTCGGCCCGACAAGCGCGCGTAGGCGTCCGCGAGGTCCCAGTCGAAGCTCGTGACGAGCACGCGCTCCACGGCGTCGGCGCGCCGCACCACCTCGAGCGCCTTCGCCGGAAGCTCCGCCGCGTTGTCCGCGTCCGCCTTGAGCTCGACGTCGAAGGCGAGGCCGAGCGCGAGCACCTCCTCGAGAAGGGGGACGCCCTTGGCGCGAAGCTCGTCGGCGCGCATCCGCTCGATGGCGCCTTCGCCGGGGATGATGCGCCCGAGGAACGCGTCGTGGTGCACGACCACCGCGCCGTCCTCCGTGAGGCGCGCGTCGAGCTCCGCGGCCCGCACCCCGCCGCGCGCGCACGTGTGGAACGACGCCAGCGTGTTCTCGGGCGCGTCGCGCGGCGCGCCGCGGTGGCCGATGACGCGCGGCGGGCGGTCCCAGAGGAAGGGCATGCGTCGGGCACGCCGCGGTGCCCGATGAGGCTGGCGATTCGCGTCGCGCGGCGGGCGAAGGAAGGACACTGCTGATATACCGGACAAGGCTCCTTCGCCTGCGTGACGCGGGTCCGCGACCCCATCCACGACTACATTCAGCTCGACGCGTGGGCGAAGGAGATCGTCGACATGCCCCGCGTCCAGCGCCTGCGTCGCATCCACCAGCTCGGCTCGGGGTCCCTCGTCTATCCTGGCGCCAACCACACGCGCTTCGAGCACAGCCTCGGCGCCTACCACCTCGCCGGCATCGCGGCGCAGTCGCTGCGGCTCTCGGACGACGATCGGAAAGCGGTGCAGGCGGCCGCGCTCCTCCACGACGTCGGGCACGGCCCCTTCAGCCACACGAGCGACCCGCTCTACCGCGACTTCCTGCGCAAGAGCCACGAGGACGTGAGCGCGGAGGTCGTCCAGAACAAGGCCATCGGCGAGATCCTCGCGCGCCACGACGTCGACCCGGCGCTCGTCGCGGGCCTCATCCACGGCGAAGGCCCCCTCTCCGACCTCGTCTCGGGCGGCCTCGACGTCGACCGCATGGACTACCTTGTCCGCGACGCGCACTACACGGGCGTGAACGTCGGCGTCGACCTCGTGCGGCTCGCGCGCGACATCGAGCTCACGCCGGAAGGCATCGCCCTCCACGCCTCGAGCGTCCCCGCCGCCGAGATGCTTCTCGTCACGCGCCTCCAGATGTACGCGACGGTCTACTTCCATCGCACGATGCGCGTGGGCGAGCGCATGATCGAGCGCGCGCTGCGCCTCGCGCTGGAGGCCGGCGAGATCAAGCCCGAGCAGCTCCCCGTGATGGACGACATCGCGGCCACGATGCTTCTCCGCCACAGCAAGACGGACGCGTGGCGCCTGATGCTGGCCGTCGACCAGCGCAAGCTCCTCAAGGTCGCGCACGAGGCGCCGATGCTGAGCTTCCGCGAGGAGCGCATCGCGGCGCTCGCCGAGGACGCGGCGCGCCAAGCGGCCATCGAGCGCGACATCGCCTCCGCCGTCGGCCTCGCCGCGCACGACGTCATCCTCGACGTGCCTCGCCCGCCCAAAGGCGCCGCCGGCATCGCGCGCGTCGTGACGGCGGAGGGCGCGACGGTGGACCTCGCCGAGGTCAGCGCGCTCGTGCGCAACCTCGCCACCGCCGAGCGCGACCACTGGCGGCTGCGCGTCATCGCGCCCGCGTCGCGTCGCGGCGAGGTCGGAGCGGCCGCCGAGCGCCTCCTCGCGCGCGAGCTCGGATAACGGCGCGCGCCGCTTCGCCCGACAAGCCTTATGGGGCGGTCGGCCTAGCGGCGGGCGTGGCCGAACCGCTCCCGGCGCCCGCGAGCCTGGACATCGCGTCCCTCCGGGCGCGCGTCGAGCGGCGGTTCCGCGTCTACGACGTGCAATCGGACGAGCACGTCGTCGCCTTCTTCGTCGACGCGCCGCGCGAGACGCTCGAGGGGGACTTCGACGCGCTCAAGCGCGAGCTCAAGGCGGACGGCCTGGTCCCGCTCCTCAAGTACCAGGGCGGCGAGCACGCCATCTACGTCCTCCGCAGCCCCACGCGCACGCGGCGCGGCTGGACGATCAACCTCGTCCTCTTCCTCCTCACCGTCGTGAGCACGACGCTTGTGGGCTCCGCGAGCGGCCTGTTCTACTACGGCGCCGCGGGCAGCCTCGCCGAGATCACGCAGCAGCAGTACTACCTGCAGGTCTTCGAGCCGATGAACCTCGTGCGCGGGTTCCTCGTCTTCTCCCTCCCGCTCCTGGGCATCCTCGGCGTCCACGAGTTCGGCCACTACTACTTCGCCAAGAAGCACGGCGTCGACGCGAGCCTGCCGTTCTTCCTCCCCGTCCCGCCGCTGCTGGGCATCAGCGCCATCGAGATCGGCACGTTCGGCGCGTTCATCAGCATGCGCGAGCCGATGCCCAACCGCAAGGCCCTCTTCGACATCGGCGTCGCGGGCCCGCTCGCAGGGCTCGCCATCGCCGTCCCCGTCCTCCTCATCGGCTTCGCGCTCTCGGCCGCCTCCGGCGTCACCGCTCCCGCCGACGGCGCCTCCACCATCACGCTGGGCACGCCCCTCCTCTTCGACTGGCTCGAAGCGCCCTTCGGGCTTCCCGACGACGTGCTCATCCACCCCGTCGCGTACGCCGGTTGGGTCGGCCTCCTCGTCACGAGCATCAACCTCCTCCCCGCGGGGCAGCTCGACGGCGGGCACATGGCGGCCGCGATGTTCGGCGAGCGCGCCCGCTACACGAGCTACGCCGCCGTCCTGGGCCTGCTCGCCGTCGGCCTCGCGCCCGCCTTCGGCTACCCCGGCTTCAGCGGGTGGCTCCTCTTCGCCGTCCTCATCGGTTTCCTCGGCATCCGCCACCCTCCCACGCTCGACGGCGTCAGCGGCATCGACCGGAAGCGCATGATCGTCGGCTGGGCCACGTTCGCCCTCGGCATCCTCTGCTTCACGCTCGTCCCCATCCCCGGGTGAGCGCGTGGACCAGGCGGCGTGGGAGCGCACCTACGAGCGCATCCTCGCCGACTTCGGCTACAGCCGCGAGGACGACGAGGCCGCGCGCGACGAGCTTGCCGCGCTCGCGCGGCACCTCCCGCGCCCGCGCCTCCAGCTCGACGGCGAGGTCGCTATCGCGGGGCCGCGCCCGACGCCGCTCCCCGACGACGCGCGCGTGCTCGCGACCGACGCCGCGGGCTGGGCGTTCGGGCGCGCGGAGGCCATCGTCACCGACCTCGACGGCGACGTGGAGGCGCAGCTCGCGAGCGGCGCGCCGCTCTTCGTGCACGCGCACGGCGACAACCGGGAAGCTCTTCGCCGGTGGCTGCCGCGCATGCGCGGCCCGGTGCAGCCGACGACGCAGGCCGCGCCGCGCGACGGCGTCGAGAACTACGGCGGCTTCACCGACGGCGACCGCGCGTGCTGCATCGCCATCGCGCACGGAGCGACCGCGCTCGCGCTCGCCGGGTTCGACTTCGAGGAGCCGTGGCCGAAGCCCGAGCGGGAGCCGGAGACGAAGCGGCGGAAGCTCGCGTGGGCGCGGCGGATCATCGAGGGGCTGGGCGTGCCGGTGCGGCGCGTCGGGTGACGCACGTGGCACGCAGGTGCGACGCACCTGCATCGCACCTGAGATGCACCTGCGTGGAAGCTCCCATGAACCCCACCGGTGACCCTTCCGCCGCCGCCTCTTCCCCCGCTACCCGCGCCGCCGCCCGACCGCGAGCGCCACCGCGGCCAGGGCGACAAGCACGACCGCGAGCGGCGCGCCCGGCGTGCCCTTCGCCTTCGGCGGCGACTCCGGCGCGTCCGCGGGCGGCGCCTGCTGGCCCGGCTGCGCGTGCGTCGGCGTGGTGGGCGCGCTTCCCGCGGGTGGCGGGGGCGCGGGGACGACGACGGTCTTCGTGAGCGAGGCGTTGTTCCCCGTCGCGTCGGTGGCGCGGAAGTGGAGCTCGTGCGTTCCGGGCGGGAGCTGCGTGTATCCGCTCCAGACGCCGGGCGCCGTCTCGACAAGCGGGACGGTGCGGCCGGCGACGTCGACGGAGACGGCGCTCGCGTCGTCCAGCGACGCGCTCAGCAGCACGCGCGCGGGGTCCGCGCTCGCGGAGGCGCCGCGGAACATCGGAGGCGAGCGATCGATGGCGAAGGCGGGGCTCAAGGCTTCGGCCGTGAGCGTGCCGTCGGTGGCGATGGCGTGGAGGCGGTAGCGGCCGTCCGCGAGCGTCGTCGCGTCGAGCGCGAGCGCGCTCTTCGTGCCTTCGTACGCGCACGGCATGTCCACCGTCGCCTCCGCCTGGCGATAGCAGAGGCGCACGACCGGCTCGGTGCCGTCGGGGTCGCTCACCGCGAGCACGACGCTCACGCTGCGACCGAACACGGCGCCCTCGCCGGGCGCGACGAAGGCGACGCTCGGGGGCTGGTTCGCGGCCGCGCCCGCGGGGACGCTCGTGGTCGCGACGGCGCTCGGGGCGCTGGCGTGGCCGACGAGGTCGAAGGCGGTGGCGCGGAAGGCGTACGAGCGCCCGGCGAGGCCGCTGAAGCTCGCGCGCGTCTCGCCGGTGGCGGCGATCCATTCGCGCCAAGCGCCGTCGCCCTCGCGGACCTCGACCTTGTAGCTCGCGACGCCGGTGTCGCCGTCGCGGCCGCTCCACGAGACGACGAAGCTCGCGCCGCTCGCGCTCGTGGGGGCGCTGAGCGTCGCGGTGGGCGCGTCGCGGTCGGGCGTGAAGCTGAATGCGCCCTCGGCGGGATGCGTGCGCGCGCCGGTGGGCGTGGATTCGGTCAGGACGAAGCGGACGCTCGCGGCGCGCGGGAGCGCTTCCAGCGTCGCCGGCGCGAAGCTCGCGGTGAGGACGCCGTCGGCGCCGGTGAGCGCGATGCGCTGCGCGTTCGCGGCGCGCGGGTCCGTGGCGCTCCACGCGAGCTCCCACGTGGAGCGCGCGGAGGAGGACGCCGGCGCGGCGACGGTGACGGTGATGGCGCGCTGCCCATCGAGCGCGGGCGCGCTCGCGAGCTGCGCGTTCGCGTACGTGCGGGCGCCGTCGGTGACGCTGACGCTGGGGCCGCCGTTCCCGCCGGGCGAGAGGAAGGCGCGCAGCTCCTGCTGCATCGGCTGGACGCCGTTCGCGTCGCCCTGGGCGCGCGCGAGGAGGAGCGCGACGCTGCCGTTCGCGAGCGCCTGATAGCGCGCGGGCTCGGCGCTCAGGAGCGCCGTCGACATCTCGCGCGCGGCGGGCTCGACCCAGCTTGCGGGGAGCTTCGAGAGGGCGGGGCCGAGCGCCGTGGCGACGGCGGTCGCGACCTGCTGCGCCTCCGGACGGCCCGCGGCCTCCGGCACGAGCCCCTGCACGAGGCCGCTCACGAGGCCCACGGACGCGGCGCCGGGCGTCGCGTCGACGAGCCCCTGGGCGGCGCCGCTCGCGATGCCCTGGAGGAGGGCGGCCTCCTGCGGAAGGGGGACTGGCGTGGACGAGGCTTCCTGCGGGAGCGCGAGGCCGAAGCCGTCGCCGAGGATGCCGCCGATGGTCTGGCAGCGCGCGGCGTCGGTCGACGGGCACGCGGCGGCGATGCCGCCCTGCACGGCGGCGTGCGCCCACGTGGCCTTCGACGTCGCGTCGGGCGGGAGGTTCCACGGGCTCGTGCCCGCGAACGACCCGACGAACGCGAGCGCCATCGCGGCGTCCGGCTGGACCGTCGCGCGCTCGGCCGAGGTCGGGGGCGCGCGCGACGCCGCCTCCGCCTGCGCCTTCGTCCACGCGGAGAGCCGCGCCGGGAAGCCGGCGTCGGGGGAGACGGGCGGGAGCGCCGTGGTCGCGTTGACGATGGCCGAGACGTACGAGAGGTGGAGCGCGCCGTAGGCCGTCGCGTTCGCGGCGAACGGCTTCACGGGCGCCTGCAGGACGGCGCCGCCGATGCCGGCCGCGTGCGACTGCATGTTCGTGAGATAGACCGACGTCGGGGACGGGGGTGCGGGGGGCTTCTCGCCGCCGTCGCCGCCGTCGTCGCCATCGTTGTCCTCGTCCTCGTCGTCGTCCTCCTCGTCGGGCGGGAAGAGGAGCTTGACGACGGATCCCGCGGGGGGCGCGGGGGGCGCGTAGGTGCCGGCGACGTGCTCGAGGTAGGCGGCGATGGTGCCCACCTGCTCGTCGCGCACCGTGCCGGCGCCGGTGAGCACGGCCTCGACGCCGCCGTGCGCGAGACCCTGGTACCACGCGAGGAGGAGCTGGAGGTCGTGCGCGAGCGGGTCGACCATGATGTCGCGCGTCGCGTTGGCGAGGCCGAGCGCGATGGCGTCGAGCGCGGCGTCGGGCGTCGCGTGGATGATGATGTTCGAGAGGTTCGCGCTGGACTGGTCGAGCGCGTCGTAGCCGCCCTCCCAGATGACGTGGCCCCAGAGGTAGTCGAGGTCCATGAGCGTCTGGTTGAGGCCGGTCGTGTCGGGGAAGGGGACCCAGAGGCGGTCGTACGCCTGGCCGGGCGCGCGCAGGACGCTCTCCGTCCACGCGCGCAGCTCCTCGCGGAAGGCGGGGTCGCTGGGGTCGCGCGGCGGCGCGCCGACGGGCGCGCCCGGAGCGGGCTCGTCGGAGGGCTGGAAGCGCTCGGGCTGGAGGAGGCCGACGCCCACCGCGTTCTGCACGCCCGCGGCCCACGCGAGGATGGGGTCGCTCACGGGGCGCGTGAGGCCGTGCGGCGGGTCGCTGAGGTCGATGTAGTTGTTGTAGCCTTGCGAGATGGCGCTCGCGAAGGCGGCGACGCTCTCGTTGCGGGCGTGCGCGAACTCCATGACGGGGCCGCGCGGGCCGTCGCACTCGAACGTCGGCGACTCGAACTCCGGGCAGACGCCGTGGCCGGCCAGGACCTCCGTGGCCCAGCGGGCGACGAACGCGATGCCGGTGCGCGTGGGCGTGGCGTTGGGGAGCTCCATCTGCGAGACGCCGCCCGCGGTGAGGTTCTCCGACCACGCGGCGAGGTTGTCGAGGTACCGGCCGAACTCGCAGTCGAACTCGCAGCGCGGCGGCGACGGGTCGGGCTGGGGCTCGGGGTCGGGCTGCGGGTCGGGAGCGGGGCACTCGCCGTCGCACGCCTTCTCCTTGGGCGGGCATCCGCTGACGTTGATCCCGCGCGTGCAGAGGTAGAGGCGGGTCTCTTCCTGCACGAGGCCGAGGCCGCTCGCGATGCCGCCCACGTAGGCTTCCATCGCGGCGTGGTCGGGCGCGCCCCACTGGAGCGGGTCCGCGAGGGCAGGCGTCGCGTTCACGGCGCGCTGGACGCCTTCGGCGTACGCGACGACCGCCGCGCGCTCCTCGTCCGTCATGACGGCAGGAAGCGTCGCGAAGGTCGCGTTGAGGCTCGCCTGCAGGAAGCTCACGAGCGGAAGGTCGGGCTGCGTCGCGGACGGGAGGCGCTCGGGGGTGGCGAGGACCCACGCGTGCGTCTCCTTCGCGAACTCCCGCGTCGCCTCGGCCTGGGAGGCCGTGGCCTCGCGCGCGATGGGGCGCACGACGCTCGCGGCGGTCTTGAACCACAGCACGCGGCTGCTGATGTCGCCCCGGACCTCAGCGGTCGGGACCTCCTGGATGGCCTCGACGGCGCCGCCGACCCACGGCGGGACGAAGCCTTCGCCCTTGAGCTCGCGCGCGAGCTCGCGCGGGTAGGGGCGTCCTTCCTTGAGGCCGTCGCCCGTGGCCTGCAGGAGCGCGATGGCGGCCTGCGAGTACTCGGCGTCGCGGAAGCGCTCGAGGCTCTTCGCGTTGGACAGGGTGGCCTGGAGCGCCTCGCGTGCGGCGGCGCGCTCCTCCTTGCCGGCGACCCAGTCGAGCGGCGTGAGCGTGAACTGCGCGAAGCGGCGCGCGTGCGCGCGGTACTCCGACGCGGTGAGGTTGTCGATCGCCTGGCGGAGGTCGGGGTCGGGGAGGCTTCCGGTGACGTGCGCCGCGTAGGCGTGGAGCGCGTCGAGCGTGGGCTGCGGGTCGGGCTCCGCGAGCGCCTGGCGCACCTCGTCGAGGATGATGGGCGCGCTCGCGTTCGTGAACGCGGAGAGCCAGAGGAGGTCGTCGAGGCCGCCCCAGGCCTGGTCCGCGACGCCGAGGCTCTTGTTCTCGGCCCACGAGACGGGCGCGCGGCCCATGGTCGCGGCGTACTGTTGGATGGCGTTGTAGGGGTCGCGCGCGGTCGACTGCGCGAGCTCGTTGATGGCGACGAGCGAGGCGGGAGGTGTCGCGCCGACCAACGTCTTCGCGGCCTCCGTGTAGTTGAACGTGGCCTCCGCGAGCACGCGCGGGTTGCGCGTCTCGAGGAAGCCTGCGGTGAGGCCGTTGCCCATCGCGTGCGCAAGCTGCGGGCGCGAGAGGGCGGGGCCGCCCGCGATGCCGGCCGCGCCGGTGGCGAGGCCTTCCGCCATGGCGGCGAGAAGCTTCGGGTCCTCCTCGCTCACGACCGCGGCCACGCCTTCGAGGCGCAGCGTGAGGCGGTCCGTGACGCCCGTGAGGTAGGCTTCGAGCGTCGCCGACTGGAGCGGCGTGGTCGCGCTGGGGAGCTTCGTGACGCCGGTCGCGAGGTCCTCGAGGAAGGTCTCCGTGAGCCCGAGGGCGCGCAGCGTCGCGCCGCGCAGGTCGTCCGCGCCGCCGGTCATGCCCTCGGCGTACGCGGTCACGGCCGCGGGGTCGAGCGACGGGTGCGGGCGCGTGAGGAGGTACTCGAGGCCCGGACCCGTGGCGCCCTCGGCGTACGCGCGGACGTCGCGCTCGAGGGCGGGCGTCGCGCGGCCGAGCGCGTCGAGGCGCTCGTACGCGCCGTGGGCGAGGCCGACGCCCCAGGCGCCGATCTCGTCGAGCGTGGAGGGGGGCGAGGCGCCGGTGACGACGTCGCGCGCGCGGTCGACGGCCGTGACGGCCGCGGCGGCGCTGGCGTCGGCCCATGCGAGAAGGAGCGGAAGGGAGGACGGCTCGCTCCACGGAGGCGTGCCTTCGTGCCCCTCGGCGACGGCGCGGAACCAGCGGCGGAGGTCCTCCTTGGCGGGAGCGGGGACGCCCTGCGGGAACCCGGTGACGACGCCGACGACCATGCCGTCGAGCGTGCCGGCGCCCCAGAACGCGATGGCGTCGAGCTGCGCGCGCGCGACGTGGACCGGGATGCTCTCGAGCTGGCCGCGCGCGACGTCGGAGGCGAAGAGGGTGATGTCGGAGAGCGCGGGGGAGCCGGCGAGGTCCGCGAGGAGCGCGCCGTTGCGCTCCAGCTCGTCGAACGTCTCCGCCGCGAGCGTGCGCGCGTAGGCTTCCATGCTCTCGCCGGAGAGGACGGGCTCGGGGCCGAGGACCGCCTGCGTGGCGCCGGCGAAGACGCCGCGCGCGACGGCCTCGTCGACCGCCGCGCGGCCGGCGCTCGGCGTCGCCGCAAGCTCCGCGAGCGCGCCGGAGACGTACCCCTTCGCGAAGCTGCGCAGCTGGGCGCGCTCCTCGGAGGTCGTGAGGGTGGTGGGGTCGGCGAGGGCGCCGCGGACGGCGCCGCGCGCGAAGGCCGTGATATCATCGAGCTGCGCGGCCGTGGCAACGGGCGCGGGGGAGGGCACGCCGGCCTTCAGGCCTTCGACGACCTGCGTCGCGCGCTGGTACGCCTCGCTCGTGGGGAGAAGGGCCGCGAGCGACTGCTGCGCGCCGCTGTCGATGGCGGCAGCGATGGAGCTCCCCGTGGGGGTCTGCGCCTCGACGGCGGGAACGAGCGCGCTGACGACGAAGAGCAGCGTGGCGCTGATGACGAGGACGTGACGTCGGTCCAGAGACCTTCCCCCTGTTGAGGCTCTAGGTGCTCGCCCCTGTCCAGGTCAAGTCCGTGCGGGAAACGCCCGACCGGCCATTGCGTGCTCTTCAAGAAGGTGAAGCGCCCGCGGAGCTGCCTGCCGGGCTTGCGCTTGTCTCCTGGGCGACCCAGTCGAAGTACGCCTTGCTGCCGCCGAGAAGGTCGAACGCGACGACGCACGGCGTGTCGTAGGGGTGCGTCGCGCGCACGGCGGCCTCCACGTCGCGCAGAAGCTCCCGCCGCGTCTTGAGGAACATCGCCACCTCGCGGTCGTCCTGGATGCGACCCTCCCAGCGGTAGAGGCTCCGCACGCCTCCGAGGATGTTCGCGCACGCGACGAGGCGGCGCTCCAGAAGCTCGCGCGCCACGCGCTCCGCCGTCGCCTCGTCGGGGCACGTGACGTAGACGCTGACGAACTCCACGCGCGCCGAAGCGCTGAAGCGGGTATCAGCGCTTCGCCCGAACGATGCTTCGCCGCAAGGTGCAGGTGTTCGTGTATCGCCGCGACCCTCTCGAGGTGCTCCTCCTCAAGCGGGCCCGCCCTTCGCGCGAAGGCGCGGAGGAGGACTGGGCGCCGGTGACGGGGAACGTGGACGCGCACGAGCAGATCCGCGTGGCGGCGATGCGCGAGTGTCTGGAGGAGCTCTCGTGCGAGCTTGCGCCCGAACCGCTCGGCCTCACGTTCACCTACGAGAAGAAGGGGAAGCGCTTCCACGAGACGGTGTTCGCCGCGGCCTTCCCGAAGGGCGGCGAGATCGAGCTCTCGGAGGAGCACACCGCGATGGAGTGGCTCGCGCCCGAGAAGGCGGCCGCGCGGCTCCACTGGCCCGAGCAGAAGAAGGCGCTCGACGCGCTCGTCACGCGCTACGGATGATGCTGAAGGCCTCGTCGCCCGGCTGGTGGTAGAACACCGAGACGTAGACGACGAACTTCGCCTGCACCGCGAGCGCGGCGGGCGCGTCCCCCTCCGCAAGGGAGACGGTCGCGCGCATCAGCCCCCCTTCCGGGTAGTACTTCTCCATGACGGCCTGCGGCACGACGATGCGCGCGTAGCCCGAGCCGGTCGCGTTGCCCAGGTCAAGGTCCTGCGCGCCGTAGCCCACGGTCTCCGCGAAGAGCGTCATGCGCGGCGCGGCAGGCGTGGCCGAGGCGTCCCACGAGAGCTCGAGGACCGCGAGCTTCGCGTCGTCGGCGAGCTCGAACTCGAAGATGTCGCGATGGTTCGCGTCGGCGCTCGCGCAGTCGTGCGAGCGGCCCGCGACGAGCGCGGCGCACCCGAGGAAGCCCTGCAGCTCGCGCGTCTCCACGTAGCCTTCCGACGGCGGCGCCGGCTGGAGGCTCACGTTCACCTCGAGCGTCGTGCCGTTGCGCGTGTTCACCGTGATGCTCCGCGTGAGATGCCCCTCCGCCGCGACGGTCAGGAGGTGCGCGCCCGTCACGAGCCCCTCGAGGCGGAAGAAGCCGGCCGCGTCGCTCGTGGCAGCGAGCCCCAGCCGCTCTTCGGTCACGCGGGCGCCGAAGATGGGGACGAGCGCCGGCGTGTGGACGATGCCCTGGAGCACGCCTGGCGTGCGCGCAAGCTCCTCCTCCGAGGGGCCCGCCAGCTGCGAGACGGCGCTCGCGAGCGGCCTCTCCTCCTCCGCCCCCGTGCAGCCGGCGACAAGCGCCAGCGCGACGAGGAGCGGGAAGGCGCGCATCGAGGGCGAGCCGGCAGGAGCGCACTTAAGCGTTGTTGAGGCCGCAGCGGTCGGAGCGCCTACAGGCCCACGCCGACGCCGAACACGGTGGGCGTGACGTCGTAGCCGAACGTCGCGTGGTTGTTGGCGAGGTTCGCCTCGCCGGGCGCTCCGGCCATGGCGGTCGCGCGCCACGCGCCGGCGGCGAGCCCGTGGTCGAAGGAGTAGGTCACGAGCGTCGTCTGCCCGGGCCCGAGCGGAGGGACCGAGAGGCCGCTCACGCCGCTGCACCGGCCGAACGTCGCGGGGCAGGTCACGAACTCCGCGCTTCCCGCGGGCGCCGCGACGGAGCCGACGTTCCTCACCGCGATGCGCGCCTGCGCGAACGTGCCGAAGAAGCCCCTCTCCACCTGGAAGCCCACGATCGCGAGGTCCGGGACCTCGGAGCCGAGGGGCGGCGCGCTGGGCGGCGGGCACCAGGACGCGGCGTCCGCGACGCTTCCGCCGCTCGCCGCGAGCCGGAACACGAAGTCGACCTGGCGGATCTCGCCGGGCGCGATGGTGCCCAGCGCGAGCCCGTGCGCGAGCCACGAGTCGCCCGTATAGCTCGCGGCGCCGTTGAAGATGCCCTGCGACACCTCGAAGAAGATCGCGTCGGACCCGATGGCGTGGCCGATCGTCGCCTGGCACGGGAGGACGGCGAGCTTGGCGGCCGCGCCGTGCGCGTTCTGGCTGACGGTCGCGCCAAGCTGCGCGTCGAAGGCGGTCGTCTCCTCGTTCGCGGAGTTCGCGTTGGGCTCGACGATCTCGGTGAGCGTGACGCCGGTGAGGGGCGCGGCGCCGCCGTTGTGGATCCAGTAGGACAGGGTGAAGACGGGCGTGGCCGACGGCGCGACGCGCGCGGCCGCGACGACCGTGACGCCGTCCTGCACCGTCGTGTCGATCTTCGCGAGCGTGTGCGCGTCCAGGGGCGCGTAGTCCCCGAAGCTCATGCCGCCGTGGAAGAGGCCGACCATGACGCCGTTGTAGCCGAGCATGTACGTCTCGCCGCCGCCGGTGACCTCGAGGAACGTGTTGCCCGCGGGGTAGACGACGTTGCGAAGGTGGGGCCAGCCGCCGCCCACGCTGAGCACGCCGTTGCCGACGTCCGTGAGCGCGCCGACGCCGCCGGAGCCGCCCCAGCGAGGGGCCACGACGACGATGGCGGTGGCGGAGGGCGCGAGCGCCAGCGGCGCGAGGAGGGCGAGGCAGAGAAGGACGGCCGGGACGCGCATGGAGAGGTCAGGCCGCGAACGCGCTCCGTCGGCGTCAAGCTGCCGCTGCCCCCCGCTCCGCGCGCACACGGTCTGGGCACG